>JAVVOA010000064.1:0-8985 GCA_036656515.1 Oscillospiraceae bacterium | reverse complement strand
GCCCGCTGGGGTGATGAATCAATTCATCGGGCCGCCGCTGTACGATTCCTTCCGGGAATACTGCGGCCTGTCCGACGGGGACGCCAGACAGGCGGTGCAGCTCTTTCGGGCGCGATACGGCGCTGTGGGACTGTATGAAAACGCGGTGGTGCCGGGTCTGCCCAATCTGCTGGATCGTCTGCGCCGGCGGGGCTATGTGCTGGCGCTGGCCTCCTCCAAGCCGGAGCCGCTGTGTCGCAAGATTGTGGAGAAATTCGGCTATGCCCCCTCTCTGCGAGAGGTGGTGGGCAGCAGCGGACGGGTGGACGAGAACAAGGAGACCGTCATCCGCCGCACCATGGCGCGACTGCGGCTGGGGGCGGGGGACTGCTCCCGCATCCTGATGATCGGCGACCGCAAATTCGATGTGGAGGGCGCACGGGCCTGCGGACTGGACTGTCTGGGTGTGACCTTCTGCGACTATGCGCCGGAGGGGGAGCTTGCGGCGGCGGGTGCCATCGCCGTGGTTGCAACCGTGGCAGAGCTGGAGACCTTCCTCTGCCCGGAGAGCGCACAATAGAAAAAGGGAGCCGCGATACCATCGCGGCTCCCTTTTGTTGCGTTTGCTTGCGCAATTAGTCGATGTAGGTGACGACGGTCTTCTCGCTGACAGTGGGCTTTGCGCCGATGTCGTTGGAGACCTTGATGGTGCCGTCCTTGATACCTGCCTTGGCTGCTTCATACTGCTCCATGGTGAAGGTTTTGAAGTTGAAGGAGGTCTCGGCTGTGGGGATGCCCACATAGTCGCCGGACAGCAGATCCAACACGGTGACGTTGCCGCCCACGGTGTCCCACTTGCCGGTGAAATAGGTGTTCAGTCTGTCCATGGTGGCTTCCTTCAAGCCCTTGATGGCGGAGGTGACAAAGGGATTGTAGGTGGCACCCTTTTCCATCTCGGCAAGGCCGATGTGGTTCTGGTCGGTGTCCACGCCGATGACATAGCCGTTGTTCTTCAGAGCAGCTTCCACAGCGGAGGTGTAGATGCCGCCGCCGCAGGCGAAGACGATCTCGGTGCCGGTGGTGTACCAGCCTTCCATTTTTGCGGTGATGGTGGCATCGCCAAAGAACTGATTGCCATAGGTGTAGTTGACAGTGACATCAACGCCCTTTTCCTTTGCAGCGGCATCAATGCCCTGGATATAGCCATAGCCATAGCGCACCACGGCGGGAACTGCCATGCCGCCCAAGAAGCCCAGCTTGGTATAGCCATCCATGACAGCTGCATAGCCAGCCAGATAGCCGCACTGCTCTTCGCCGAAGACGATCAGCTCGGTGTTGGGCTTGACATAGTCGGCAGGCTTGTAAGCGGTGATGTCGAAGTCGGCTGCCATGGTGTCCACGCCGGCAGCGGCCAAGAAGTCGCCAAAGGAAACGTCAATGCCCACAAACTTCACTTCGGGATACAGATCCTGTGCCTGATACAGCACGTCGGCAAACAGGAAGCCCGGGCAGACAACGATGGTGCGACCATCGGTCTCCACTGCCTGACGAATGGAGGTCATGCGATCCTCGGTAGAGTCGGCGGCGGGCTGATAGTAGTCGTATTCCAGATTGTTTTCCTTGGCATACGCCTCGACCCCTTCCCAGCAAGCCTGGTTGAAGGATTCATCATCAATGGTGCCCACGTCGGTCACCAGCGCGATGGAACCCTCCACAGTGACGGCATCTCCGGTGGGAGCCGCGGGCTCGGCAGGAGCCGGCTCGGCGGGCTTGGCGCCGCAGGCAACCAGTGCCAGCGTCAGTACAAGAGCAAGAGTGAGTGCAAGAAACTTCTTCATTTTAAAAATCGACCTTCCTTCCATATTACAGGCCATTCGCTGACCTTGGGTACAGTATAGCAAATTTTTCGGGCAAGAGCAATGAATTTTCTGAAAATTCTTTCCGATTTTTATCACTTTTTATGGGTGGGGACAACGCTTATCGCCGGGACATCTCCACTGCCACCGCCAGCGCAATTTCCATCATCTGGGTAAAGGTGCTCTGCCTGTCGGCGGGGGGAAGTGCCTCGCCGGTGACCAAGCTGTCTGAAATCGTGCAGAGGGCGAGGGCGCGTTTCCCGGCCTCTGCCGCGTTGCAATACAGCGCCGCCGCCTCCATCTCCACCGCCAGCGCGCCCATTTTGCCCCAGTCCATGGTGGAGTTGGAGGCATCATAAAACGTGTCAGAGGAATAGAGATTGCCCACGGGCATATTCACGCCCATCTCCCGGGCGATTTTGACGGCGGTCTCCAGCAGGGTGAAGTCCGCAATGGGGGCGAAGCTGCCGTGGAGTCCGAACTGGGAGGCGAACTGGGAGTTGGTGCAGGCACCCTGTCCCGCCACAATGTCCCGCAGCTTGAGCTTGGGGGAGATCGCGCCGGCAGAGCCGATGCGCAGAATATTCTCCACCCCGTAAAAATGGAACAGCTCGTGGGAGTAGATGCCGATGGACGGCATCCCCATGCCGGAGGCCATCACAGAGACGGGGACGCCCTGATAGGTGCCGGTATAGCCGTGGATGCCCCGGACGTTGTTGACCAGCACGGCATCCTGCAAATAGGTCTCGGCGATGAACTGCGCCCGCAGGGGGTCGCCGGGCATGAGAACGGTTTTGGCAAAAGCACCCGCAGGGGCGCTGTTATGAGGGGTTGGCATAAGATTCAGTCTCCTTGTTGTTAGAATGATAGTGGGAAAGGAACGCAGGGGGGAACGCGGCCTTTGAAAAGGCCTGGCGAAACTTTTATGAAAGTGCACAAAAGTTTTTGCTAGGCTTTTTTCAAAAAGCCGACGTACCTCGTTCCCCCGTTACCGGCGCTCTAGCTCGCGGACGGCCTTGACCACCCGGGAGGTGCCCAGTCGGGACGCGCCCAGCGCCAAAAAGTCCGCGGCATCCTGCAAATTTCCAATGCCGCCCGCCGCCTTGATGGCGACCTTGGGGCTGACGTGGGAGGCCATCAGCGCCACATCCTCACGGGTGGCACCGCCGCCGCCAAAGCCGGTGGAGGTCTTGATATAGTCCGCACCGGAGGCACTGACCACCTCGCACAGGCGGATCTTTTCCCCCTCGGTCAGCAGGCAGGTTTCGATGATGACCTTGAGAAGCCGACCGTGACAGGCGTCCTTTACGGCGTGGATCTCGTCCTCCACGTCGCCATAGAGGCCATCCTTGACCCAGCCGATGTTGATGACCATGTCAATCTCTGCTGCGCCGCCCATGACGGCATCCGTCGCCTCGAAGCATTTGACGGCGGTGGTGCTATAGCCGTTGGGAAAGCCGATGACGGTGCAGATGGGCAGCTTTCCGTCCACATACTCTGCCGCCCGCGCCACATAGGAGGGGGGGATGCAGGCGGAGGCACAGCCATAGGCCATGGCATCGTCGCAGATGGTCTGAATCTCTGCCCAGGTCGCGCCCTGCGCCAAAAGGGTGTGATCCACCTTGCTTAAAATTTCTCTGGGTTCCATTTCAGTCAGCTCCTTATTTTTCAAATTGCCGCCCAAAGGCTGTGCCAAGAGGGCGGACAGGTTTTCTCCCTTGCAGTGTAGCAGATTCTGACCGCCCTGTCTATTCCACTTGTCAAAAAAACGAAAAGGTGCTAGAGTGGACAGCATCTGATTGCTACTTCGGGAGGCCTATTCCATGAAAAAAAGGATTCTTTCCCTGCTTCTTGTTCTGCTGCTGTTTGGGACGGTTTTTCCCGCCCCCGCCGCCGCCCTGCCCAGCGAGGCCACCCACGCCGCCGATGTGCTCTCTGCCTTGGGACTGGTGCGGGGCGACAGGGACGGCTATGCCTTGGAGCGCACCGCCACAAGAGCCGAGACCGTGGCGCTGCTGGTGCGCCTCACCGGCAACGAGACTGTGGCGAAAACCGGCGACTATGCCACGGCGTTCACCGACCTGCCCGACTGGGCAAGGGCAGATATCAGCTTTGCCTATGCGTCTGGCTGGGTGTCCGGCTATACGGTTCACAGCTTTGCCCCCGACCGACTGGTGTCCGCCAACGACGCACTGAGCTTTTTGCTGCGGATCGTGGGCTATTGCGACCAGGAGGGGGACTTTACCCACGATGGCGCGGCGGTGTTCGCCCGGCACATGGGACTGGTGAGCTGCAACTATACGGGCACCAACGCCTTTTCCCGGGGCGACCTGTTTCAGGCGGCGCTCTCCGCCCTGACCCTGCCCCAAAAGGGCGGCAAGCAAACCCTGCTGGATGGTCTGGTGGAGCGGCAGATCGTGTCGCCTGCGCTGGCGGCGGCCTTGGGCTTGCAGGGGGATGGCTCGCTGACCGCGCGGCAGGTGGCAGATCGATGCAGTGCCGCCGTCTTCTGTCTGGACGGCTATCAGACAGACGTTGCCGTGGCTACGAAGCAGCCCACCGCCCACGCCAGCGGCTTTTTCATCACCGAGGACGGGATCGCCGTCACCAACTACCACACCCTTGAGGAGATGACCGCAGCCACCGCCACGCTGGAAACCGGGGAGTGCTATCCCATTGAGCGGGTGCTGTATTACGATACCGCCATCGACATTGCGGTGATTCGGGTGGGGCTGATCTCCACCAAGCACGAAAAGACCTCTGGCTTTGCCACGCTGGACATGCAGCCGTCGGACACCATCCGCAACGGCGATGTGGTGTATACGTTGAGCAATCCCTTGGGACTGGGGCTGTCGGTCTCCTCCGGCGTGGTGGGCAGCTGCCATAAGGCGGTGGGGGGCTATGCCCTGCCCATGATTCAAAACACCGCCGACATCTCTCAGGGCAGCAGTGGCGGCGCACTTTTAAACGTGTATGGACAGGTCATCGGCATCACCTCCGGCGCGTTTATCTTTGGCAACAACATGTATCTCGCCGTGCCCATCGACCCGGTGTTGCAGGTGGATTTGACCGGCAAAGGCAAGACCCTGCCGGAGGTGAAGGCCATCGAGGCGGCGAAGGCGGAGAAAACCGCCGAGAAATAAAAAGCCATCGCAGGCGAAAAGCAGTCCACCGCGGGAGAAATCCCGCCGGGGACTGCTTTTTTATACAAAATCACGGAAAGGGGATTCCCTTTTTTTGACGGCTAGGGTATAATCTTCTATAGATTCTGCTTTTTAAGGCAAGACCACGCACGGTGGGCGCTTGCCTTTGGAACAAGACGGGTCAGCGCCCGTTGAAAAGGAGTGATGAGTTTGGCCGACTTTGTAATCGAAATGCTGCACATCACCAAGGAATTCCCGGGAATCAAGGCGAATGACGATATCACCCTGCAACTGCGCAAGGGGGAGATCCACGCTTTGCTTGGTGAAAACGGCGCCGGCAAATCCACGCTGATGAGCGTTTTATTTGGACTGTATCAGCCGGAGGGTGGCACCATCAAGAAAAATGGCGAGGTGGTGGAGATCCGCAACCCCAACGACGCGAATCTCCTGCATATCGGCATGGTGCATCAGCACTTTAAATTGGTGGAGGTCTTCTCTGTACTGGACAACATCATCTTGGGTGTGGAGCCGGTGCGGGGCGGTCTGTTGGAGAAGAAAACCGCACGGGAAAAGGTGGTGCGGCTCTCGGAGCAGTACGGCTTGAAGGTCGATCCCGACGCGCTGGTGGAGGATATCTCCGTGGGGATGCAGCAGCGGACAGAAATCCTGAAAATGCTGTATCGGGACAACGAAATTCTGATTTTTGACGAGCCCACCGCCGTCCTGACCCCCCAGGAGATCGCAGAGCTGATGCAGATCATGCGGGAGCTTGCAGCCGAGGGGAAATCCATCCTGTTTATCACCCATAAGCTGGCGGAGATTTTGGCGGTGGCGGATCGCTGTACGGTTTTGCGCAAGGGCAAGTGCATCGGCACCGTGGACATCAAGGACTCCAACAAGGAGGAGCTGTCCCGCATGATGGTGGGACGACCTGTCAGCTTTGAGGTGGAGAAGAAGGACATCGCACCCGGTGCGCCGGTGTTGGAGGTCAGTCATGTGACCGTGCCCTCCAAGCTCCATAAGAACAATGCGGTCAAGGACGTGTCCTTTACCGTGCGGGGCGGGGAAATCGTCTGTCTCGCGGGGATCGAGGGCAACGGACAGAGCGAATTTGTCTATGCCCTCACCGGCCTGGAAAAGCAGAGCGCCGGCACCTTCTCCCTCTGCGGACAGGACATCTCCCACCTCTCCATCCGGGAGCGCTCCAAGCGGGGCATGAGCCATATCCCAGAGGATCGACACAAGCACGGGCTGGTGCTGGATTTTTCCTTGGAGCAGAACATGGTGCTACAGCGCTATTGGCACCCGGATTTCCAGCGCCGCGGCTTCATCAAATTCGACGAGGTACGCCGCTATTCCGACGAGTTGATCGCCCAGTACGATGTCCGCAGTGGACAGGGCAGCCTGACCCCGGCGCGCTCCATGTCCGGCGGCAACCAGCAGAAGGCCATCGTCGCCCGGGAGATCGACAAGGCACCGGAGCTGCTGGTGGCGGTACAGCCCACCAGAGGGCTGGACGTGGGTGCCATCGAATACATCCACAAGCAGATCGTGGGGCAGCGGGACGCCGGCAAGGCGGTGCTGCTGATCTCGTTGGAGCTGGAGGAGGTCATGAATGTCTCTGACCGGATCCTGGTGATGTACGAGGGCGAGCTTGTGGGCGAATTTGACCCCAAGACCGTCACCGTGGAGGAGCTGGGGCTCTATATGGCGGGCGCGAAGCGCAATACGGAACAGGAGGCGGCGCATGAATAAACAGAAACCCCGCACACTGCGGGAAAAACTCGCCTCTGATCAGGTGACCACCGTCCTCGCCTCCCTGATCTGCATTGCCATCGGTCTGATCATCGGCTTTTTCTGCCTGTTGGCCATCGACCCCGCCCACGCGTGGAGCAAGGGCTTTCTTCTGATTTTAAAGGGCGGACTGTGCGACATCCCCTATGGCATCGGCAAGGTGCTGAGCAATGCCGCGCCCCTGATTCTCTGCGGCCTGTCCGTGGGCTTTGCCTTTCAAACCGGGCTGTTCAACATCGGCGCGGCGGGACAGTATACGGTGGGCGCTTTCGGCGCGCTGTATTTTGCCATTGTGCTCCACAGCCCGTGGTACATCTGCCTGCTGGCGGCGATGGTGTTTGGCGCGGTCTGGGGCGCGATTCCGGGTCTGTTTAAGGCTTACTTAAATATCAACGAGGTCATCACCTCCATCATGTTCAACTGGATCGGGCTGTACGGTGTGAACGAGCTGATCTATGGCGGCGGCACGGGGCTGATGTACGACAGCAAGAGCACCAAAACCTTCACGCTGGCTACGGGCTTTCCCGATGCGCTGATTCCCAACTGGGGTCTGTCTGACCTGTTCCAGCAGAAATCCGCCACCATCGCCATTTTCATCGCGGTGATCCTCGCCATTGTGGTGCAGGTGGTTTTGAACAAGACCACCTTCGGCTATGAGCTGAAGGCCTGCGGACACAACCGCAGTGCCGCCCGGTATGCGGGCATCGACGAAAAACGCAACATCATTCTGGCTATGGTCATCTCCGGCGCACTGGCGGGCATCGGCGCGGGGCTGTTCTATCTCTCTGGCGCGGCAGAGTGGAATCCCCAGGTGTCCACCGCCCTGCCCATGATGGGCTTTAACGGCATCTCCGTGGCGCTGCTGGCATCCAGCAACCCCATCGGGACGGTGTTTTCCGCCCTGTTCATCTCCCACATCACCGTGGGCGGCACCTATCTGCCCACCAAGTATTTCCCCCGGGAGATCTCCGATCTCATCTCCGGTATCATCATCTATCTGTGCGCGTTCTCTCTGCTGTTCCGGGTGAAAATCAAGGGCTGGCTGGCGGCAAAGAAGGGCGAAAAGGAGGAGAAGCCGGTATGATTCTACTCATCAAATACACGCTGATCTATGCCATCGTCCTGATGCTGGTGGCGCTGGGCGGTATGTTTTCCGAGCATTCCGGCATCATCAACATCGCGCTGGAGGGCATCATGGTCATCGGCGGACTGGCCGGTGTGCTGGTGATCGCCCTGTTTCCGGCGGACACCAGCCCCTTCCTGATCGTGGTGGTGTCCATTCTGGCGGCGGCGCTGGCGGGGATGGTCTATTCCTCGCTGCTGGCCTTTGCGTCCATCCATCTAAAGGCGGATCAGACCATCGGCGGCACGGCGCTGAACATGCTGGCGACGGCGCTGGCTATGGTCATCGCCAAAAACGTCAACAACTCCGCGTCGGCAAAGCTGGACTATAACAACGCCCCGTTTTTGTTCGACATCGGGGGCTTGACGGTGAATGTGTTCCTGTTCATCGGCATCGCCATCCTGATCGCGTCCTATGTGGTGCTGTATAAAACCAAGTTTGGCCTGCGGCTCCGCGCCTGCGGCGAGCATCCCCAGGCGGCGGACTCGGTGGGTGTGTCGGTGTATAAAATGCGGTATGCGGGTGTGCTGATCTCCGGCGTTTTGGGCGGCATCGGCGGCTTTGCCTATATCACGCCGCCGGTCTCCTCGTGGAACTTCGAGGTAGGCGTGGCAGGCACCGGCTTTCTTGCGCTGGCGGTGATGATTTTCGGGCAGTGGAAGCCGGGTCGGATTTTCCTTGCCGCCCTGTTTTTCGCCGTGTTTAAGGCGCTGGCGAACATTGCGGACTCCACCTTTTTGGCGGCGCTGGACTGGTCGAAAAACATCTATAATATGATGCCATTCATCGCCTCCATGATCATTTTGGCCTTTACCTCCAAGAAATCCCGGGCTCCCAAGGCAGAGGGCATCCCCTATGACAAGGGCGAGCGATAGGCCTCGCCGTCCCAAAAGCCCCTCGGGGCAAGGTATTTGCCCAAGGTAAAAAAACAGGAAGTCGACAACTGTCGGCTTCCTGTTTTCGCGTCCCCCGCGCCCGTCGTCCCTTCTGCACGGCGTGGGCTATATGGTGATTGTCAGAAAATAGCACCAGACTGTGTGAAAATGCATACGAATAGAGGAACTTTTTCTTTCAAAATGTGCCCAAAAGT
>JAVVOA010000063.1:0-9056 GCA_036656515.1 Oscillospiraceae bacterium | reverse complement strand
TTGTCACTTGGCTCAACCGCAACAAGGATGCCGTCCACGATCAGGTGATTTACATGGAGGGCAGTAAGGGCGATTCCGTGGCGGAAGTGGCGCTTCAATACAATTCCAGCTATAACGAGACGATTTTGTCCTTTGCCAACAACATCCATACGCCGGAGGGCGGCATGCACGAGACGGGCTTTAAGGCGGCGCTGACCCGGGTGCTCAACGCCTATGGTCTAAAGGTCGGCCTGCTGAAAAACGACGACAAGGTCTCCGGCGAGGACTGCCGGGAGGGGCTCACCTGCATCATCTCCGTCAAGCTGATCGATGCCCAGTTCGAGGGGCAGACCAAGGCCAAACTGGGCAACTCTGAAATTCGGACGCTGGTGGATGCCATGGTCTCTGACCGGCTGGAGATTTTCTTAGAGGAAAATCCCCAGGTGGCGCGGATGATTCTGGATAAGGCCATGACCGCCAGCCGCGCCAGAGAGGCCGCCAAGCGGGCGAGGGAGAGCATCCGCCGCAAAAACGCGTTAGAGGGCTCTACGCTGCCCGGCAAGCTGTCAGACTGCAACGAGAGAGACCCGTCCCTCACCGAGATCTACATCGTCGAGGGCGACTCCGCAGGCGGCTCAGCCAAGGGCGGACGGGATTCCCGTTTTCAGGCGATTCTGCCTCTGTGGGGCAAAATGCTCAACGTGGAGAAGGCGCGGGCGGATAAGGTCTATGGCAACGACAAGCTGATGCCGGTGATCACCGCTCTGGGCGCGGGCATTGGCGAGGAGTTTGACCCGGCAAAGCTCCGGTATCACAAGGTGGTGATTATGGCGGATGCCGACGTGGACGGCTCCCATATCCGCACCCTGCTGCTCACCTTTTTCTTCCGCTTTATGCGTCCCCTCATCGACCACGGCTATGTCTATGCCGCCATGCCCCCCCTGTTTAAGCTGGTGCGGGGCAAGCAGACCCGCTATGCCTTCTCTGACGAGGAGCGAGACGAAATGTCCCGTGAGATGCGGGGCGAGGATGGCAAGGGCAAGGTGGACATCTCCCGGAACAAGGGTCTGGGCGAGATGGACCCCCACGAGCTGTGGGAGACGACCATGAATCCCGAGACCCGGATTTTAAAGCGGATCACGTTGGAGGATGCCGTCGCCGCCGACGAGATTTTCACCATTTTGATGGGGGAAAAGGTGGAGCCACGGAAGGAATTCATCGAGAAAAACGCCAAATACGCCGTCAATCTGGATATATAGGAAGGGAGGCATCGCATCCATATGGGAAAAGATTATAAGCCGGAGGATATCCGGTACCCCGATCAAGAGATCATCACGTCAGAAATCGTGAAGGAGATGCATGACTCCTATATCGACTATGCCATGTCCGTCATCGTGGGACGGGCGCTGCCCGACGTGCGAGACGGCTTAAAGCCCGTTCACCGCCGGATCCTCTATGCCATGTACGAGGACAATCTGACCTCTGACCGCCCCTTTAAAAAGTCCGCCACCTGCGTGGGCGACGTATTGGGACGCTATCACCCCCACGGCGATCAGTCCGTGTACGACGCACTGGTGCGTCTGGCACAGGAGTTTTCCATGCGCTATCCTCTGGTGGATGGTCACGGCAACTTCGGCTCTATCGACGGCGATCCCCCTGCCGCCTATCGATACACCGAGGCGAGAATGGCGAAAATCTCCGACGAAATGCTCCGGGACATCGAAAAGGACACCGTGGATTGGACACCCAACTATGACGAGTCCCGGAAGGAGCCGGTGGTGCTCCCCTGCCGCTTCCCCAACCTGCTGGTCAACGGCTCCACCGGCATCGCCGTGGGTATGGCCACCAACATCCCGCCCCACAACCTGCGGGAGGTCATCGGTGCCTGCATCTGCGTGCTGGACAATCCCGAGGCCGAGCTCTGCGATTTGATGGAGCACATCAAGGGGCCGGACTTCCCCACCAAGGGCATCATCATGGGCAGGGCGGGCATCCGCGCCGCCTATGCCACCGGTCGGGGACGGCTGTGTATCCGCGCCCGCACCGAGGTGGAGGAATACGGCACGGCGGGACGGCTGCGGGTGATCGTCACCGAGCTGCCCTATCAGGTCAACAAGAAAACCCTGATTGAAAACATCGCCGACCAAGTCCGGGATAAGCGACTGGAGGGCATTGCCGGTCTGCGGGACGAATCCGACCGCAACGGCATGCGGATGGTCATCGAGCTGAAAAAGGATGCCAACACCCAAGTGGTGCTCAACCGGCTCTTTGCCCAGACCCAGCTGCAAACCACCTTTTCCATCAACATGCTGGCGCTGGTGGAAAACCAGACCCAGCCCCGCATTCTGTCCCTGCGCCACATTCTGGATGAATACATCGCCTTTCAAGAGGAGATTATCATTCGCCGGACGAAATACGACCGGAAAAAGGCACAGGAGCGCGCCCATTTACTGGAAGGCCTCCTGATTGCCCAGGACAACATCGACGAGGTCATCAAAATCATCCGCACCAGCTATGACGATGCCAAGGCGCATCTGGTGGAGCGGTTCGGCTTGGACGATGTGCAGGCGCAGGCGATTCTGGATATGCGGCTGAAAAGCCTACAGGGCTTGGATCGGGAGAAGCTGCAAAACGAGTACAAGGATTTGGAAGAAAAAATCGCCTATTTCGACAAGCTGCTGGCGGACGAGGGTCTGCTGCGGACAGTCCTAAAAGACGAGCTCACCGCCCTACGGGACAAATATGGCGACGATCGCGCCACGGAAATCCAAGATGTAGAGGACGAAATCGACATCGAGGATTTGATCGAGGAGGAGCAGTGCGTCTATACCATGACCCGGGCGGGCTACATCAAGCGCCTGCCTGCGTCCACCTACCGCGCACAGAAGCGGGGCGGCAAGGGCATCACCGCCCAGACCCTTAGAGACGAGGACTGCGTGGAGACGGTATTCACCGCGTCCACCCATGATTTCATCCTGTTCTTCACCAACATGGGACGGGTACACCGGAAAAAGGGCTATCTCATCCCCGAGGCGGGACGCACCGCCAAGGGCAGCAACATCGTGAATATCCTGCCCATGGAGCCGGGGGAGAAGGTCACCGCCATGCTACACGTCAAGAGCTTGGAGGATGAGTCCTTCCTGCTGATGGTCACCCGGGAGGGGACGGTGAAACGGCTGCCGCTATCGGTCTTAAACACCGCGCGCAAGGCGGGCATCCGCGCCATCACCCTAGACGATGGCGACGAGCTGATCTCTGTACGGCGGACAGATGGCGAGCAGAACATCCTGCTGGTCACCCATGACGGTATGGCGATCTGCTTCAACGAAAACGACGTGCGCTGCATGGGACGGGACGCGGTTGGCGTGCGGGGCATCAAGCTCCGGGACGGGGACTATGTGGTCTCTGCCGCCCGCGCCATGGACGATGCCACCCTGCTGACCATCACGGAAAACGGATACGGCAAGCGCACACCCATCGGGGAGTACCTGCGGGGCGACGAGGCGCAAAAGCGCGGCGGCTACGGTCTAAAGGGCTATCAGGTGACGGACAAGACCGGCAAAATCGCGGCGGCAAAGGTGGTACACGGCGACGAGGACATCATGCTCATCTCCGACGATGGCACCATGATCCGCATGGCGACTGCCGACGTGAATGTCTACAGCCGCACCACACAGGGTGTCCGGGTCATGCGGGTGCCTGACGATGTGCGGGTCATCTCGCTGGCAAAGGCCGAGCGCGAGGCCGAGGACGACGAGACCCTCCCCGAGGAGGAATAAACGCGAGAGGACAGGTTACGGGAGTACGCGGCTTTTTGAAAAAAGCCTGGCAAAAACTTTTGTGATCTGTTCAGACAGGGCGCTCCCCACTGGCGAAAGACCGGCGCGGGGACGAGAGACGCGGGAGCTACGCGCTTTTTCGAGAAAAAGCTGCGCAAAAAGCTTTGATGAACCCATTCATATTTGATTGGGAAATACAGCAAAGGGGCGGATATCATCCGCCCCTTTGTTTGGTTTTGATTTCTTTTTGTTGAGAGAATAGAGCGAAGGGGACGGATACCATCCGCCCCCTTCGTTCGTTTGCTGATCAAATATCGAAACTGATCATAAAGTTTTTGGCAGGCTTTTTTCAAAAAGCCGCGTATCCTGTCCCCGTCCCCCCGCACCGGACTCCCGGTAAGCGGTATAGCCCAAGCAGGACAGATCACAAAGTTTTTGGCAGGCTTTTTTCAAAAAGCCGCGTACCCTATCCCCCGCGTCCCGCTTATAGGGGGAGCTGGTGCACCACGCCACGGGCGCAGTCCACCACCACCTGCATGCCGTCGTGGAGGGTGCGGGTGGCGCCGATGGCGCCCACGATGACGGCCTTGCCCAGAGTCAGTCCCACGGTGGCGGCGTGGCTGTTTGCGCCGGACTCCTCGGTGATCACGGCGGCGGCCTGTCGCATGACGGGTAGCATGTCGTTGTTGGTGTAGGGCACCACCAGCACGTCGCCGGGTCTGAATTTCACGGCGATGTCCTCCGGTGAGCGACAGACGCAGAGGGCACCGCTGGCGTTCTGTCTGCCGATGCCCACGCCGGTGAGGAGCGCGTCGCCCACCAGATGCACCTTGATCATGTTGGTGGTGCCGGGCACGCCGGCGGGCAGTCCGGCGGTGAGTACCACCAGATCGCCGGGCTGTACCAGCCCCGCCTGCTCCGCCCGCTCCACGGCGAGGGAGATCAGTTCGTCTGTGTCTCTGGCATAGGGCATCAGGAGCGGGGTCACGCCCCACGAGAGCGCCAGTTGCCGCTGTACCTGCTCGTCCAAGAGGCAGGCGACGATGGGCGTGCCGGGTCTGAATTTGCTGACCAGTCGTGCGGTCATGCCGCTTTTGCTGACGGTGATGATGGCATCTGCCCCCACGTCCATGGCGGTGGTGCAGGCGGCGTGGGCGGTGGCGGCGGCGATGGATAGCTGTCGATCACCCGCCGCGTGCTTCATCCGCTTGGCATAGTTGATGTCCGCCTCGGTGCGGAGTGCGATGGCATCCATGGTGCGTACGGCCTCGATGGGATACTTGCCCGCCGCCGTCTCGCCGGAGAGCATGATGGCGCTGGTGCCGTCATAGATGGCGTTGGCCACGTCGGTGATCTCCGCCCGGGTGGGTCGTGGATTCTCCATCATGGAATCCAGCATCTGGGTGGCGGTGATGACGGGCTTGCCGCAACCGGCGCTCTGGGCGATGATGTCCTTTTGCAAAATGGGGATTTCGGTGAAGTCGATTTCAACGCCCATGTCCCCCCGTGCGACCATCACCCCGTCTGCCACGGATAGGATCTCGCTGAGATTGTCCACACCCTGTTGACTCTCGATTTTGGCGATGATGCGGATATCGCTGTGTCGCTCGTCCAGCAGATGGCGGATTTCCAGCACGTCTGCCGCGCCCCGTACAAAGCTGGCGGCGATGAAGTCAAAGCCCTGGTCGATGCCAAAGAGGATGTCCTCCCGGTCTTGGGCGCTCATATAGGGCATGGAGAGATGGACACCGGGCACGTTGATGCCCTTGTTGTTCTTGATCACGCCGCCGTTTTCCACCCGGCAGCGGATGTCGCCGCCGATGATCTCTAAAACCGTCAGGCGAATCAGGCCGTCGTCCAGCAGGATGGCGCTGCCTGCCGCCACGTCACCGGGCAAATCCCGATAGGTGATGGCACAGCGGGTCACATCCCCCACACAGTCCTCGGTGGTCAGGGTGAAGTCGCTGCCCTCTTTCAAAACCACCTTGCCGTCCCCAAAGGTTTTCAGCCGGATTTCCGGCCCTCTGGTGTCCAGCATCGCCGCCACCGGCAGGTGCAGCTCCTCCCGCAGTGCCTTCAGCGCGTCCAGCCGCGCCTTGTGCTCGGGATGGCTGCCGTGGGAGAAATTGAACCGCGCCACATTCATCCCGGTGGTGAGCATCGTCCGCAAAACCCCCTCCGGATCGGTGGCCGGCCCCAAGGTACAGACAATTTTCGTTTTTCGCATACGCAGATACTTCCTTTCAAAACCAAGGTGGGAGACGAGGGGTACGCGAGGGTAGGACGCGGCCTTTGAAAAGGCCTAGCGAAACTTTTATGAGAGTTTAATAGATTGCATCGTCCCTTTGCAAGCAACCAAAGCGCTTTTCGCTTACGAGTGGAAAAGCCTTCTCCCATAGGCAAACTGAATGATACTGATCATTAAAATTTTTGCCAGGCTTTTTTTAAAAAGCCGCGTATCCCCCGCGTACCTCCCCCCGTCTCCGTACCGTTTTCTTCTGCCGCAAGTATAGCACAGCGCAGGCGGATTTCATACTGGTTTTTTCGTAAAATCTCTCAGTTTTCCGGCGGAAAGGTCAGGGTTGCCTTGAACAGATCGCCGTCCACGATCAGGTCGAACTTGCCGCCCATCAGCTCGGTCAAGCTCCGTGCGATGGACAGTCCCAACCCGCTGCCCCCCGCCCCGGTGCGGGAGGCATCCCCCCGTACAAAGCGCTCCATCAGCTCGTCGGCGCTGACATTCAGCTGCTCACGAGAGGTGTTTTTAACCGATAGCTCTACCCCGGTCTCCCCGACAGTCAGGTTGAAATATACCCGGGTGCCGGCGAGGGCGTACTTCGCCGCGTTGGATAGGAGATTGTCCAGCACCCGCCACAGCAGCCGTCCGTCGGCAGAGACAGTCACGTCGCTGTTCTCCGGCAGGGCGAGGATGGGTGTCAGCTCTGCCGCCGCCAGCCGCTCGCTGTACTCCCCCACCGACTGCACCAGCAGCTCCCCCAGATGGACGGTTTCCAGCTGTACCGCCACATTGCCGCTGGTGGCCTTGGAGGCTTCGATCAAGTCCTCCAACAGCTTTTTCAGCCGGACGGATTGGCGATCCAAGACCTCTACATAGCCCCGCGCCCGCTCGGTGGGCAGCTCCTCCTGCTTGAGTAAATCCACATAGCTGACGATGGAGGTCAGGGGTGTCTTGATGTCGTGGGAGACGTTGGTGAGTAGCTCGGTCTTCATCCGCTCGGCCTTTAGTTGGGTGCGGACGGCGGCGGAAATGCCGTCCCGGATGTGATTGAGCGCCTCGCCATGGGCGCGGAGTGGGCCGTGGAGCCGCTTGCAGTCCACCGCGGCAAGGATGTCCCCGGCGGCGATGCGCTTTGCCCCCTTTTGCAGAGCCGATAGCTCCAGGAGCAGGATGCACCACGCGGCATAGAGCACGAGACCGGCAATCACCAGTCCCGGTGCCCAAAACAGCGCCGTCAGCAGGAGCAGAAAGCCCCCCGCCGCAAAGGGCAGCAGCAGTCCCGGCCACAGCACGTTTGCCTGACGGACACTGTCCCCCACTGCCCCGCCCAGTCGCCGCAAACCAGACCAGCACCGGCGGCACAGCCGCCAGAGGAGACAGGATTGCCCCAGTGTATGGGTTTTCAGCCGGACGGTCACGGTCATCAGCCACCACAGACCCAGTGCGCAGGTCAGACAGGCCAGCGAGCAGAAGCCCAGTATCCACCAAAGGATGGACGCGCTCCCCGGATAGCGCCCATAGAGGACGACTTCCACCAGCGCCGCCAGCCCAATGCCGCCCAACAGAACGCCGCCCCAAGCGACCACCGTCACCGGCTCTAACCACCAGCGGTCAGCGGCGCGGGCGACGGCCTCCACAGTTCCCTGCCGCCGTCCCGCCAAAACCAGCAGGAAAACCAGCAGGGCGAGGGTCAAAATGCCGAAGCCCGCCAGCCCCGCGAGAGCAGGCTCCTCGCAGGCATCCAACTGGGCAAAGGTCTGCTTTGCCGCGAAAAAGGCATCGTGGACGGTGGGGGTTTTCCGCACATAGCCGGAGAGGGCGATGTCCCCCTCGTCCAGATAGTCGGTGGACGGGGCGTAGTCGGACAATAGCTGCTCCATGGGCACAGAGGTATAGACCGGCTCGGCATCGAGAGTTTGCTCCCAGTGGATGTCGCTCGCATAGGCATCCAAAGCCTCTGGGGAAATCGGGCGGCCAGTTTCGTCAAAGGGCTGCTGGGCATAGACCGCAAAGGCATAGTTGGTGCTCTTGGTGGACAGGGCGGGGGTCAGCACCTTGTCCAGCTGATACTGCTGGGTGCGGGTGAGTGGGGTTTTGCTATTGGTCAGCCGATACCACGTCAGGGCTTGGCTGTTATAGTCCGCCATGGTCTGCTGGGCGCTGTCCAGCCACGCCTGCCTGTCTGTCCTGTCCGAAAAGTGCCCGGTATTGCCCAGCACCAACACCCCGGCGGCACAAAAGGTGGTGGCGGTCGCCAGCGCCAAAAACAGCAGGGTGGCGACGGCCTTTGTCCCCAGCTTGTATTGCCAATTTGTCTTCATAGGGCTTTGCCCTCCTTCTCGAATTTATAGCCCTGTCCCCAGACCACCTTTAAATAGTGTGGCTCGGCGGGGTTGATTTCCAGCTTTTCCCGCAGGTGCCGGATGTGTACCGCCACGGTGGCATCGCCGCCCAACGCCGTCTCCTTCCACACCGCCTCATAGAGCTTGGACGAGGGATAGACACAGCCGGGATGGCGCATCAGCTCCAACAGGATCCCATACTCCGTGGGGGTGAGAGACACCGGCTCCCCGTCCACGGTGACGGTTTTGCTGTCGTCGTCCAAGGTGATGCCGCCGCTGGTGAGCACATTTTCCCGGGGCGGCGGCAGGGCACCCAGACGGATATAGCGCCGCAGCTGGCTCTTCACCCGGGCGATGACCTCCACCGGGTTGAAGGGCTTGGTCACATAGTCGTCCGCGCCCAAATTAAGCCCCAAAATTTTGTCCGTGTCCTCGCTTTTCGCAGTCAGCAGAAGAATGGGCACGTTAGAGGTCTCCCGCAGGCGGGAGGTGGCGGTAAGGCCGTCCATCCCCGGCATCATGATGTCCATCAGCACCAGGTCGATGCCCGGCACTTCATCGAGTTTCGCGATCGCTTCGAAGCCATTGCGGCCCACTTCGACCTTCGCGCCGCGCTGCTCGAGCGCCGCCGTCAGTGCGAACACATTGCGCACGTCGTCGTCCACCAGCAGGATCGTGCGGCCTTCGAAGACGCGGTCGCGCCCGCGCACGGCCTTG
>JAVVOA010000062.1:0-9221 GCA_036656515.1 Oscillospiraceae bacterium | reverse complement strand
GGGCAATAGACGAAGAAACGGGGCGTGGGCATGGAGAACGACAAAACGGGCAAAACAAAAACGGCATATCTCTCCTCCCCGGTGGGACTTTTGCGGGTGGGGGAGACCGATGGCGCACTGACAGAGCTGTCCTTTGCGGAGACACCGGGGGTCTCGGAGGAATCGCCCCTATTAGAGGAGACGGCGCGTCAGCTGGCGGCCTATTTTCGGGGGGAGCGGCGGGTGTTCGACCTGCCCCTCTCGCCCTCGGGGACAGACTTTCAGCGGCGGTGCTGGGCGGCACTGGGGGAGATCCCCTATGGCGAGACCCGGAGCTATGGACAGCAGGCGGCGCTGGCGGGCAGTCCCCGGGCGGTGCGGGCGGTGGGGGGAGCCAATCACCGCAACCCCATTGCCATCGTCATCCCCTGCCATCGGGTGGTGGGGGCGGACGGCAGTCTCACCGGCTATGGCGGCGGACTGGCAACCAAACAGTTTTTGCTGGACTTGGAGCGCGCCCACGGCGAAACCATCAAATAAGGAGTGGATAAAATGGAGCCAATTGCGGCGATTGCCACGGCGCTGGCCCCCTCTGCCATCGGCATTCTGCGGGTCTCGGGAGACGGCGCGGCGGCGATTGCAGGGCGGGTTTTCACGGCGCATAATCAAAAATATCTGGGGGAGCAGACACCCCGCAGTCTGGTGCTGGGCGGCTTTTCCGACTGCACCGGCGGGGTCATCGACCACGGGCTGGCGGTCTGGTTTCCGGCGGGGGGCAGCTATACCGGCGAGGAATCGGCAGAGCTATACTGCCACGGTGCGCCGATTTTGTTGACGGCGCTGCTGTCGTCCCTGCTGGCTGCCGGGGCGCGACAGGCGGGACCCGGCGAATTTACCCGCCGCGCCTTTCTCTCCGGGCGGATGGATCTGACCCAGGCAGAGGCGGTGGCAGATCTGCTGGACGCGGATAATTTAGAGGCCGCCCAAAATGCCGCCGCCCAAGAGGGGGGCTCTCTCCGCCGGGCGACCCAGGCGGTCTATGACGGGCTGGTGGCGATCACCGCCCGCTTTTATGCCGTGGTGGACTATCCCGACGAGGACATCGAGGACTTGGATCGGGCGACCATCGAGGCGACGCTGCTGGACTGCGAGGAGCGGCTCAACGCCCTGCTGGCAACCTGTCATCGGGGGTCGATTTTGAAGCACGGACTGCCCACCGCCCTGATCGGCAAGCCCAATGTGGGCAAATCCTCCCTGCTCAACGCCCTGCTGGGCATCGACCGCGTGATTGTCACCGACTGTCCCGGCACCACCCGGGACACGGTGGAGGAGAAGCTCAACTTGGGCGGGCACACCCTGCGGCTGACGGATACCGCCGGCATTCGAGAGACGGCGGACGCGGCAGAGGCCTGCGGCGTAGATCGGGCGCGGTCGGCGGCGGCGGCGGCAGAGCTGGCTCTGCTGGTGATCAACGGCTCCGCCCCCCTGACGGCAGAGGATGAGGCGGCCATCGAGGCGGCGGGACAGGCGAAAAAAACCCTGACCCTCCTCAATTTTGCCGACCTGCCCCCGGATGCCGCCACCTGCGCCCGGTTTCCCCGGGGAATCCCTGTGTCCGCCAAAACCGGCAGGGGGCTGGCAGACTTAGAAACCGCCATCGGGGCGCTGTTTCCATCGGGAGACGACACGCCCCCCGGCGGCATCCTGACCAACACCCGACAGGCGGACGCCGCCACCCGGGCGCGGGACGCCATCCGCCGTGCGAGACGCGGGCTTGGCGCGGGACTGACCCCCGACGCGGTCTTGACCGACGGGGAGGAGGCACTTGCCGCTCTGGGCGAGCTGACGGGCAGAACCGCCCGAGAGGACATCGTGTCCGAGATTTTCTCCCATTTCTGCGTGGGAAAATAGACGGCGAAACCGCCGGGATTTCGACAGCATTTGCAGGGGTTTTCTGTTAAACTGTCCCTTGCAGGGAAAAATTTCGGCTGAAACGGTTTCAAATGTGAGCGAAGCTAGTTTACAAAACCACATTTTTGTGGTATCCTTTTTGCGCAAAGAAATTGCGGGAAGGGAAGTGACCGAATGGACGAGCTGATTGCCCTGCGGGAGCTGCTGGCGACACGCCGCCCCGTGGACTGGGCGCAGCTGCCCGACATTCCGTTATATATGGATCAGGTGCTGGCCTATATGGAGCGCCAGACCATCCGGGTGGACGAGGCGGACGGGCTGACCTCTGCCATGGTGAACAACTATACCAAAAGCGGGCTGGTGCCCCGAGCCGAGGGGAAGAAATACGGGCGGGAGCACATCGCCTATCTCACTGCCATCTGCGCCTTAAAGCAGGTGATGTCCGCCAAGGACATGGCGGTGGTGCTGGCGGCGTTCCGGGAGGAGGGGGAGGAGATAGAAGCCCTCTATACCCGCTTTGCCGCCGGGCTGGACGATGCCCTGACCCGGACGGCGACAGAGGTGGACAGCTATCAGAGCCAGGAGTCGGTGGCAGAGGCGGCGGTGCATTTTGCCCTGCTATCCTATGCCGCGGGGCTGGCAAGCCGCCGCTATGTGTCTCTGTTAGAGCCGCTGCCCGAGGGGAAAAGGAAGAAGAAAAAAACCGAAGAAATCGAGAAATAAGGAGACATGGGAAACATGGCAATGGGAGACTTTGTAATACTGACGGATAGCTGTTGTGATCTGCCCGCCTCTCTGGCAGAGGAATTGGAGCTGGCGGTGCTGCCCCTCTCTCTCCACATGGAGGATCGGGACTACCGCAACCTGCTGGATGGCAGCGAGCTGGGCTTTTCGACGTTTTACGACAAAATACGCCAAGGGAAAACCGCCACCACCTCCGCCATCGGCGTGGGGGCGTTCGAGGAGAAAATGCGCGCCATTTTGAACACCGGGCGGGATGTGCTATGCATCAATTTCTCCTCCGCCCTCTCCACCACCTATCAGTCGGCGGTGATTGCGGCGGCGGATTTGCGGGCGGAGTTCCCCGGGGCGAAGCTCTTGGTGGTGGACAGTCTCTGTGCCTCCCTGGGACAGGGGCTGCTGGTCTATCTCTGCGTCCAAGAAAAGCGGCGGGGCAAGACCATCGAGGAGGTCTGCGCCTTTGCCGAGGAGACCAAGAAAAACATCTGCCACTGGTTTACAGTGGATGATTTGAACCATCTCAAGCGGGGGGGACGGATCTCCGCCGCCACGGCGCTCTTTGGCACCATGCTATCCATCAAGCCGGTGATGCATGTGGACGACGGCGGACATCTGGTGCCGGTGTCCAAGGCGCGGGGACGGAAGGCCTCTCTGCTGGAATTGGTGGAGCGCATGGAGAAAACCGCCGTCTATCCCCGGGAGCAGACGGTGTTCATCAGCCACGGCGACTGCGAGGCCGATGCCCAACTGGTGGCGGACGAGGTCAAGCGCCGCATGGGTGTCCGGGTGGTCTATATCAACTATGTGGGACCCGTCATCGGCAACCACGCAGGACCCGGCACGGTGGCGCTGTTCTTCGTGGGCACCCGGCGGTAACGCGGGGGGTTACGGGGGACGCGGGGGTTTGGGACGCGGCTTTTTGAAAAAAGCCTGCCAAAAACTTTTGTGTTCTATACTTGGCTGCACCGCTGTTTGATAGATGGACGGGCGCGGAGGGCTACGGTTGGTTGCCGCGCGGCGGCAAGGGACGGGGGACGGGGGACGGGAGATAGAGACGAGACGGGCGGGGAACGCCCAGAAAAAGAGAGAGGAAGCGATGGGATGAAATGGCTGGAGCTGCGGATTGACACCACGCCCACGGGATTAGAGCCGGTGGAGTTGCTGCTGTCCGACTTGGGCATCGACAATTTGGTCATCGACGACGAGGGGGACTTTCAGGAGTTTTTAGAGCACAATCATCAATACTGGGACTATGTGGACGAGGATCTGCGGCTGGAAAAGAAGGGCAAATGCAGTCTGACCTTCTATTTAGAGGAGAGCGAGGACGGCATCGCCCAAATGGGACAGGTGCGCATCGCCCTGTCGGCGCTGAAAAAAAGCCGTCCCGACTGCGGCTCCCTCCTCCTCACCCTGAAAAATTTGGAGGATGCCGACTGGGAGAACAACTGGAAGCAATACTACAAGCCCATGGAGATCGGCGACCGCCTGCTGGTGATTCCCGACTGGGAGACGGCAGAGGTGGGCGATCGGGTGGCACTGCGGCTCAATCCCGGACTGACCTTCGGCACCGGCAGTCACGCCACCACGCGGCTCTGTCTCACGGCGCTGGAACGGGAGATCCACGGCGGCGAGCGGGTGCTGGATTTGGGCTGTGGCAGCGGCATTCTCTCCATCGCCGCCCTGCTCTTGGGGGCGGAGCACGCCTTTGCCTGCGACATCGACGACAAGGCCATCGGCGTTGCCTATGAAAATGCCGCCTTAAACGGCGTGGGGCAGGAGCGCTACACCGTCCGGGCGGGGGACGTGCTGTCCGACACTGCCCTGCAAGCCGAGATGGGGGCGGGCTATGATCTGGTGGTCGCCAACATCGTGGCGGATGTGATCATCGCCTTAGCGCCCCATGTGCGGCGACTGCTGGCGGCGGGGGGACGGTTCCTCTGCTCCGGCATCATCGACGATCGGGCGGTGGAGGTGGCGGATGCCCTCCGCTTCCACGGCTGGGCGATTTTGGAGAGCCACGAGTCCGAGGGCTGGTTCTCCTATCTATGTAATTGACGGGGGGTCAGAGAGATGAAAAAGGGAAAGCTTTGGATGCTGGTGGCGGGGATGCTGCTGGCCTTTGGCACCTTGGGCTATGGACAGCTGGTAGCGCCCCTGCCCGAGACCTTGGCGCTGATTTTAAACGGTGCCGCCCTGCTGCTGATGGCGGCCTATGTGGGGGATTTGTTTTTCAGTCGAAGAAAATAGGGACTATGGAAAAGGGCTGTTGCAGGGGAGTGCAGCAGCCCTTTTTTCGGTTCTCCCAAAATTTTCCCTTGACAAAGGGGCAAATCTGCGCTATATTAACTGTACTAATACAGACAGTACAGTTGCAAACGCGCAAGCAACAGGAATCGAGAGGTGATTCGATGATTAGCCTAAACTACCGGGATTCCCGACCCATCTACGAGCAGATACGGGACGGTCTGCGGAAACTGATTGTCACCGGCGCACTGGGTGCCGACGACAAGCTGCCCTCTGTCCGGGCACTGGCGAGCCAACTCGCCATCAATCCCAACACCATCCAGCGGGCGTACAACGAGCTGGAAATCGAGGGCTATATCTATTCGGTGCCGGGCAAGGGCAGCTTTGCCGCCGGCGATCGAGACGGAGACAAGACAAGGGTGACCGAGCTGCTGGGCAAGCTGAAAGAGATCGTCAGCGAGCTGCGGTACCTGAATGTGGGCGAGGAAATCCTTCTCGCCGCAGTGAAGGAGGGAGAAAAACATGATTGAAGTATCCAATTTGACCAAGCGGTTTGATGGCTTTGCCGCTCTGGATGGCACCAGTCTGACGGTGCCAAAGGGCAGTGTCTATGGTCTGGTGGGACCCAACGGCGCGGGAAAATCCACCCTGATCCGGCACTTAACCGGCATCTATCGGCAGGACGGCGGCTCCATCTCCATCGACGGGGAGGAGGTCTGGGAAAATCCCAAGCTCAAGGCGCGGATCGCCGCCATCCCCGACGACTGGTATTATTTTCTCCAAGCCTCTGTGGTGGACATGATGCGGTTTTACCGGGGGTTCTATCCCCAATTCTCCATGGAGCGGTATGAAAAGCTGAAAGAGGTTTTCAAAATCGACGAGAAGAAAACCATCCGCCGTCTGTCCAAGGGGATGCAGAAGCAGGTGGCATTCTGGCTGACCCTCTGCTGTATGCCGGACTATCTGATTTTGGATGAGCCGGTGGACGGCCTTGACCCGGTCATGCGGCGGCAGGTTTGGAGCCTGCTCATGAACGACGTATCCGAGCGGGGCATCACCGTGCTGGTGTCCTCCCACAACCTGCGGGAGCTGGAGGATGTCTGCGACCATGTGGGCATCATGGATCACGGCAAGCTGATTTTAGAGCGGAGCCTTGCCAAATTGCAGGACAATATGGTGAAGCTACAGGTGGTCTTCCCCGACGGTATGACCGAGGTGCCCGCCGAGCTGAATGCCCTCCATGCGTCGAAAACCGGCAGGATCCACACCCTGATCCTCCGCACCAATGCCGAGGATGCCACAAACCGTCTGGCGGTATACAATCCCCTGTTGGTGGACGCTGTGCCGCTGACACTGGAAGAAATCTTTATCTATGAGTTGGGAGGCGTTGACTATGCGGTCCGTGACATCATTCTTTAATCCCACCCTGTTTCGCAAAAATCTGTCCCGCTTTTGGCCGCTGTGGGCGCTGTATGGCACCATCTGGCTGTTTATGATGCCGGTGGCACAATTTGTCCAGCTCCACAATCGATACAGTCCATACACCCGGCTGGACATCCAGCGGGATGTGCTGGGCATGGGCTTGGGCGGCGGACTGACGCTGGCTCTGTTTGCCGGGGTGCTGCTGGCGATGGCGCTGTTCTCCTATCTCTGCACCGCCCGCTCCGTGGGGCTGATGCACACCCTGCCCATCCGGCGAGAGGCTGTGTTTTGCACCAACTATCTCTCCGGCCTGTTCATGCTGTTTTCCACCCACGGCATCATCTTTTTGCTGACCGTGGCGGTGGAGGCCTCCGGCGGGGTGGGCATCGTCTGGAAGGAACTGCTGCTGTGGCTGCTGCTCACCTGCGGCTTCTCCCTGTTCTTCTTCTCCATGGCGACCTTTTGCGCCATGTTCGCGGGACAGGTGCTGGCGATCGCGGCGTTTTACGCCATCTTCAATGTCCTCGCGGTGGGGGTGGACGCACTGGTGCGCTCCTTTGCCGGGATGTTCCTGTACGGCTCTGCCAACGGCGGACTGAGCGACTGGGTGACTTGGCTGTCTCCCGTGGTGCGCATGGTGGACAGTATGCAGGTGCAGGACATCTATAACTCCACTGTCTTCCAAGGAAACACCATCGGCTATACCGTCACCGGGCTGTCCACCCTGCTGATTTACATGGTGGTGGCGCTGGTGCTGACGGCGCTGGCCTTTCTGGTCTATCGCAGCCGCCGCAGTGAGTCGGCGGGGGACACCGTGGCGATTTCCTGGGCAAAGCCCCTGTTTCAATACGGTGTGACCTTCTGCACGGCGCTGTCTCTGGGGCAGGGACTGTATGTCCTGCTGTGGCAGCAGTTTCAGCCCTCTTGGAAAGCCTCTCTCCCCGGGATGCTGTTCTGTATGCTCCTCACCGGCCTTGTGGGCTACTATGGGGCAGAGATGCTGCTGCGCAAGTCCTTCCGGGTGCTGAAGGGCAGTCTGAAAAACGTCGCCGCAGTGACGGTGGCCATCGCCCTGCTGGGCTGTGCCATGGCGTTTGACATCACCGGCTTCCAGCGCCGTGTCCCCACGGCGGACAGCATAGAATCGGTAAATTTCTATGCGGACAACAACATTCACGGCAATCTGACGGATGCGGACAGCGCCCAATTGGAGCTGGTGCTGGCGCTCCATCAGGCGGCGGTGGAGAACAAGGACGCAACCCTTGCCGCCCAGCAGGAAATGTCGGCGAACGAGGCGTGGAACACCACCTCTTTCTCTGTGAACTATTTCCTGAAAAACGGAAGCTCTCTCCGCCGCTACTACACCCTCTGTCCCGCAGAGGTGGACAGGGCGGTGGACGGCTCGGTGACGGCGGCACTGCTGGCTCTGGTCGGCGATCCTACCCTCCAGAAAAACAGTCTGCTGTACGCCGATCAAATTGAGCGCATCAGCAGTGGAGATGTGAATTTTAAAAACACCGCGGTTTCCATGGACACCGCGACGGCGGAGGAGATCTATGCCGCCCTGCTGCGGGATGCGGAGAAAGGACGCTTGGCACCAAACCTCTTTGTCCAATGGACGGAGGACGGCTATTGGAATGCGATTCATTTTTACTATCTCGGAAAGGAATTCGGCGACAATCCACTATCGGTTGAGAAGCGGATGAATGGCTTTGATGTGACCATCAATCCCCGCTGTACCGAGACCCTTGCCGCGCTGAAAAAAGCCGGCATCGTGACAGAGGAGAGTCCCCTGACGACCATGACTGAGTGGAATGGGAACAATGACGGGAGCGGCTATGGCGAAAACAGCTATGCCGACACCCCGATAGAGGTGATACCCGAGAAGCCGGTGACCACCACCGCTGTGGTGGGGTAATCGCGGATGGGACAAGAGAGAAGACGGCGGAGACGCAATTTGCGTCCCGCGCTGATTCTGGCGGCAGTGTTTCTGATCGCCGGAGCGGGTATCACGTTTTTGGTAAAGCACAACACCCAGTCGGGGCGGGACATTCCCGCCCCCGACTGGGTGACCCTTGATTTTCTGACAGAAAACCCCTATTCCCGCCCGGGACTGCCTTTGGAAAAGGTCACCGGCGTGGTGGTGCACTATGTGGGCAACCCCGGTACCTCGGCGGCGGCGAACCGGAGCTATTTCGAGAGCCTTGCCGCCGGGACAGACGGCACCTATGCCAGCGCCCATTTTATCGTGGGTCTGGACGGGGAGGTCATCCAGTGCATCCCGCTGGACGAGATCGCCTATGCCTCCAACAGCCGCAACGAGGACACCATCGCCGTGGAGGTCTGCCATCCCGACGACACGGGGGAGTTCTCACCCGTGTCGCTGGAAAAAACAGAGGAGCTGGTGGCGTGGCTCTGCGATGCCTTCCATCTGAAAACCGAAAGCGTCATTCGCCACTATGACGTGACGGGCAAGCTCTGCCCCAAATGGTATGTGGAGCACGAGGACGCATGGGCGGACTTCCTCACCGGGGTGGAGGACTGTCGGTCGAAGAACTGAAAAAAAGGCGAGCGCATCGCGCTCGCCTTTGGCTATTTCCGCTGGGGATCCTGCTTGTTACGCCTTGGTTTTGCGGAGGTTCAGGTGTTCCTTTTCGGTCATGGTGGTGAAGATCTTGCGGATGAGCGCCTCGTCCTCCACGCCGTTTTTCAGCTGATTTTTGGGCACGATCCATGCCGACTGCTGGGCGATAAAGATGTAAAATGCCTCTTTGCACTCCTCCACAGTCAGCGCGTCGAAGCCCACATGGTCGGTCTCCTCCTCGGTGGTGCAGGTGACACCCAAGGCGTTGATCAGGATGTCCTGCTGGAAGGCGACGCGATAGCCGCCGTCGTATGCCTGGGCCGCCGCCTTGGCGATGGAG
>JAVVOA010000061.1:0-9581 GCA_036656515.1 Oscillospiraceae bacterium | reverse complement strand
CCGGTGCCGTCGGCGCTGGAGCGGGTGCGGGCGGGGGAGAATCCCACCCTCACCCCCCGGGAAAAGCATACCAGACAGTGCTTTGTGGTGGCGGAGGAGGGGGCGGATCAGGCCGCCATCCGGCAGGCGATTGTCACCATGCCGGACTATTTTGCCCCCTATGACACCACCGTGGACTTTATCAGCGCCCAGGAGCTGCAACGCAATCACGCCGGACTGCCCCACGGCGGTCATGTGCTCCGCAGCGGCACCACCGGCGCAGACCACCGGGAGACCATCGAATACAGTCTGGGGCTGGACTCCAACCCGGAGTTTACGTCCAGCGTTTTGGTGGCCTTTGCCCGTGCCGCCGTCCGGATGCACCGGCGGGGTCTGACGGGCTGCTATTGCCCCTTTGACGTGGCACCGGCGGATTTGAGCCCCCGGAGCCGAGAGGACTTGCTGGCACAGCTGCTATAAGATTACAGCAATTCCAGTTCAGATTGCAAGGAGTTCGGCGTGCCAAATGCCCCGCAACTGCTGTGATATCACCCCAAAAAGAGAAGGAGAACCACCATGGAGATCAAGGTTGTAAAATTCGGCGGAAGCTCGCTGGCGGATGCCACCCAGTTTCGCAAGGTGGCGGCAATTGTCGCCGCCCAGCCCACCCGCCGCTATGTGGTGGCATCTGCCCCCGGCAAGCGTGGGCAGGACGATGAAAAGGTCACGGATCTGCTCTATCGCTGTGCCGATTTGACGGCGGCGGGGCAGGATGCAGAGCCGACCTTCGCCAAAATCCGCACCCGCTATGACGAAATCCTCACGGATTTGGGGCTGTCCTTCTCCCTGACAGAGGACTATGACCGCATTTGGGCGGCGCTGCACAAGCAGGCCGGTCGGGACTATCTGGCCAGCCGGGGGGAGTATTTAAACGCCAAGCTGCTGGCGCAGTATCTCCAAATGCCCTTTGTGGACACAGAGGACTGTGTCTTCTTCGACGACACCGGGCGCTATGACCCCCGGCGCACCTATACCGTGTTGGGGGAGCGGCTGTCCCAAATCCCACGGGCTGTGCTGCCGGGATTTTACGGCGCTCTGCCGGATGGCAGGATCAAGACCTTCTCCCGGGGCGGCTCGGACATCACCGGTGCCATTGTGGCGCGGGCAGTACACGCCGATCTCTATGAGAATTGGACGGACGTGTCCGGCATGTTGATGGCGGACCCCCGCTGTGTGAAAGACCCCCGGGTCATCCAAACCATCACCTATCGAGAGCTGCGGGAGCTGGCCTATATGGGGGCGACGGTGCTCCATGACGAGGCGATTTTTCCTGTGCGAGAGGGGGGCATTCCCATTCACATCCGCAACACCAATGCCCCGGCAGAGACCGGCACTGCCATCGTGGCGCGGACAGATGCGGTCACAGATACCGTCATCACCGGCATCGCCGGGCGGACGGGCTTCACCACCATCACCATCGAAAAGGATCGGATGAATGGGGAGATCGGTTTTTGCCGCAAGATTTTAGAGGCGGTGGAGAGCTATGGCATCTCCGTGGAGCACATGCCCACCGGCATCGACACCATGTCCGTGGTGGTTGCCACTTCCGCCGTCGCACCGGTGAAGGACGCGCTGACCGGTCGAATTTTCAGGGAGGCCGCCGCCGACTCCGTCACCATCGAGGACGGCATGGCTATGATTGCCGTGGTGGGGCGCGGTATGGTGCAGTCCAAGGGCACCGCCGGGCGGGTCTTTGCCGCCATCGCCAAAAACGATATCAACATCCGCATGATCGATCAGGGCTCCGGCGAGGATAACATCATCATCGGCGTGGAGGAGGCGGACTATCTCACCGTTCTAAACGCCATCTATGCCGAGTTTGTGAAAAGCGAAGGAATCTCTGATTAAATCCCGCCCATGTCGGGTGTCCCCTCCCCCGGTTTTCCGGACAGCAGCAGGGGTGGGTTACTCTGCGGCGCAAGCGGGTTTCCTGTGGAAAACGGCAAAAAAGCATCCGGAGGCTGGTACCTCCGGATGCTTTTGGTATTGCATTGTTCCCTTGCCCGGGTGCAGTTCCCCCTGGGCGCGGGGACACTTTTTCCTTTTCTCAGCTGTTTTCCTGCAACAGCTGGTGCTTGATCTCCCACAGCTTGGGGGAGAGATCCACATAGTAGGTATGGGGATTGTCAAAGCGCTTGACTTCCTCCCACAGGGTCTCCACCTGCTGGGCGCAATAGTCCCGGGTCTGTTCCAGCGTGGGCTGCTCATAGACCAGCTTGCCGTCCAAGAAAATGGGCTCCATCAGGGCGCGCACCGCAAAGTCCTTCACGCCCTTGCGCTTCCATGTGGCGTTGGGATCAAACAGCAGCAGGGGGGCGGTTTCATCCACCACCTCGTCGTGGACGGCGATATAGTCCGCGATTGCCTTGCCGGTCTCCTTGCTGAACAGGCGATAGACCTTTTTGAAGTGGGGAATGGTGATTTTCTCCACATTTTCGCTGATTTTGATTTTGGGAATGATGTTGCCCGCGTCATCCTCCACGGCGGCAAGCTTGTACACCCCGCCGAAGACCGGCTCGCTCCGGGCGGTGATCATCCGCTCGCCCACGCCGAACAGGTCGATTTTCGCGCCCTGAATCAGCAGATCCTGAATGAGATACTCATCCAGCGAGTTGGAGACGGCGATGGTGCAGCCCTCCCAGCCGGCATCGTCCAGCATCTGCCGCGCCTTTTGGGTCAGGTATGCCATATCGCCGGAGTCCAGACGGATGCCGCAGGTCTTGATGCCCAGGGGACGCAGTACCTCGTTAAAGGCACGGATAGCGTCCGGAATGCCGGATTGCAGGGTATTATAGGTGTCCACCAGCAGAACGGCGTTCTGGGGATAGATTTCGCAATAGGCTTTAAAGGCCTCATACTGGGTGTCGAACATCTGCACCCACGCGTGAGCCATGGTGCCGCCGGCCGGGACACTGTACAGCTCGTCCGAGATGGTACACGCCGTGCCCTTACAGCCGCCGATATACGCCGCCCGGGCGCCGGTGATGGCACCGTCTGCCCCCTGTGCCCGGCGGGAGCCGAATTCCAGCACCGTCCGTCCCTTGGCGGCACGGACAATGCGGTTTGCCTTGGTGGCGATCAAGCTCTGGTGGTTGATTGCCAGCAGGGTGAAGGTCTCAATCAACTGCGCCTCGATGGCGGGTGCGCGGACGGTGACAATGGGCTCCTTGGGGAACACGGGGGTTCCCTCCGGCACGGCATAGATGTCTCCCGTGAAACGGAAGTCCGCCAGATAGGCAAGAAATTCCTCTGAAAAGATGTGCTTGCCCCGCAGAAATTCGATGTCCTTTTCCGAAAAATGCAGATGCTGAATATAGTCAATCAGCTGATCCAGTCCCGCTGCGATGGCAAAGCCGCCCTCGTCCGGCACATTGCGGAAAAATACATCGAAGTAGGTCATGCGGTCACGATAGCCGCGCAGTAGATAGCCGTTGCCCATGGTCAGCTCATAAAAGTCGCATAGCATGGTCAGGTTGAGTCTCTCTTCCACGTCCCTGTACCTCTGTGTTTCATAATTTTGCGGCACCGCGCCGCTTTCCCGATTATAGCTCGCTTCCTCTCTGAAAGCAATCATTTTTGAAAAATTCGCGGTTTTTGGTTGACATTCCGCCGCCCCTCCCCTATGCTGAAATCAGCAAGACCGCGATTTTCCAAAAGCAGTTCCATTCTTTACCGCCCCGGCACAGAAAGGATTCGCAATATGAAAGTGATTTTAGGAATTGACATCGGCGGCACCACCACCAAAATCGTCGGATTGAAGCCGGACGGCACCATTTTGTCCATGCTGCGCGTCCGCGCCGAGGATCAGCTCACCTCCCTGTATGGGGCGCTGGGCAACTATCTGGCCAGCAACCATCTGGACTTGACCGACATCCTGCGCATTGTGTTAACCGGCGTGGGTGCCTCCTTTGTAGAGGACAATATTTTCGGTATCCCCACCTGCAAGGTGGATGAATTCATCGCCAGCGGCACCGGCGGCTTGGCACTGTCCGGGCGGGATGCCGCCGTGGTGGTCACCATGGGCACCGGCACCGCCTTCATCTGGGCGGAAAAGGACGGCGTGGTGCGCCATCTGGGGGGCAGCGGCATCGGCGGCGGCACCTTGGGCGGACTGTGCGAAAAATTCATCGGCGTCCAGCGGTTTCATCAGATTCAAAAGCTGGCAAACGGCGGCGATTTCCACAAGGTGGATCTCTCCATCGGGGACATCTCCAAGGATGCCGCCGCCACCCTGCAAGCGGACATGACCGCCGCCAACTTCGGCAATCTCACCGAGGATGCCACCACCGCCGACGTGGCGGCGGGGCTGATCAATCTGGTGCTACAGGCCATCGGCACCATGTCGGTGTTCGCCAGCAGCGCACAGGGCACCAAAACCGTGGTGCTCACCGGCTCCATGACCACCCTGTCTCAGGTGCGTCCCACCTTTGACTTTTTCACCCAGCTATATGGCATTGAATACATCATCCCCGAAAACGCCACCTTTGCCACCTGCATCGGCGCAGGGCTGCAAAGTCTGCATCTGCGGGGGATCGCACCACAGGAGGGCACAGAATGCAAGCAACCCTGACACAAATCGAACAGCTGCCCAAGTTGGAGCTTCACGTCCATCTGGAATCCACCATGGACGGACAGAAGCTGGCGGGCTATGCGGCGCGGTGCGGCAAGACCATGGTGCGTCCACCGGAGACCCTCTATCAATGCTCTGCCGACGATCTGTCCCACTTTCTGGCCTTTTTGGACTATATTTGCTCGCTGGTGGGGGATACGGATGCTCTGTCCGAAATCGCCTATGACTTCGCCCGGCGCAGTGCTGACGAGAATATCCTCTATGGGGAGACCATCTTAAACCCCACCCACTGGGGGCAGTTCACCGTCCCCCAGTTGATCGCCGCCCTGACCGACGGCTTTGACCGCGCCGCGGCGGACGGCGGGACGGACTGCAGGTTCACCCTGTCCCTCTCCCGCAATCAATCCGCCGCAGATGCGCAGGCGCTGGTGGACACCATGGTCGCCTGCCGCACGCCCCGCTTAGTCGGTCTGTCTATCGACGGCAACGAGGCCTTGACCGGGCGCACCGGGGAGAAATTCAGCCCGGTTTTTGCCCGCGCCCATGCCGCCGGCTTCGGCATCACCGTCCACGCCGGAGAGAGCAGCGGACCCGAGGGCGTTTGGGATGCCCTGGAGCTGCTGTTTGCCGACCGACTGGATCACGGTGTCCGCGCGGCAGAGGACAGTGCGCTGGTCGCCCGGCTGGCGCGGGAGGAGATTCCCCTGAATCTCTGCCTGACCTCCAACCTGACGCTGCTGTATCGCGATCCGGCGGCGCATCCGCTGTCGATGCTGCACCGGGCGGGCATCCCCCTCAATTTCAGCCGGGACGATCCCACCTTTTTGGGACTGACGCTGACGGAGGAACTGTCCCGGGTGGCGGCCTTTGCCGATTTCTCCCTGGCCGATCTGGTGCTGTGCCAGCACCATGCCGTGGATGCCGCCTTTTGCGATGCCGATCAAAAGAACGCCCTCCATGCCGCCCTCTATCGGTTTTCTCCCCTGGAAGTCCGATAAGGGGCGGAGGGCGCTGTCCCAGCAGCCGCTCCTTCTGCGGCACTGGTGCCGAAGAATAAAGCAGCCGCTCTTTCAAAAGAGCGGCTGCTTTATTCTTCGGGGGACGGGTTGTTCCCCGCCACTATGTGATAGGCGACCAACGCCTGCTCCAACATGCGCTGCAACAGAGCCGTGACCTCTGGAATACGATTTTCTTGCAGCAATTCCAAGGCATCCTCCAGCGTTCCACAGAGGATTTCATATTTTTCTTCCAGCTCTCGCATTTCTGCTCTCCCATTCATTGCGTCAAAACTGCGTCATTTATGCATACTACTATAACATGACGATATTATGATGTCAATATGAAGTCGCGGAGGCATTTGTATGAATGAGAAAATGGCACGTTTTACCCTGCGGGTAGATCCGCATCTCTTGGCAAAGCTGGGCTATATTGCCGAATTTGAAGGGCGTACCAAAAATCGGGAATTGGAGCACATGATTCGACAGCGCATCCGCGCATTTGAGGCAGAATATGGAAAAATTGAAGCGGATCAAGACGATTTTTTCCCCAATCGCGACCGCTGACATATGCTCCGGGCGGGTCTGCCTGCTCTGGTGCACAGCACCGCTGTCTGCAGCGCAAAACGCCCCTTCCGCTGCCGCGTCGGGGGCGTTTTTGCCGTCTGTCAACCGCAGTGGCAGAGGGGATCACAGGCGATGGTCTCATCGCCCACGTTGGTGGTCACGCCATAGCGGACGGGAATGGTCATGCAGACCTTTTGTGTAATGGTGATGACGCAGACCCCATGGCTGCCGGAGGTCTCGCAGGAAACCGTCGGCGTGCCCTGACAGGCGACGGAGATGGCACCCACCGTGGCCCGGGGGGTGACCTCTACCGGCACGCTGACATTGACACACTGGACACCGACCTTGCCGCAGGAATCGGGGGTGCAGGAGCAGAGCTGCTGATAGGATGCGGTATTGTCAATCGACATGGAACAATCATTCCTCTCATGGGACAGGACTCCCAAACTCAAGCCGGCGGGCTTCGCCTTTTCGGCGCTTCCCGGGGGGACTCTCAAACAGAGCGCCCGCTTCTCCCGGCTCTCTGCATCCTATGCCGCCCCACCGCCTTGGGGAAGCCGAACAGGCCGCAAAATCTTTTGAGACCCGGAAAAGACAGGGCAGACCGCATTTTTTTGCCGTCTGCCCTCCCTCAATTCTATTTTTTGTGACAGCTGCCGCCGTTGGGACAGTTCGCGCACTGGCAGCCACAGGAGGACTTGCCCTGCTTTTTGTCCCGCACCAGCTTGCTTGCCACCGCCGTCACCAGTGCCGCCACCATGACAGCCACCAGCAGGCTGGACAGGTTGCCCGCAATCCAATCAAGCATGGTCGATCGCCTCCTTTTTGAGAAAGCGCTTGTTCTCGTGGGGGTTTTTCCGCACCAGCAGATAGACAAAGCCCGCCAGCAAGACCAGCGCCACAGCGGTCAGCGCCGTGAAGCCGCCGCCGGTGAAAAGCAGTCCCAATTGATAGACGATCAATGCTGTCGCATAGGCGAAGGCGGTGAGATAGCCGATGGCAAACAGCGTCCATTTGCCGCTGCTCATCTCCCGCCGGATGGCACCCATCGCCGCGAAGCAGGGTGCGCACAGGAGATTGAACAGCAGAAACGAGAAGGCGGACAGGGCGGTAAAATCCGCCGCCAGCAGCGTCCAATACTCCAAGCCGTCCTCTGCCACAGCGGCAAAGCCATAGAGCACGCCGAAGGTGCCCACCACGTTCTCCTTTGCCAGCAGTCCGGTGAAGGTTGCCACCGAGGCCTGCCAAGTGCCGAAGCCCAACGGGGCGAACACCGGCGCAATTCCCCTGCCCACCGCCGCCAGCAGACTGTGATTGTTGTCCGCCACCAGCTGCAAGCTGCCGCTTTCCACGCCAAAGCCCTGTAAAAACCACAGCGCCACCGAGGACAGCAGGATCACCGTGCCGGCGCGGCGGATAAAGCTCCAGCCCCGCTCCCAAGTGCTGCGCCAGACATTGCTGAGGGTGGGCGTGTGATAGGCGGGCAGCTCCATCACAAAGGGGGCAGGCTCTCCGGTGAAAAACCGGGTCTTTTTCAGCAGGATGCCGGAGACGATCACCGCCGCCACGCCGATGAAATAGGCGGCGGGTGCCATCCACCACGCCCCGCCGAACAGGGCTCCCGCAATCAGGGCAATGAGGGGCATCTTCGCGCCGCAGGGGATGAAGGACGTGGTCAGAATCGTCATTTTTCGATCCCTGTCCTGCTCGATGGTGCGGCTTGCCATAATACCGGGGACAGAGCAGCCCGAGCCGATGAGCATGGGGATGAAGCTCTTGCCCGACAGTCCGAATTTGCGGAAGATCCTGTCCATGATAAAGGCCACCCGCGCCATATAGCCGCAGTCCTCCAGCACCGACAGCAGGAAAAACAGAATCAGCATCTGGGGCACAAAGCCCAGCACCGCGCCCACACCGCCGAGGATGCCGTCCACCGACAGGCCGATGAGCCACGGGGCGACAGCCGCGCTTTTCATCCAGCCGCCTACAGTGGGCAGCAGCCATGCGCCGAACAGCGTCTCGTTGGTAAAATCGGTGACAAGCGCGCCCACTGTGGTGATGGAGATCCCGTACACCAAAAACATGACCAGTCCGAAAATCGGCAGCGCCAGCAGTCGATTGGTCACAATGCGGTCGATTCGATCAGAGGCCGTGCCGCCCACACGGTGCTTTCTTTTCACGCAGGTGTCCACCAGACGGCTGATATAGGCATAGCGCTGGTTGGTGATGATGCTCTCTGCATCGTCGTCCAGCTCGGTCTCGCAGGCGACGATGTGCGCCTCTAAATGGGCGGACAGCGCAGCGTCCAAATGTAGCTCGTCGATGACTTTTTCGTCCCGCTCAAAGAGCTTGATGGCAAACCACCGCAGTTTTTCCGGCGGAACCCTGCCCTCGATGGATTCTTCCAAGTGGGCGAGGGCGTGCTCCACCGAACCGTCAAAAACGTGGGGCAGCTCGCCGCTTGTTCCATGTCCCGCCACGGCAATCGCTTTTTCCGCCGCCTCCTTGGAGCCGATGCCCCGCAGTGCCGAGGTCTCCACCACCTCGCAGCCCAGTGCCGCGCCCAGCTTGGCAAGGTTGATTACATCGCCGTTTTTCCGCACCACGTCGATCATATTCACCGCCAGCACCATGGGAACCCCCAGTTCCATGAGCTGGGTGGTCAGATATAGATTGCGCTCGATATTGGTGCCGTCCACGATATTGAGGATCGCCTCCGGCGTCTCTCCCACCAGATAGCCCCGCGCCACCACCTCTTCTAATGTATAGGGCGACAGGGAATAGATGCCGGGCAGATCTTGGATGGTCACCTCCGGGTGTCCCTTCAGCTTGCCCTCCTTCTTCTCCACGGTCACACCGGGCCAGTTGCCCACATACTGGGCGCTGCCCGTCAACTCATTGAACATGGTGGTCTTTCCGCTGTTGGGATTGCCCGCCAAGGCGATTTTAATCGGCTCGCCGCTCCGCTTTTTTGTCTCTGTCTGCATATGGATCCTCCTCGTTTCAAAGTTAGGTATCGCTAACTGCTCTGGGAAAAAAAGCAGCAGTCCCCTGCCGTTTTTCCCCTCTCCTCTATAAAACCTCGATCAGCTCCGCGTCCGCCTTGCGGATGGACAGCTCATAGCCCCGCACTGTCAGCTCCATGGGATCGCCCAGAGGTGCCACCTTGCGCACACAGACGGTTGTGCCCTTGGTGATGCCCATGTCCATGATGCGGCGCTTCACCGCGCCCTCGCCGTGGAGCTTTCGGATTTCCGCCGTCTCGCCGACCTTGACCTCTTTTAATGTTTTCACGCTACGTCCTCCTATATCTGTATGCGGTTTGCCATGGTTTTGTCCAGCGCGATCCGGCTCTCCTTGATGGACAAAATCATGCTCCCGCCCATCTCGGACACCACGGTCACCTCGCC
>JAVVOA010000060.1:0-9651 GCA_036656515.1 Oscillospiraceae bacterium | reverse complement strand
CCTCTTTATCTTCTCATTAAAAGTTTTTGTCCAACTTTTTTCAAAAAGTTGGCGTACTCACTCATCGTATCCCCACTCGTCGTACGAACCGAACATACTATGGTTTCCCCGCAATGGCGGGAAACAGAAAGGAAGGGGTTCCATGGCAAGTAAAAAACCTTCCGGCTTAGGGCGGGGTCTGGGCGCTCTCATGGGGGATGCCGCCCTGCAAACGGAAAGCTCCGGCAACCTCTATTTGCCGATTTCACAGGTGGAGAGCTGCTCCACCCAGCCCCGCAAGGCCTTTAACGAGAGCAGTCTCGCGGATTTGGCGGACTCCATCCGGGAGCACGGCATCATCCAGCCCTTGACCGTGCGTCGTCTCGCCTCCGGCTATTATCAGATCATCGCGGGAGAGCGGCGATGGCGTGCGGCGCGGATTGCCGGCCTGTCCGAGGTACCCGCCATCATCATCGAGGCCGACGATCGCAAGGCCGCCGAGCTGGCGATGATTGAAAACCTCCAGCGGGAGGATTTGAATCCCATGGAGGAAGCCGCCGGCTATCAAGCGCTGATCACCAACTATCACATGACCCAAGAGGACGCGGCCTCCCGGGTGGGCAAGTCCCGGAGCGCCGTCGCCAACGCCCTGCGGCTGCTGGGTCTGTCCCCCGCCGTGCGGGAGCTGGTGGAATCGGGACGGCTGTCCTCCGGTCACGCCCGCACCCTGCTGCCCCTCTCCGCCATCGAGCAGGAGAAGGCGGCGGCAACCGTTTTGCAGGACGATCTCTCCGTCCGCCAGACCGAGACGCTGGTGCGCCGTCTGGCAGAGGCGAAGAAGCCGGAAAAACCCGCCAAACCCGAGCTCACCGTCAACTATGCCGAGGCGGCACAGCGCGATCTCTCCTCCCGGCTGGGGCGGGGCTGTCGCATCGTCACCGGGCGGAAAAAGGGTCGGGTAGAGCTGGAATACTATGGCATGGAGGATTTGAACACGTTGCTGGATGCACTATCCGCCATACAGCAGAGAAAGGACGGCACAGGCAAAGCATGAAATTAGAAAAACGCAGCGAAGGCGGCGACCCCGTTTTAGAGGACGCTGACGAGACGAAAACCCCGGGCATCAGCCATCAAAAACCGGTGTTTATCTATATTGTGATTCTGTTTACCGTGGCATTTGCCCTGATTCTCCTGTCCTTTTTCATGCACCAGCGGAGCAATGAACAGGTGTTGGGCGAGATGAAAACCAACCTCAACGCCTTGGGCGAGCTACAGGAGGCCTTGGACGAAAACGTGGCCCTCCAAAAGCAGCTGACCGATACCGAAAAGCAGGCGGCAGCTATGGAAAACGATCTAAAACGCGCCCAAGCCGAGACCAAAAAGGCCCAGGACGAGGCGCGGGCACTGCGGCTCCTCTATACCGCGGGACAGCAGTATGCCGCCGGGGACAAGGACGAGGCCCGGGCGACGCTGGCTCTTTTGGACAGCGAAGGCCTTACCGCCACCCTCCCCACCGACAGCAAGGACGGCGTGGTCTCCCCCATGGAGCGCTTTGGGCAATTGAAGGACGCGCTGGCATAAAAAAAGCCATTGTTTCACATGAAACAATTTGGGGCGGACTGCCCCGCCATCGAGAGATGGAATTTTGATTTGAGGTGAAGGTCATGTTAGATATCAAGCTGATTCGGGAGACGCCCGAGCTGGTCAAGGAAAATATGCGGAAAAAGTATCAGGACAGCAAGCTTCATCTGGTGGACGAGGTTTTGGAGCTGGACGAGAAGTTCCGCGCCGCCGTCACCGAGGCAAGCGACCTCCGCGCCGCCCGCAACACCCTGTCCAAGCAGGTGGGACAGCTGATGGGGCAGGCAAAGAACGACCCCGCCAAGCTGGCAGAGGCGGAAAAGGTCAAGGCAGAGGTCACCGCCGGTGCCGACCGTCTCAAGGTTTTGGAGGGCATCGAGGGGGAGCTGGAAGCCGAGATCCGCAAGCGGATGCTGCTGATTCCCCAGCTGTTGGATCCCGCCGTGCCCATGGGCAAGGACGACTCTGAGAACGTGGAAGTCCAGCGGTTTGGCGATCCCTTTGTCCCGGATTTTGAGATTCCCTATCACGCCGACATCATGGAATCCTTCTGCGGGCTGGACTTGGATGCCGCCCGCCGGGTGGCTGGAAACGGCTTTTACTATCTCATGGGCGACATGGCGCGGCTCCACTCCGCCGTGATCTCCTATGCCCGGGACTTTATGATCGACCGGGGCTTCACCTATTGCGTGCCGCCCTTTATGATTCGCCAGAGCGTGGTGGACGGGGTGATGAGCTTTGCCGAGATGGACGCTATGATGTATAAAATCGAGGGCGAAGATCTGTATTTGATCGGCACCTCCGAGCACTCCATGATTGGCAAATTCATCGACCAGATTCTGCCCGAGTCCTCCCTCCCCCAGACGCTGACCTCCTATTCCCCCTGCTTCCGCAAGGAGAAGGGCGCCCACGGCATCGAGGAGCGGGGGGTGTACCGCATCCACCAGTTTGAAAAGCAGGAGATGATCGTGGTCTGCCGCCCGGAGGATTCCCCCCTGTGGTTCGACAAGCTGTGGCAGAACACCGTGGATTTGTTCCGCAGCATGGACATCCCCGTTCGGACGTTGGAGTGCTGCTCTGGCGATTTGGCGGATTTGAAGTGCCGCAGTCTGGACGTGGAGGCATGGAGCCCCCGGCAGAAAAAATACTTCGAGGTGGGCAGCTGCTCCAACTTGGGAGACGCTCAGGCACGCCGTCTGAAAATCCGGGTCAGTGGCGAGGACGGGAAAAAATATCTGGCGCACACCTTGAACAACACGGTGGTCGCCCCGCCCCGGATGCTGATTGCCTATCTGGAAAACCACTTGCAGGCCGACGGCACCGTCACCATCCCCGCCGCTCTGCAACCCTATATGGGCGGCAAGACCGTTTTGGTGCCCACGAAGTAAATACTATTTGTATTGCTATCCGGTTTGAATGATAACAAGGGGCTATCAAAAAGCAGAAAATCTGACCCGTTTCCAGCGATTGAGACGGCGGCGAACGGGGTGCAGGTCATGGGGACGCGCTGTATCGTCTGGAAAGCGGTTTGAGGAAAAAATCCGATACAAAACGTATTTTTTCCCGTCAATATGACAGGAGGCTATCGCTTTGGACACAGGAAAATTGAAAAAGCCCGGCATTCTGGCCGAGTTTCAGGCATTCATCGCCCGGGGCAACGTGATGGACTTGGCGGTGGGCGTGATTGTCGGCGGCGCATTTAAGTCCATCTCCGACTCGCTGGTGAGCGACATCCTGATGCCGCTGGTGGGCATCTTTGTCAAGCAGGAGACCTTTGCCACGCTCGCCTTCCGGATTGCCGGTGCGGACATTCTCTTTGGCAGCTTCATTCAGGCGGCGGTCAATTTTCTGGTGATTGCCCTGGTGGTGTTCCTGCTGGTCAAGGGGATGAATCGCCTCCACAAAAAAGAGGAAGCGCCTCCCCCCGCCCCTGCCGCGCCCTCTCAAGAGGAGCTGCTCCTCACGGAAATTCGGGATTTGCTCCGGGAGAATCGAGGATGAGAGAGGCGGAGGAACTTTTAAAACAGGGGCTTGTCCAATTGGGACTGCCCACAGACAGCCTGCCCCAGATGCTGGACTTTGCCGCCCGGCTGCTGGAAAAGAACAAGGTGATGAACCTGACCGCCATCACAGAGCCGTCGGCGGTGGCAAGCCTCCACTTTTTGGACAGTTTGGCGCTGACCCAATGGGCGGACTTCGCCGGCAAGTCTCTGGTGGATGTGGGGACGGGGGCGGGCTTTCCGGGACTGCCCCTCCGTCTGGTGACACCCACCCTCCGTCTGACCCTGCTGGACTCTCTGGGCAAGCGGGTGACTTTTTTACAGGAGGTCTGCGACGCGTTGGGGCTTGCTGACGTTGCCTGCATCCATGGGCGGGCAGAGGAATTTGCCGCCGGACACCGGGAGAGCTTTGACATCGCCACCTGTCGCGCGGTGGCTGCCCTGCCCCTTTTGGCAGAGCTGTGTCTGCCCCTTGTCCGCGTGGGGGGGACAGTGCTGGCCATGAAGGCAGTGGACTGCGACGAGGAGCTTGCCGGTGCCGAGAGAGCCATCGCCGTCTGCGGCGGTCGTCTGCGCGAGGTGCGGGACTATCCCGTGCCGGGGACAGACGTGACCCATCGGGTGATCGTGCTGGAAAAAATCGCGCCCACACCGGCGGGCTATCCCCGGGCATTTGCGAAAATCAAAAAAGCGCCGCTGTAACGGCGGAGAGGAGGCGGGACAATGGGCGAAGTGATCGTAGTGGTATCCGGCAAGGGCGGCACGGGCAAAACCTCGTTTACGGCGGGGGTGGGCTCGGCGCTGGCGCTGCTGGGCAAGCGGGTTCTGGTGCTGGATGGGGACATCGGCCTGCGCAATTTGGACATGGCACTGGGGCTGACCGATCGGGCGCTGATGGACTTTTGCGACGTGGCTACCGGGCGCTGTGCCTTGGAGGATGCCGCCATCCCCCACCCCCGGATTCCCGGTCTATTCCTGCTGACTGCGCCCCTGAATCTGCACGGCGAGCTCATCACCGACGGGCAGATGCAGACGCTGACCGCCCAGATTCGCGGCGGCTTTGACTTCTGCCTCATCGACGCGCCCGCCGGGCTTGGCAGCGGCTTTCGACTGACCACCTGCGGGGCGGATCGCGCCGTGATCGTCACCACCACCGATGCCACCAGTCTGCGGGATGCCCAACGCGCTGTCATGCTACTGGGGGACAAATTCTCCCGCAATCGGCTCCATCTGGTGGTCAATCGGGTGCGGAAAAAGATGCTACGCAGTCTACACGCCACCATCGACGATGCCATCGACAGCGCAGGACTGCCTCTACTGGGCATCATCCCGGAGGACGACGCACTGCCTCTGGCACTGGGACGGGGCATCCCCCTGCTGCTGGCGGACTCACCCGCCGCCGCCCGGGCCTACTACAACATCGCACGGCGGCTGACGGGTCAGCGGGTGCGGCTGATGAAAATCCGCTAGCCGGGGACGCGAGGGCTGGATACGCGGCTTTTTGAAAAAAGCCTGGCAAAAACTTTTGCATCACGTTTTACTGCTTAACCGCTTCAAGAGAGAGACTGCCCGTGGGGACGCTAGCCGCGCGGGACGGGATACGCGGCTTTTTGAAAAGGCCTGGCGAAACTTTTGTATCACGATTTACTGCTTGAATAGCGAGATAACGCTTGCCTATGGGCGAAACAAGAAAGGAGAGACGGTCAACAATGAATATTGCTCTCATGTCTCACGACAATAAAAAAGAACTGATGGTGCAATTTTGCACCGCTTATGCGGGGATTTTGTCCCGACACAGCATTTTTGCCACCAACACCACCGGACACATGGTCGCCGAGGCCACGGGGCTGGACATCCACTGCTTCCTGTCCTATGCCCACGGCGGCAGCCAGCAGATCGGCGCACGCATCTCCTATAACGAATTCGATTTGGTGCTGTTTTTCAGCGACCCCAACAGCGCCACCATGGCGGATGACATCACCTATATCTCCCGTCTCTGCGACCAGAACAACATCCCCTATGCCAGCAACATCGCCACGGCGGAAATGCTGGTGCTGGGACTGGCGCGGGGCGATTTGGATTGGCGGCTGGTTGTCAATCCCCGCACCAAGCCCATGGCCTAATCCCGGACAATTTTCACTGACGAAAGGACACATCCACCATGGAACGACAAAAACCACGCACCCTCTCCGGGTTTATGGAACTGCTCCCCGCGCCCCAATTGCAGATGGAGCGCATGATGGAGGTTCTGCGGGAGACCTATGGCCTCTATGGCTTCACCCCGCTGGACACACCCGCCATCGAGGCCTCCGAGGTGCTACTGGCTAAGGGCGGCGGCGAGACGGAGAAGCAGATTTACCGCTTTACCAAGGGCGACGCTGACCTCTCCCTCCGCTTTGACCTGACGGTGCCTCTGGCGAAATACGTCGCCCTCCACTATGGCGAGCTCACCTTCCCCTTCCGCCGCTATCAAATCGGCAAGGTCTATCGGGGCGAGCGCGCCCAGCGGGGGCGGTTTCGGGAGTTTTATCAGGCGGACATCGACATCATCGGCGATGGCAAGCTGGACATTTTAAACGAGGCGGAGATCCCCGCCATCATCTATCAGACCTTCTCACGCTTAGGGCTGAAGCGCTTTCAAATCCGGGTCAACAACCGCAAGATCCTCAACGGCCTGTTCGCGGTTTTGGGACTGTCGGAGCAGGCATCGGACGTGATGCGCACCATCGACAAGCTGGAAAAAATCGGGGCGGACAAGGTGGCGGAGCTATTGACCGGCGAGTTCTCTGTCCCGCCCGAGGCCGCCGCCACCCTGCTATCTGTCCTGCAAGCGGACGCCTCTCTCGCCGCCCTCGCACCCTTTGCGGGGCAAAATGCACTCTTGGATCAGGGCATCGACGAGCTGTCTCAGGTGGCAAACGCCATGACTGCCTTCGGCGTGCCCCAGAGCCATTTTAAGATTGATTTGACCATCGCCCGGGGGCTGGACTACTACACCGGCACGGTGTATGAGACCCTACTGCTGGAGCATCCGGAGATCGGCTCCATCTGCTCCGGCGGACGGTACGACAATCTGGCGGAGTATTACACCGACAAGCCCCTGCCCGGCGTGGGCATCTCCATCGGGCTCACCCGGCTGTTTTACGTTTTGGGCGAGCAACAGCTCCTCAACGCCGACCGCCTGAACGCACCTGCCGACGTGCTGATTCTGCCCATGACAGCCGATCTCAACCCGGCGATTGCCCTCGCCACCAAAATGCGGAGCGCGGGTCTGCGCACCCTGCTCTACAGCGAGGATAAGAAATTCAAGCAGAAAATCGGCTATGCCGACAAACTGGGGATTCCCTACGTCCTGTTTCTGGGGGAGGATGAGCTGGCTGCCGGCATCGTCGCCTGCAAGGATCTCCGCACCGGCGAGCAGACCAAGCAGTCGGCGGACGAGACCATCGCCCTGCTGCTAAAAGCCCTCGCCCCCCAACGGGACATCCCCGTCATCCGGGAGAACTAGGACGCGGGGGACGCGGAGCAGGTACGCGGCTTTTTGAAAAAAGCCTGCCAAAAACTTTTGTGATCTGTTTGGATGGGGCGCTACCGCCGAGGGGCAGCCCCTTGAAAAAACAGATATAAAGTTTTCTTTGGTACTTTCTTGTTCACAAGAAAGTACACGCATCCCCGTCCCATCCCCCGGATTTTGAATACAGGATGCAATATTACTTTACTATATTACAGATAGGAGTCATACTATGGACACTATGCAAGGGTTTTCGCGGTCGAACTACTGCGCGACACTGACCGCAAGCGACATTGGCAAGACGGTTTCCGTCTGCGGCTGGGTACAGCGTCAGCGGGATATCGGGGCGCTGATTTTTGTGGATTTGCGGGATCGCACCGGCATCGTGCAGCTGGCATTTGACGATGCCACCGCGCGGGACATCTTTGAGAAGGCCAAGACATTGCGTGCGGAATTTGTCATCGCCGCCGTGGGCAAGGTGCGGGAGCGCTCGTCGAAAAACAAGGACATCCCCACCGGCGAGATTGAGATCGAGGTCGCCCAACTGCGCCTGCTGGCAAAGGCGGACACGCCCCCCTTCGAGATCGTGGAGGAGTCCAAGGCCAACGACATGTTGCGCCTGAAATACCGCTATTTGGATTTGCGCCGCCCGGACATGCAGCGCATGATTGCCACCCGCCACAAAATCGTCAAAATCTGCCGGGACTATTTCGACGACAACGGCTTTTTGGAGATTGAGACCCCCATCCTCACCAAATCCACCCCCGAGGGTGCCCGGGACTATCTGGTGCCCTCCCGTGTCCATCCCGGCAAATTCTATGCCCTGCCCCAGTCCCCCCAGCAGTACAAGCAGCTCCTGATGCTCTCCGGCTTCGACCGCTATTTCCAGATTGCCCGCTGCTTCCGGGACGAGGATTTGCGTGCCGATCGTCAGCCGGAATTTACCCAGATCGACTTGGAGATGTCCTTCTTAAACGAGGAGGAGATCCAGACCATTCAAGAGGGCTTTATCTGCCGGGTGTTTCAGGAAATCCTGAACGTGGATGTCAAAGCGCCGTTTTTGCGGATGACTTGGCAGGATGCCATGGATCGCTTTGGCTCTGACAAGCCCGATATCCGCTTCGGCTTCGAGTTGAAGGATGTCTCTCCGCTGGTGAAGGACTCCGGCTTTGACGTGTTCTCCGGCGCGGTGGCGGCTGGCGGCAGCGTCCGTCTGGTGAACATCGATGGCGGCGCGGCGCACTTCACCCGGAAGAAAATCGACGCACTGGGCAACCTCGCCAAGACCTATGGTGCCAAGGGTCTGGCGTGGATTCGGCTGTGCAATGGCGAGATGACCTCCTCCTTTGGCAAGATGGTCACAGAGGACGAGATGCAGGGCATCCTGACCGCCGCAAACGCCAAGGATGGCGACGTGGTGGTCATCGTGGCAGACGGCAAAAACTCCGTGGTCTGGGCGGCACTGGGTGCGATTCGTCTGGATGCCGCGAAGCAGCTGGAACTGCTGAAAAAGGACGATTACAAATTCCTGTGGGTGGTGCAATTCCCCATGTTCGAGTGGTCGGACGAGGAAAATCGCTTTATGGCCATGCACCATCCGTTCACCGCGCCCATGGACGAGGACGTGGATTTGATTGAGACCGACAAGGCACATTGCCGCGCCAAGGCCTATGACATCGTGCTAAACGGCGTGGAATTGGGCGGCGGCTCCATCCGCATCAACACCCCGGAGATGCAGGAGACCATGTTCCGTGCTCTGGGACTGTCCCCCGAGGACGTACAGGCGCGGTTTAGCCATCTCATCAACGCCTTCAAGTTCGGCGCACCCCCCCACGGCGGTCTGGCCTATGGTCTGGATCGTCTGGTGATGCTGATGACCGGCGCGGACTCCATCCGAGACGTGATTGCCTTCCCCAAGGTGCAAAACGCCTCCGAGCCCATGACCAGCTGTCCCGACTTTGTGGACGCACCTCAGTTGGACGAGCTGTCCATCGCCGTCACCCGGCGGGAGACAGTCACCGAGGAATAACGGGCAGAAACACCGCTTCGGCGGTGTTTCTCCACATCGCGGGGAAAGGGGGCTTCCATGAAAAAAGCGATACTACTGCTCCTGCTCTGTCTCGCCCTGCTGGTGGGCTGTGCCGCCACGGCTGTCCCGCCGCCGGAACTGCCGCCGGAGCTGCCGCCCCCGCCCCCCACGGCGGAGGAGCTTGCCGCAAAGCAGGTGACCGATCTGCTGGCAAATATGACGGTGGAGGAAAAGGTGGGGCAGCTGTTTTTCCCCCGCTGTCCCACAGTCGATGCCGTGGCGGACATCGCAACCTATCATCTGGGGGGCTATCTGCTGTTTACCCGGGATTTTGCGGACAAAACCGCCGGCGAGATCATCGACACCTTGGGCAGCTATCAGAGGGCGGCGAAGCTGCCCCTGCTGCTGGGGGTGGACGAGGAGGGTGGCTCCGTGGTGCGGGTCTCCTCCAACCCCCATCTGCGGCCTACGCCCGATCTGTCGCCCCAAGCCTGTCTCTTGCAGGGCGGCATGGAAACCCTGCTGGCGGAGACAGGCCGTCGGGACGCGCT
>JAVVOA010000059.1:0-9732 GCA_036656515.1 Oscillospiraceae bacterium | reverse complement strand
AGTCCCCCTTTGCAATCGCCCCCGTAAAAAGCGGGGGTACGCGTACTTTCTTTTGAAAAAGAAAGTACCAAAGAAAACTTTATGCACTCTTTTTACGGTGCGTCTGGAAGTGGCGGAAGAACGAAATGCACGCGTTTGATAGGCGCTGTCCCTATTTTGCCATAGATTTGCCGAAAAACATAGGGGCAAAGTCTTTAAGAAAGTTTTAAGCTTTTTTCGAAAAACCTCTTGACATTTTTCTAAGATGTGTTATTGTATTAATTGCTTAAGACAATAACACATAGGAGGTGTTTCCATGAATTGGTTCTTTGCCGGCGACACGCCGATCTATTCCCAATTGGTTGCCCAAATCAAGCAGGGCATTGTGTGCGGCGTGTTTCCACCCGGCGAGCGCCTGCCCTCTGTCCGGGATATGGCCACCGAGGCCAGCGTGAATCCCAACACCATGCAGCGGGCACTGACAGAATTGGAGCGGGACGGTCTGGTATACAGCCAGCGCACCGCAGGCAGATTTGTGACGGAGGACAAGGCGATGATCGACGCAGTGAAGAAGGGCCTGGCGCGGGAGCAGATTTTCAGCTTTTTAGAGGCGATGTACCGGCTGGGCTATGAAAAAACGGATATCCTAACGCTACTGGAACAGGAGGAGCTATCATGTCAATTTTAGAATGCAGCAATTTAGTAAAGCAATACGGCAAATTGACCGCCCTGTCCGGCATTGATTTGACCATCCAGCCGGGACGTATCGTGGGTCTGCTGGGACCCAACGGCAGCGGCAAGACCACGCTGATCAAGCTGGCAAACGGTCTGCTGACCCCCACGTCGGGCGGTCTGACCATCTGTGGGATGAAGCCGTCGGTGGCGACGCGGGCGCTGGTGTCCTATCTGCCGGAGCGCACCTGCATCTCCACTTGGATGAATGTGACCCAACTGCTGGACTTCTATGGCGATTTTTACGCCGATTTTCAGCGGGACGCCGCCACGGAGATGCTGACCCATCTGGGCATCGACAAAAAGCAGCGGGTGAAGCAGATGTCCAAGGGCACCCGGGAGAAGGTACAGCTGATTCTGGTGATGAGCCGCAAGGCAAAGCTCTATCTGCTGGACGAACCCATTGGCGGTGTGGATCCCGCCACCCGGGACTATATTCTAAACACCATCATCAGCAACTATAACGAGGAGGCGTCGGTGGTGATTTCCACCCATCTGATCGCGGATGTGGAAAAGGTGCTGGACGACGTGATCTTCATCAATCGGGGGCAGATCGTGCTGCAATCCTCGGTGGACGCGATCCGGGAGGAAAAGGGCATGAGCGTGGACGCTCTGTTTCGGGAGGTATTCAAATGTTAGGAAAGCTGTTAAAGCACGAATTTCGCGCCACCGGGCGCATTATGCTGCCCCTGTATCTGGTGTTGCTGGTGATGTCCATCTTCGCCAATTTCTCGGTGCGGCTGCTGGACAACACGGACAGCCGGTTTCTCAACATGCTGGGCGGTCTGCTGATCATGGGCTTCACCTTTGCCATCATCGGCGTGACAGTGATGTCGCTGGTGCTGATGGTGACTCGGTTTTACAGAAATCTCATGTCCGACGAGGGCTATGTGATGTTCACCCTCCCGGTCTCTGTCCACGGTCTGGTGTGGTCAAAGATCATCGTCTCCTCCTTTTGGTTTTTCGTGACGGTGGTGGCGGACATTTTGGCGGGCATCATCGTGGTGTTTCAGGTGGACTTTCTCAGCGCCTTTTGGCGGGGACTGCAAGAGCTGACCCAATACATCACTGCGGAATACGCCATCAACGGCGTGGCGTTCCTCTTGGAATTTCTGGTGCTGTGCTTCTTCGGCTGTGCGTCCATGTGTCTGCTGTTCTATGCCTCCATGGCGATTGGACACAGCTTTGCGGGACACAAGGTGCTATATTCCATCGGCTGGTTCTTCACCTTTCAGTTTATCACCCAGTTTGCCGGCATGAGCAGCCTGTTTCTGGGGGACATGGGGGGCTTCATCGAAAACCTGTCCCCCATGGCCATCACCCATCTGCTCTTTGGCGTGGGCATCGCCGTGGAGCTGGTCTATTGCGCGATTTTTTATCTGATTACCGTAATTACCTTGCAAAAGCGACTCAACTTGGAATAGAATAGAGAACACAATCCGCTTCTCCCGCCCGTTTTCACACGGACGGGAGAATTGGGCATTTACAAAAGCGGCGATACGCCGGGCGAGGACGGGACAGATGACAGCATTTTTTGCGACGTATTTTGGCAAGCTGGTGGCGACCGTGGGGATGGCGCTGCTGCCGGTGATTGAGCTGCGGGGCGCGATTCCCTATGGCGTGGCGCTGGGGCTCTCCCCGTGGGACGCGTTTTTCGCGTCGATTTTGGGCAACATGCTGCCGGTGCCGATTGTGATTCTCCTGCTGCGGCAGGTGTTTGACTGGCTGCGCAAGACCAAGACCTTCGGGCCCATGATCGAGGCGCTGGAGCGGAAGGCGCATCTGAAAGGACGCATTGTGCAAAAGTATCGCCTGCCGGGACTGGCGCTGCTGGTGGCGATTCCCCTGCCGGGCACCGGCGCGTGGACGGGCGCTCTGGTGGCTGTGGTGCTGAACATCCGACTGCGGCAGGCCTTCCCCGCCATCTTCGCCGGGGTCGTCGCCGCCGGACTGATCGTCCTGACCCTCACCTATGGCGTGGTGGTCATGTTCTCCTGAGACGCGCGCGGGGGCGAGAGACGAGATACGCGCGGCTTTTTGAAAAAAGCCTGGCAAAAACTTTTGCGAACTGGTTGGAATGGGGCTTGCCCAGACGTAGAGGTGCGTGGGTGTGGGGGCGCGGGGGCGAGAGACGAGATACGCGCGGCTTTTTGAAAAAAGCCTGGCAAAAACTTTTGCGAACTGGTTGGGAATGGGCTTGCCCAGACGTAGGGGCTTCGTTGAGAGGCAATAAGGGGGAGAGAATCCAATTTGGATTCTCTCCCTTTTTTGCTTTTTTTTACAGCAGGCCGGCGGTGATGATGGCCATGGAATAGACCTCCATGGCGTTACAGCCCCGGGACAGATCGTTGATGGGGGCGTTTAAGCCCTGCAAAATCGGGCCGTAGGCGGCAAAGTTACCCAGACGCTGGGCGATCTTATAGCCGATGTTGCCCGCATTGATGTCCGGGAAGATGAAGGTGTTGACGTGACCGGCGACGGTGGAGTCCGGGCACTTGGTCTGCGCCACCTTGGGGGAGACGGCGGCATCGAACTGCATCTCGCCATCTGCCGCCAGCTCGGGATCCAGCAGGTGTACCTTGGCACAGGCGTTCCGCATCTTATCCACATCCTCGCCCGCGCCGGAGCCAAAGGTGGAATAGGACAAAAAGCCAACCTTGGGGTCAACGCCGAAGATTTTGGCGGTATTGGCGGTCTCGATGGCGATTTCCACCAGCTCGTCCTCCGTGGGCTTGATGTTGATGGCGCAGTCGCCCATAGCCAGCACCTCGTTGTCGCCGGTGGCGGAGGCACGCACCAGAATAAAGCAGGAGGAGACGATCTTACTGCCCGGCTTGGTCTTGATGATCTGCAACGCGGGACGCACCGTGTCCGCCGTGGAATAGGTGGCGCCGCCCAGCAGTGCATCGGCCAGTCCCAGTTTCACCAGCATGGTGCCAAAGTAGTTGCCCCGCTTTAATAGATCCCGGCACTGCTCCGGGGTCATCTTGCCCTTGCGCAGTTCCACCAGCTTGTCCACCATAGCGTCCATCTCGGGATAGTTGGCGGGATCGTAGATCTTGGCACCGTTGATGTTAAAACCAGCCTCCTCGGCGGCGGCGCGGATCTCCACCTCGCTGCCCACCAGCACAGGGGTCAAAAAGGTGCTGGACAGCAGACGGGCAGAGGCCTCTAAAATACGGGGATCGGCGCCCTCGGTAAAGACGATGGCGCGGGGATGCTCTTTCAGCTTTTTAATTAGAAAATCAAACATAATTGTGACTCCTCCAACAGAATTTAAATCGAATATGTTCTATTATACACGTTTCGCTTTTTCGGTCAATGCCCTCTTATGAAATCGGGTGACGAAATTTGCGGGAAAACCGCCGCCCCTTTCGGCGTTTTGCTGACGGCTCCCCGCCCCTACCACATGCTGTAGTTGCAAAAAGTGGGGAAACACAAGGAATGGTGGGGATTTTCCCCGTAAAAAAAGTCTTGACGAGGGACGGAAAACGGGGTATTATAAACGGTAACAAATTGTAACTATTCGGGTCATCCCGATCAACCTCAATTTTTCCCCGCGGGATTGGGCGACAGAGAGCGCCGTCCCCAGCGGGTTGGGAGGAAACTATGAGTCAAAAGCACGAGACCGGCAAGCGCGTGGCAGACAGCGCCGCCCACAAGACGGCACAGCCACCGCTCCGTCCCAAACAGATACGGCAATACCAGCCGGCACCCACCACCGGGGCACGCATCACCGCATGGATCGACCGCAAGTGCGATGTGATACACGGCTGGGGCGTGGCGGCAGAGGAATGGGTGGAGAAAAAGGCGGGGCAGACCCGCCACTATCTGGGGGTGACCCATCGCCGGGTGCGCCGCGCCGCCCACGAAAAACGCGCCCGCCGCTTTCCCGAATCCGACCAGCTGCCGGTGCAGCTGTTTCTGTTGGTCTGGGGGATGCTGCCCATGCTGGGCGGGCATCTCCGCGCCGCCACCTGGGGCATCCGCCGCCGGGGGATCCACGCCTTTGGGCGACTGCGGAGCCGGGTCGAACGACTGCTGGACGGCAGAAAGCTGCATCCCGCCGCCTTTTTGGGCAGTGCCGCCTGCATCGCCGCCGTGGCGCTGTTTTTCTCGGCATACACCTTTGGCACCGTGGTGAAATACGACGGGGCGGTGGTGGGCAGCGTGGGCTCCCCCTCCGCCATACGAGAGGCCTGTGACAAATTGGAGCAGGTCACCGCCGCCACACTGGGCAGCGGCTACACCATGGATAAAAGCCTGCTGCAATACTCCTCCGGTGTCATCTCCCGGAAAAGCGTGGTGGATGAGCAGACCATCGAGGCAGAGCTGTCCGACGAGATCGGGCTGGTCACCTATGGCTATGCCCTGTATGTGAACGGGGAGCTGATCGGTGCCACCCCCTATGAGGGCGCATTGGAGGAACTGCTAGAGCAGCTGAAAAGCGACTGCGTCAACGAGAACACCATCTCCTGCGACTTTAACGAGGAGACAGAGATTCGGGCGGAATATGTCCCCCAGGATAAAATCATGAATTTGGGCTATCTGGCAGAGATACTGGGCAGCACCAAGGCGGGAGAGATCACCTATACCGTGGCAAAGGGGGACACTTGGTCCCAGATCGCAGAGAAGAACAACAAGACCTCCTCTGAATTACAGGCCATGAACCCCGGCTATAACATCGACAAAATCGCCATCGGCGAGGTATTGACCATCAGCAACGCCGTGCCCTATCTGTCCATCACCCTGACCCAGCGGGAGTGCTATTTAGAGGATGTGCCCTATGAGGTGGAGTATCAGGACTCCGCCTATCTCTATCAGGGCGACTATGACGTGCTCTCTGCCGGCAGCTATGGCAGCGCCGACGTGGTGGCAAACGTCACCTATGTCAATGGCGAGGAAATCCAGAGAGATATTCTCTCCTATGAGACCTTGGTGGATCCCATCACCGAGCAACAGGCGCGGGGCACCAAGGAGCGTCCCACATGGATTGCCACCGGCAACTTCCGCTGGCCCTGTTCGGGACGGATCAGCTCTCGCTTCGGCTATCGCAACCTCAGCTACAGTCGAGCGTCCAGCAACCACAAGGGCATCGACATCGCCAACGGCTATGGCACGGCCATCTGCGCGGCAGACGGCGGCACCGTGGTCTATTCCGGCTGGATGAGCGGCTATGGCTATCTGATTCAAATCGACCACGGCAACGGCTATACCTCCTATTACGGACACAACAGCAGTCTGTCCGTCTCTGTGGGACAGCATGTGTATAAGGGACAGCAGGTGGCAAGAATGGGCAGCACCGGCAACTCCACCGGCAACCACTGTCACTTTGAGATCCGGTACAAGGGCGTGCCGAAAAATCCGCTGAATTTCATATAGGATTTTGAGAGGGGGGAGCCACGGGCTCTCCCCTTTTTTCCCAAGGGAGAAAAATATCCTTTACAGGCCGTATAGTCTTTGGTATACTATACATCGCGTATTAAAAAATGCAGGTCTGCGCCGCTGGCGGCGGGCTATCGCGGGGGAGAGCTCCGCAAAAACCAAAGATGAGGTGACTCCCATGCAATCTGATTTTTCCCGTAATCTGGCGCTGCTGCGACAGGAGCGCGGGGTGTCCCAGCGGACGGCGGCAGCCGATCTGGGCATCTCCCAAGCCCTGCTGTCCCACTATGAAAACGGCATCCGGGAGCCGGGACTGCCCTTTGTGGTCCGGGCCTGCGACTATTACCATGTGTCCGCCGACTTCGCTCTGGGGCGCACCCTGTCCCGGGACGGGGCGATGATCGCGTCCGAGGATGTGTATGACGTGGACGCAGAGAGCGCGGTTTTAAAGGGCAGCGTGCTGGCGACTCTGCAAAACAAGCTCATCGGCGGGGCGGTCTCCGTCCTGTTCGATCTGCTGGGCAAACTGGGCAACAAGGCGGCGATCAGCGGCGCGGCGGCGGTTTTGGGCAGCGGGGTCTATCAGCTGTACCGCCAGCTCTATCGCAGTGCCGGGGGCAATGAATCCTGGTTCTCTGCCGATTCCAATGCCTTTCTCATGGACGGGCTGGCGGCGGATCGCAAGCTGTCTGAGCTGCGATATGCGGCGGCGCTGGCGGTCTCCCACGAACAGAAGGCCAATTTCCCCGACGTGTCAGAGGAGGCGCTCCACACCGCCTATCCCGGTCGCTGTCAAAGCATGGCGCAGGTGCTTCACACCGCCGATGCCCGACTGGCCGCCCTCACCGCCCCCGCCGAGAAATAGGGGGCTGAGGGAATGGCGTTTCAATCCTTTGGCTTTTTGGCGCTGTTTTGCGTCACCCTTCTCCTCTGCCTCCCCCTGCAAAAAAAACATCCGGCGGCGGCGCGGGGCTGTCTGCTGATTGCCTGCCTCTGCTTTTATCTGGCGGCGGGCTGGGCGGGATTTCTGCTTTTGCTGGCGGGGGGACTGGTCACCCGTCTGGCGGCAAGGCGGCTGGTCTCCGGCGGGGGAAAGCGCCCTCTGGTGCTGGCGGTCTGCTTTCACATCGGGGTGCTGCTCTGCTTTAAGTATACCGGCTTTTTGACCGATGGCGCCATCGTGCCCCCCTTTGTGCCCTTGGGACTGAGCTTTTTCACCTTTCAACAGCTGTGGTATCTGAAAGAGGTCGCCTCTGGCGGCTGGTCGGGGACGGAATCGGGGCAGGAGTTTTGGCTGTATACCTTCTTCTTCCCCACGGTGTCCTCCGGCCCCATTCTCCGCCCCGATGCATTTTTCCCCCAATTGCAGGGCGGCGGCTTTCTCCATCCCTCGTGGGAGGACGGGGCGGCGGGACTGTATGCCATCGTGTTGGGCATGGGCAAAAAAGTCCTGCTGGCGGACTCCTTTGGCGGCATCGTGAACAACGGCTATGCCCATTTGGACGAGCTGACCACCCTGCCCGCCCTGCTGGTGATTCTGGGCTATACCCTGCAATTGTACTTCGATTTCTCCGGCTATTGCGATATGGCGGCGGGGCTGGCGCGGTGTCTGGGCATCCGCCTGCCGATAAACTTCGACTCCCCCTATCGCGCCACCTCTCTGGGCGATTTCTGGAAGCGCTGGCACATCACCCTGACCACCTTTCTGCGGGAGTGCCTGTACTTTCCCCTGGGGGGCAACCGCCGGGGCAAGCTCCGGGGCTACGTCAATCTGCTGGTCATCTTTTTGGTCAGCGGACTGTGGCACGGTGCGGGCTGGACATTTCTGCTCTGGGGATTGCTCCACGGCCTTGCCATGGTCTTTGAAAAATGGCTGGGGAAGGAGCGTCTTGCCCGGGTGCCAAAGCTCATCGGTTGGGCGCTCACCTTTGCCTTTGTCAATCTGGCGTGGGTGTATTTCCGCGCCCCCACCGTGGAGATGGGCAATCAGCTGCTGGGTGCGGTGCTGTCTCTTGATTTTGCTAGGCCGGAGCCTTGGCTGGTGTCGGGACTGTTTTCCTCCGAGCTGGCGGCGCTGCGGATCCTGCTGCCGTCCTTTGAAAGCTGGAACAGTCTGCTGATCGCGGGACTGTTTGCCCTGGGCATGGGGACGGTGCTGCTGCCCCAAAACACCATCCGGCGGATGGACAGCTTTCGCCCCACGGTCTGGCGGACTGTCCTGCTGGCGCTGCTGCTCACTTGGTCGGTGCTGTCCTTTTCCGGCATCACCACCTTCATCTATTCCAACTTTTAAAAGGGGGCGACCGGTTTGCAACTCTCTCCAAAGCGCTGGGTGCTGTCCCTGCTGACCACAGCCGCCCTGCTGCTCTCCCTCTGCGCGGCGCTGGTCTATTGGGTGGACCCCTGCTTCACCTTTCGCTGGCCGTCCCACCTGCCCCCGGTCTTTTTCAACGAGCGCTATCAAAACGCCGGTATGGCGAAAAACGGCAACGCCGATATCGTTCTCATGGGCACCTCCATGACAGCCAACTATCGGGTCAGTCAGGTGGAGCGCGCCTTTGGCGGCACGGCGGTAAAGCTCACCTTTCCAGACGGCTATCTCAGCGAGTTTGATGCCGCCCTCGCTATGGCGACCCGGGCAAAAGAGCCGAAGCGGGTGATTTTCGGGCTGGACATCAATGTCTTGACCCGGGATGAATCGGAGAAAACCGATGCCCTGCCCGCCTATCTCTATAACCAGAACCCGGTGGACGACGTGAAATATCTCTTAAATAAGGACAGCCTGTATTACAGCCTCTATCAGATCAAAAGCGATCTCTGGGGCACGGCAGAGCCGGTGGACGAGGCCTTCACTTGGGACGACACGGTCTGGTGGGCAAAGGAGACGGCGCTGGCGGGATATGAGCGTCCCCCACTGGCGGACAGTCCGGTGGCGCAGGATGCCTATCTGACCCAGGTCACCCAAAATATCGACTGTGTTCTGGACTGGGCGCGGGCGCATCCCCAGACGGAATTTGACGTGTTTTTCCCGCCCTACAGCATTTTGTACTGGGATAAAATGCAGCGCACCGGGGCGACGGACGCGGTGTTCTCCGCCCTGCAAAGCGCCCTCCACGGTCTGGTGGGCGGCGGCGAGGCAGCCCAGCCACCGGGGAATATCCGGGTCTATTTCTTCCCCGCCCAGCTGGATATCATCACGGATTTGGACAACTATGGCGACTATATCCACCATTCCGGTGGGGTCTGTACCCGCCTCCTTGGCGAGCTACAGGCCGGTGACTATCAGGTGACCGCCGACAATCTGGAAGAGACGCTCAAAACCCTCCGGGATTTTGTGGAGGGATATGACTATGGAGCCATCTGGGGATGAGGAGGGTTCTCCGGCTCCCGCCGGGGGGTGCGGCGACCCGCCGCAGGGGTGCGCTCCCGCGCGGGGCGGCTCCCGCCGGGGTGCCCTCCCGGGCAGGGCGGCTCCCGCCGGGGGGTGCGGCGACCCGCCGCAGGGGTGCGCTCCCGCGCGGGGCGGCTCCCGCCGGGGGTTTGCGGCGACCCGCCGCAGGGGTGCCCTCCCGGGCAGGGCGGCTCCCGCCGGGGGGTTGCGGCTCCCGCCGCAGGGGTGCCCTCCCGGGCAGGGCG
>JAVVOA010000058.1:0-9921 GCA_036656515.1 Oscillospiraceae bacterium | reverse complement strand
TCCCGCGGTACGCCTTTTTCTGCAAAGCGTCTTTTTCCGCGTGGAAAAAGATGCTTTCCCCCGGCGGGAGCCGCCCCACGCGGGAGCGCACCCCCCGGCGGGAGCCGGGAACCCGTCCCTTGCCGCTACAGCGGCAAATCGCCCCCGCGCACGGGAGTGCGCGAACCGTTCCCGCGCCGGGTACCGGCGCGACGTGTCCCCCCCACAAGGGGACTGCGCCCTGGCGGCAGCCGCCCCGCAGGGGGGAGGGTACAAATCACAAGCCCCTAGCGGTCGGCGAACCGCGCCAAGAACTGGCGGGTGCGCTCCTCCTTGGGATGCCCGATGATCTCACGGGGATCGCCCTGCTCCACGATGACACCGCCATCCATGAAGATGACCCGATCCGCCACATCCCGGGCAAAGGCCATCTCGTGGGTGACGATGACCATGGTCATATTCTCGTCCGCCAGCTGACGGATGACCTTCAAAATCTCGCCGGTCAGCTCCGGATCCAATGCGGAGGTGGGCTCGTCGAAAAACAGGATTTCCGGCTCCATGGCCAGAGCGCGGGCGATCGCCACACGCTGCTGCTGTCCGCCGGAGAGCTGGCAGGGATAGCTGTCCGCCTTGTCCGACAGCCCCATTTTAACCAACAGCTCCAGCGCCTTTTCCTTGGCGGCGGCGGGGGAGCGTCCCAACACGGCGATGGGTGCGTCGGTGAGGTTTTTCAGCACGGAATAGTGGGGAAAGAGATTGAAATTCTGAAAGACCAACCCAAAATAGTTGCGGATTTTCTTCAAATCCTTGGCATAGACCGCCTTGCCGTCCGCCCCGTTCCAGACCGCCTTGTCGCCCAGATAGGAGAGCTCGCCGCTGTCCATCTCCGTCAGCAGGGTGGCACAGCGCAGCAGGGTGGATTTGCCGGAGCCGGAGGGGCCGATGATGGCGACCACCTCGCCCCGCTCCACGGTGAGACTGATGTCCGTCAGCACCTCCAGCGTGTTGTCAAAGGTTTTTTTGACGTTTTTTAACTCCATAACACTCATGTCGATGCCTCCTCAATTGTAATAGGACATCCGCTTTTCCACCCGATCCATGACGGTGGCGACGATGCCGTTGAAAATGAAATAGAACACACCCGCCACAAACAGGGGCAGGATGGTGGTCTGCGCCGCCGCAATCTGCTTGGCGATGGTGAACAGCTCCATATAGGACAGCACAAAGGCGAGGGAGGTGTCCTTCACCAGCGTGATGAATTCGTTGGTCACCGGGGGCAGGACGCGCTTTGCCATCTGGGGCAGGATGATTTTCAAAAAGGTCTGGCTGCGGCTATAGCCCAAGACCTGCGCCGCCTCCCGCTGTCCCACGGGGATACCCTCGATGCCGGAGCGGAAAATCTCCGCAAAATAGGCGGCATAGTTGACCGAGAAGCCCAAAATCACCGCGATAAAGCGGTATTCGGTGGAGAGTGACGCGCCAAACAGATAGTACGGCCCGTAAAACACCACCATCAGCTGCAACATCAGCGGCGTGCCCCGCAGGATGGAAATGCAGATTTTGACGAAAAACTGGATGGGCTTAAACCGGGCGAGCACGCCTCGCAGACCGCCGCCGCTCTCTCTGCCATCCGCCAGACCATGGAGCGGTGCCCAAGTGGACATCCGTCCGAAGGTCACCAGCAGTCCCAGGGGAATCGAGAACACCAGCGTCAGTACAAAGAGCAGCAGGGACTGCCCCAAGCCGCCTAAAAGCTGGGAAATTACGCTCATTATAAAGGACATCACGTTGTCTCCTTATCCAAAATTCATGGAAAACCGCCGAAAGGGCGGCAAGGGAAACCCCTTGTCAGCCCAGTCGGTTGTTGCGTTTTCTTACTTGCTCAGGCAGACCATGTCAGACAGTCCCCAAGTTTCTGCAATCTTGGCGAAGGTGCCGTCGTCCAGCATCTCATACAGGGAGGCCTGGACAGCGTCCCGCAGTTCCTCGTTGCCCAGCTTGAAGCCGATGCCGTATTGCTCGGTGGACAGGGGCTTTTCCAGCATGGTGAACAGATCCTTGCGGGATTCCAGCTGATAGTTGGCAACGCCCACATCCACGGCGATGGCATCCACCACACCGGACTCCAGATTCATGAAGGCGGAGTTGTAGTCGGGGGTCTGCTCCAAGGCGGCGAAGGATTTTGCCAGCGCCAGATTTTCGTCGTTGCTGCCGTTTTCACCGGCATCGGTGAGGGCGGTCAGCGCAGAGGAGCCGGACTGGGTGACCACATTTTTGCCAGCGAGGTCGGCGGCGACTGTGATGCCGGAGTCTGCCTTGACCACGAAGACAATGGAGTTATCCACATAGGGTGCGGAGAAGGTATAGTCCGCCTCGCGGCCGGTCATGGTGAAGCCGTTCCAGATGCAGTCGATGTTGCCGGCGTTCAGCTCCATATCCTTGGAGGCCCAATCCAGCGGCTGTGCCTTGAATTCCCAGCCGTTGCGGGTGCAGACTTCCTTGGCAAGGTCAATGTCGAAGCCCACATAGGCACCGCTCTCGTCCATGTAACCGTAGGGGGGATACTCTGCGTCGAAGCCGATGGTGAAGGTGGTGCGCTCGGTTGTGGGGGCGGCGGGTTCGGCGGCAGGTTCGGCGGGGGCAGCGGGGGCTTTGCCGCAAGCGACGAGGGACAGTGCCAGAGTGGCGGCCAGCGCCAGTGCAAGAAGTTTCTTTTTCATCGTGATTTCCTCCAAAATTTGATTGGGACTGTGTGTGTCCCTGTTGTTTACTGTGTTACCAGTTTACCATGCTAAACTGGTAATGTAAAGAAGCAAAGAGGACGAAAAATCGCTGAAAATACAGGCCGCTTTTGTGCAATAGCTCTAAAATCAAAGGGTTGTCATACTTTTTTCCGCCCCCACATACAAATATACCATGGTAGGGGAAGCAAAGATTCCCTCAGGAGACAAGGGCAAGCCCGGCAATGGGGGCGGCGCTCTTGCGCGGTCAAAGGACGGGGTGGCGGAGAAGCACGCTGTCTTAAAAATCGGCGTGCCGCTCGCCGTAAGAGCGACAACCGCGCGATTCCTCATCAGGGAGGTATCCGGCTGCGCGCGGGAAAACGCATGGAGGTTATGATGACAAATACCGGTATTTATCAAAATATTGCGACCCGCACTGCCGGCGACATTTACATTGGCGTGGTAGGGCCGGTGCGCACGGGAAAATCCACCTTTATCAAGCGCTTTATGGAGACCCAGGTGATTCCCAACATCGAAAACGTGTATCGCAAGGAGCGGGCGAAGGATGAGCTGCCCCAGAGCGGCTCCGGTCGGACGATTATGACCGCCGAGCCCAAGTTTGTGCCGGAGGAGGCGGTGCGGATTGCCTTGGAGGACGGGGCGGCATTCTCTGTGCGGCTGATTGACTGCGTGGGCTATATGGTGCGGGGCGCCATCGGGCAGATGGAGCAGGACAGTCCCCGGATGGTGACCACCCCGTGGTATGACCATGAGATCCCCATGACCGAGGCGGCGGAGCTGGGCACCCGCAAGGTCATCACCGAGCACTCCACCATCGGCATTGTCATCACCACAGACGGCACCATCACCGACATCCCACGGGAGGACTATTTGGAGGCGGAGGAGCGGGTCATTCGGGAGCTACAGGAGATTGGCAAGCCCTTTATCGTGCTTTTAAACGCGGAGAATCCCCGGACGGAGCGCGCCGCCGCCATCGCGGGGGACATCGCCGCCCGGTATGAGGTGAACTGTCTCCCCGTCAACTGTCTGGAGCTGAACGAGGAGGATGTGGCTCGCATTTTAAAGGCGGTGCTGTATGAATTTCCCATGCGGGAGCTGGATTTGTTCCTGCCCAGCTGGGTGGATGCACTGCCCATTGCCCACCCCATCAAGGCGGACATCTATACGGCGATTCGGGCGGGCACCGGGGAGCTGCGCCACATCCGGGAGGTGGATGCCGCCGTCCGCCAGATGGGGGCCTGCGAGAGCATCAGCGAGGCGAAGATTCTCAGCATCCAGCTGGGCACCGGTGTCGCGGCGGCGGAGCTGCGCCTGCCCCGAGAGCTGTTCTATCAGACCCTATCCCAGCAGTCCGGCTTTGCGGTGGCGGACGACGGCGACCTGCTGTCGCTGCTGACGGGACTTGCCGGGGTCAAGGCGAAGTACGACAAGGTGGAGGGTGCCCTGCGGGACGTGCGGGAGACCGGCTATGGCATCGTCGTCCCCGGCATCGACGAGCTGATTTTGGAGGAGCCGGAGATTGTGAAGCAGGGCGGGCGCTATGGCGTGCGGCTTAAGGCCTCCGCTCCGTCCATACATATGGTGTGGAACAAACAGAGGTGTCGCGGCAAAAAGCCCCGCTCGTATGAGCGGGGCTTTTTCGGGACTCAGTCGTCCAAATCGAAGCTGTGGGGGTGGGCATAGTCCATGGCGATGACCACCTCGGCAGAGGCCTCGGCGGTGTCATAGACCACAGACCACTGGGTGGTGCTCTTGTCCGGCTTTTGGGGGTTGGGCTTGGAGGAGACTGCGCCCAGCAAGCCCATGGCCTCCTCCTCGTTCAGCACGCCGTCGGTTTGAGACAGGGTATCGTCCAAAATCTGATAGCGATCCTGACCGTGACCGAAGTTGTACCAGTCGCCGGGGGTCAGCAAAAAGTTGGTGGCGTGGTCGGTCTCCACCACGGAAAACACGTCCTCCACATATTCCACCACCACAGAGTCCCCGGTGGCATCGGTGATCTGGAAGTGATAGCTGCTGCCGGCGGAGGAGTGCATGTCATAGGCCTGCAACAGGGATACCGCCTCCCGGGTGGTCGCCGCCTGATCCAGCACCAGACGGATGGCGGTGGTGGTGGTCAAATCCACCTTGTCCGTCTGCTGATTGGTCTCGGCGGTGTCGATGAGCAGTACGCCGATGGCAACGCCCTTTTCATTCACGCCGTCCAAGGGGGCATAGGGGGCGGCAAGGGTGATCAGACTGTTCATGAAGGAGGTGGGCAGCTTGTCCTCGCCATAGCCCAAAAAGCCCAGATTGACCATGGACAGGGAGCGATAGCCGTCCTCCGGCGCGGTTTCCACCAGCAGACCGGGGCAGTAGGACGGCAGATCGAAGTTGCGTCCGAATAGGGTATCCCCCTCCGGCGTTTGGGCGGAAAAGGTGCTGCACCCCAAATCCGGGATGGAGAACTCCACGGGGATGCCCTTGAGCAATTGCTTGGACACAAAGTCGATCAGCTCGCCGTCAGTGGACGCGCCGGTTTTCAGAAAATCGTCGAAGCCGTAGTCGCCGGCATAGGTCATGGTAAAGAAATCGCCGCCGTCCACCGCCTCGAGGGAGGCTAGGGTTTTGACCTCCTTGCCAAACAGGGCAAAAAAGCCCAACAGCAGCAGGAGCAGGGTCGTCGCCACAAAAATCGCCAAAAGTTTCCAGAATTTTTTCATCAAACTGCCTTTCTATTTCGTCAGATACGCCAGACCATAGGCACCGGGTCCTGCGTGGGTGCCGATGACCGAGCCGATTTCGTCGCAAAAGCTGTGGGGGAAGGCGCAGTGCGCCCGGAGCGCCGCCACCTCGTCAGGGCAGCGGGAGTGGGCAAAGCCCACGGGAAACTCCTCTGCCCGGGGATTTTTCTCCAGAAAGTCATCGAAAAACGCCAGACCCGCCGGTGCGCCCCGCACCTTGCCGATGGGGGTGATCACCCCATCCGCCACAGAGACCATGGGGGAGATGCCCAGCAGTCCGCCCACCACGGCGGTGGCGGCGGAGATACGCCCGCCCATTTTCAGATATTTCAGGGTGCTGACCAGCGCCACCAGCCGCACCCGGGGGGTCAGCGCCGTCAGCTCTGCCGCCAGCGCCCCGGCATCGGGCACGCTCTCCCGCAGCTGGACAGCCAGCCGCACCAGCAGTCCCAGCCCCACGGTGACCGTGCCGGAGTCCACCAGATGGATATCGCCGCCCACCATGTCCCGGGCAATCACCGCCGATTGAAAGGTGCCGGAGAGCTTGGAGGAGAGAAAGATGCCCACCACGCTGTCCCCCTGTTGGACAGCCTGCTGGAACAGAGAGACAAAGGCATCCGGATTGACCTGGGAGGTGGTGGGCAGGCTCTCTGCCACCGCCAGCTTGCCATAAAAATCGCCCTTGCTGATGTCGATGCCGTCCTGAAAGCTCTCCTGTCCAAAGAGGACGCTGAGGGGGACAAGGGTCACACCCAGACGCGCCGCCTCGTCGCGCTCCATATCACAGGTGCTGTCGGTTATGAGTTGAATCATAGAGTTCTCCTTGTTTCATGGGCGGGGAGGAACGCTGACCCTCCGCCGCCGGTATAGTTAGATTGTCAAACTAACAGTGAGGATACCACAGAACTTTTCAAAAAGCAAGATAATTTGATTGACAAAGTAAATATTTTTTCCTACAATAGACTCACAGGAACCGAGATCGGGAAAAAAGGGAGGCGCGGCAATGGATGCATTTCATAGACAGCTCAACGATTTTTTTGTGGAGAGCTTCAACCATATTTTGCGGCAGGAGGAGGCAATTATACGCAAGACGGGCGAATCGCCCCTCACCATCAGCGAGCTGCATCTGGTGGAGGCAATCAGCCAATGCGAGGCGGGGGAGAACACCGTCAGCGACATTGCGGCCCAGCTCCACATCACCCTGTCCTCGGTGACCATCGGGGTCAACAAGCTGGTGCAAAAGGGCTATGCCCAGAAGGACAGAAGCCGGACGGACGGGCGCAGCGTCCACATTACGCTGACGGAGCAGGGACAGCGGATGGAGGCGGAGCATCGCCGCTTTCACGAGGGCATGGTGGAGGCGGTGGCGCGGGAATTGGAGCAGGAGGAGCGGGATACCCTGCTGGTCGCCATGGAAAAGCTGGCGGCGTATTTTCGCCGGCAGCCTTAGGGCTCTGCGGCGCAAACAGCCCCAGAGACAAGCGGAGTGGGAGCCTTTTCCGCAATTTCCTGAAAAATGGAATTTCTTTCCCAGAAAAATGGACAAACTATGGAAATTTCCTGCCATCTGTGGTACAATGTCACAAAGTGTGCGGGTGCCTTCTGCGCCCGAAATATTTTTGACGTGAGGCTAGTATGGACAACTTGACGACTGCTCCCCGGACGGAGGAGGGCAACTCCCAAAAGAAATGGTGCGGCATCGGCCTGCGCAATCTGAAAACGGCGATTTCTGCCACCCTGTGCGCCGGGCTGTATCTGCTGTTTGACCGCAATCCCACCTTCGCCTGCATCGGCGCGGTGTTCGGGATGGACAACTCCATGCCGTCCTCTCTGCGCACCGGCGGCAATCGCCTGATCGGCACCGTCATCGGCGGCTTTACGGGCATGGGCTTTTTCAGACTGAGCCTGTTGCTCCCCTATTCAGAGGTCTCCCGGCTGCTGTTGCTGTTTGCCGGGATCATCTTCTTAATTTGGATCAGCCAGCAGGTGAAGTGCGCCGGAGCCATCCAAGCCGGGTCGGTGGTTTTTTTCATCGTCATGCTGAACACGCCGGAAAATCAATATGTCTCCTATGCCCTCAATCGTATGCTTGACACGGGCTTTGGCGTGACCATGTCCATTTTCATCAATTGGCTGCATGTCCAGTTTCCCGGTCAGGCTGAGTCCTTTCTTGTCTAAAATCTCCCGTCTAAAAAGCAGACGTCACCGATTTGATGCGGTGGCGTCTGCTTTTTTTGGAAAAGCCGGCTCCGTTCTTTTCCCCGCCCCATCGGCATACCCTCTTTTGAGGAGGCGAGGCGATGGATCTCTATGAGGCGCGGAAGTTGTTGCAGGCGGGGAAGACCATCTATGACCTGCCGCTGCGGGTGACCTATTATGCCCGGGTGTCCACCGACAAGGATGCCCAGCTCCACTCCCTGTCGGCGCAGGTGGCGTATTACACCGCATTCATCCAAGACTGTCCCGGCTGGACATTCGTCCCGGGCTATGTGGATGAGGGTCTCTCCGGCACCGGCGTGGAAAAGCGGACAAGCTTTTTGCGTATGCTGGACGGGGCACAGGCGGCGCAGTTTGACTTTGTGGTCACCAAAGAAATCTCCCGCTTTTCCCGCAACACGCTGGACAGCATCCGCTATACCCAGGAGTTGCTCAAATGCGGCGTGGGTGTCTTTTTTCAGTCGGACAACATCAACACCCTGCTGCCGGACGCGGAGCTTCGCCTGACGATTATGGCCAGCATCGCCCAGGACGAGGTGCGCAAAATCTCCGAGCGGGTCAAGTTCGGCTTTAAGCGTGCCATCGAAAACGGCGTGGTGCTGGGCAACAGCAAAATCTGGGGCTATGAAAAGCAGGCGGGCAGATTGGTGGTTGTGGAGGAGGAGGCGGAGCTGATCCGTCTGATTTTCGATCTGTACGCCAACGAGCAACAGGGTCTGCGCACCCTCGCCCAAACGCTGACGGCGCGTGGCTATCGCAACGGAAACGGCAACCCCTTCTCCTTCAGCACCCTCCGGGGCATCCTGACCAACCCCAAATACAAGGGCGATTACTGCGGCGGGAAAACCCACAAATACGACTATAAGATCAATGACAGAAAGCACCTGCCCCCAGAGGACTGGGTGCAATATCGGGACGAAGCCAACGTCCCGCCCCTCGTCTCCCCGGCACTTTGGGACAAGGCAAATCGCCTGCTTGCCCGGCGGGGGAGGGATGCCTCGAAAAAAACCGGCACCCAATACCCCTACAGCGGCAAGCTCCTCTGCGGAACCCACCACACGCCCTACTACCGCGCCCTCTACCGCTATCCCGCCGGCGACAAGGAGGTCTGGCAGTGCCGGGAATATGTGAAAAACGGGCGGGATGGCTGTAAGGCACCTATCCTTTACACAGCTGAATTAGACGAGATCATACGGCAATTGCTGGCAGAGCTTTTCCCCTGCACGGAAACACTTGCCCGGGAGCTGACAGACCTCTATGCCGCGGCGGATGGAATTGGGAAAGTCCAAGAGGGCAGGGAGAAGCTCCGGCGAGAACAGGAGCAAATTCGGCGGCGGCAGGACAAATTGCTGGATTTGAGCGTGGCGGGGCAGGTGACAGACGACAGCTTTTTCCAGCGCAATCGACGGTTTGAGGAGCAGCTGACCCAACTGGAAGCCCAACTGTCCGCTCTGGAGGCAGAGGAGAAGGTTCGGCGGGCGCGGGCACAGGAGCCGGAGCTTCTGGGGCAGGGGATTGCCCGGGAGCTGCGCTTTGCGGAGGGCTTTGATGGGGGGGTGATTGACGCGCTGGTGGAGCATGGGGAGGTATTTGAGGAGCCGGACGCCATACGTCTGCTGCTCTACTGCAACGGCTCAGCCAAGGGGCGAACCTATCTGATTCGGCGGCGGCGGGGGCAGCCTTCTGTTTGTACCGCGCAATACATATGATTCGGGCGGACATTGAGACGGCGGTGTCGCCGATCATGGGCAACGAAAAGCAGTCGGAGGACATGGTGAATTATCTGTTGCAGGAGTTCGAGGGCGACACGGCGAAAATCTGGCAGTCCAACATCTTCGGCCGCAGCTTCCACGAGCTGGTCAACGAGGACTTGCAGGCAAAGCTGAAACGGATGCCCGACGACGCACGGCGCAAGCTCCAGGAGACCCTACAGCGTATCATCAACGAGGGCAGCGGCGGTCTCATCTGCATCATCCTATAGCCGGGGGAGTACGGGGGACGGGGTACGCGCTTTTTCGAGAAAAAGCTGCGCAAAAAGCTTTGATGTTCCAATTCTGTTGGGCAATTCCCTTACATTGGAATGGAGAATATTTCCCTCAAAGCGGCGTTGTAGCGGCGGATGATATCCGCCGCTACGCGTTTTTCTCGACAAATGACTGACATATGCAGACAGCACAAAGGGGCGGATATCATCCGCCCCTTTGTCCGTTGCCTGATAGCATTGTCTCAATCTGATCACAAAAGTTTTTGCCAGGCTT
>JAVVOA010000057.1:0-10146 GCA_036656515.1 Oscillospiraceae bacterium | reverse complement strand
ATCGCTCCCCCCTGGTTCTGGGAGTGTGCGGTTTTCTTCAAAAAAAGATGCTCCTTTGCCGGGATAGGCGTTATTCAAATCCCCAGTTCCCCTGTTGCGTTCATTCTACCACCGGTGTCTGGAAATTGCAAAGCAAATACGCGCATTTTCCACGGGAGTTGGTTTCCTGCTGTATTTGGCACGCAACACCTGCGGATTGCCGCGAAACTTGCGCCCGCTCTTTTGCCGCCCACCGTATATTTGACGTCCCCCGGGGCAATACTGTTCCTTACAGTTTATGGACATTGGGAGGCAGCTTTGATGCAGGGTAAGGTAGAGATTTGCGGGGTCAATACGTCTAAGTTGAAGGTGCTGAAAAATGAGGAGACCATGGCGCTGCTGCGCCGCACCAAGGAGGGGGATTTGCAGGCGCGAGAGACGCTGATCAACGGCAATTTGCGGCTGGTGCTGTCGGTGATTCAGAAGTTTTTAAATCGCGGGGAAAATGTGGACGACCTGTTTCAGGTGGGCTGTGTGGGGCTGATCAAGGCCATTGACAACTTTGACATCACCCAGCCGGTGCGGTTCTCCACCTATGGCGTGCCCATGATCATCGGGGAGATTCGGCGCTATCTGCGGGACAACAGCGCCATCCGGGTGTCCCGCAGTATGCGGGACACCGCCTATCGCATTTTACAGGCCAAGGAGAAGCTGATGGGGGAAAATCAGCGGGAGCCCACGGTGGAGCAGATCGCCAAGGAACTGGACATCCCCCGGGAGGAGGTGGTCTTTGCCATGGATGCCATCTGCACGCCGGTGTCCCTGTATGAGCCGATCTACTCCGACGGCGGCGACACCATCTGCGTCATGGATCAGGTGAAGGACGACCGCAACACCGACGATTGTTGGGTGGAGCAAATTGCCCTCAAGGAGGCGATGAAGCGGCTGGGCGCCCGGGAAAAGCGCATCCTCTCCCTCCGCTTTTACGACGGAAAAACCCAGATGGAGGTGTCCACCGAGGTGGGCATCTCTCAGGCGCAGGTGTCGCGGTTGGAAAAAAACGCCATCAACGTCATCAAAAAAAACATCTGATTCCACAGGGAGAGTCCTCCAATCGGGGCTCTCCCTGTGTCCCAGTTGCCGAGGCAGGCCTGTCAAATATTACGGCAGTCTGCATTCAGGGCACAAAACTGTCATCTCGCGCAAAAAGTCGATTGGTATCCCCGGACTGTGCTACATTGATTTCTATCCAAGGGACACAGTCTGATCAATACAGGGGGGACAGATAGATGAAACATATTTCCAACAAAGAAAAATTCAGCTATCGCATTGACAAGCTCTTATCCAAGGGGACAGGCATCCTGATTTTAACCCTATTCTCCATTACCGCCGCCATTGTGGTGACGGTGGGCATTCTCATGCGGCTGATTGATCCCGAATTTGGCACAAATCCCCTGTCCTCCGTCTGGAACGCCTTTATGTATACGCTGGACGCGGGCACGTTGGCGGGCTATACCACGACAACCGCAGGCGTTCTGGTGCTGGGACTGGTCACCATGTGCGGCATTTTCATCACCAGCATGCTCATCGGCGTACTCAGCGCCGGGTTGGAGGCAAAGCTCTCTGCCCTACGGCGGGGGGATTCCCGGGTGCTGGAGCAAAATCACACGGTGCTGATCGGCTTCAACGAGAACACCTTTTCCATCATCGGCGAGCTGGTCATCGCCAACGAAAATGCCAAAAAGCCCATCATCGTCGTACTGGGAGAAGCGGAAAAAGCCGATATGGAGACCGCCATCGCCCAGCGGATCGTCGATCTGAAAAACACCGAGGTCATCTGCCGCAGCGGCGATGCATCGGACTTGTCGGCGCTGTCCCGCTGCTCCGTGGAGACGGCACGCTCCATTATCATCAACAGCATCGACGATTCTCAGGTCATCAAGTCCATCCTTGCTGTCACCCATCTTTTGCAGCAATCCGAGGAAAGAGATGTACATATCACCGCCAGCGTCAACGAGCTGCGCAACGTGGAGGTGGCTAAAATCGCAGGCGAGGGTCTGGTGGAGGTGATTTATTTCAAGAGTGCCATCTCACAAATCATTGCCAACACCTGCCATCAGCCCGGACTGTCCGAGGTATACACCGAGCTGTTCGATTTTGACGGCGATGAGATTTACATCGAGCCCTCCGTCGGCCTGTGGGGCAAAACCTTTGGCGAGAGCGCCAATCTCTTGGAAAGCTCCATTTTAATGGGTCTGAAAAAGGACGGACAGCCCCTGCTCAATCCCCCGGCAGACACCCGGATCGAGGAGGGGGACTCCTTGATTGTGCTGGCCAGCGACGACGGTGTCTCCCACCCCTCTCAGACAGCGCCGCCCATTGACACCGCCGTATTGGTTTCGGCAGAGGAGCAGGTCTCCACCTTACAACAGGAGCAGCTTTTGGTGCTGGGCTATAACGAGCTCTTGCCCGATATTTTGAGCGAGCTGGACAATTACGTCGCGGCAGGCTCGGTGATCACCGTGGGAACCGGCGCAATTCCCGACGGGGAGCGGGCGAAGTTAGAGCACAGCTATCACAACATGACCGTCTCGGTTGACCTGTGCGATATCTACAGTGGCAGCACGCTGGAGGCCTATGTGGACAGCGGCTATCTGAAAATGATCGTGCTCAGTCGGCTGGACTGCGACACCGAGGAATCCGACGCCCAAAGCCTGATGATTTTGCTGCACCTGAAAGCAATCAGCGAAAAACGGGGCGTGCGCTACAGCGTGGTCAGTCAGATGCTCTCCCCGCAAAATGGGGAGCTTGCCAAAATTGCCCATGTCAACGATTTCGTTGTCAGCACCAACCTAACCGCCCTGATTCTCGCCCAAATCTCGGAAAATCGGGATCTCGCCGCCATTTTTGCGGACATTTTGGATGCGGATGGCAGTGAGCTTTATATGAAGCCGGCGGCGCTGTATGTGAAAACCGACGTGCCGGTGGGCATCGCCACCGCCGCCTATGCCGCCTCCCTGCGCAATGAGGTATTCATGGGCTACAAGCGCATGGGCGTGGATGAGGACGGCAACTCCACCCTGCAAATCGTGACAAACCCCGCCAAATCCAGCACCGAAATCTTTACCGCGGATGACTGGTTCATCGTTCTGGCCGAGGAGGGCTAGGGAACCGCCCCAGAAGCCCCCGGGGCGGGATACGTAGGGTTGGATACGCGTACTTTCTTTTGAAAAAGAAAGTACCAAAGAAAACTTTAATGTTCACAGTATGGTGGCTTTCCCCTTGCATCGAAATAGAAAATATGAGACGAACATGCCAGTAGGGGCGGATGGTATCCGCCCCTACGTCAATTTTCCAGATGCTGCCCGTATAGCGCTAGAAAGTCAAACAAAGGGGCGGATATCATCCGCCCCTTTGTCCGTTTCTCAATCAATGGTATAGCCCTATCTAAACTCTCACAAAAGTTTTTGCCAGGCTTTTTTCAAAAAGCCGCGTACCCCGTCCCCGCGTCCCTAGATTCTGGCGACACCGGTGTCCCGCGCCGCCTGCGCCACGGCGGCGGCGACAGTCCGTCCCACCCGGGGGTCGAAGGCCTGGGGGATGATGCAGTCGGCGGACAGCTGGTCAGCGGAGATAAGCCCCGCCAGCGCTGCCGCTGCCGCCAGCTTCATCTCCTCGTTGATGTCCCGTGCGCGAACGTCGAAGGTGCCCCGGAAGATGCCGGGGAAGGCCAGCACATTGTTGATCTGGTTGGGGAAGTCGCTCCGTCCCGTGGCGACCACCGCCGCGCCGCCCGCCTTCGCCTCGTCGGGAAAAATCTCCGGTGTGGGATTGGCGCAGGCAAAGATAATCGCGTCCCGCCGCATGGTGGTCACCATGGCGCGGGTCAGGATGCCGGGCGCGGACACGCCGATGAACACATCAGCGCCCGCCACCGTCTCCTCCAGTGTGCCGGTCAGGTGTCCGGGATTGGTCAGCTGTGCCAGCTCGTCCTTGCTGGCGTTCATCCCCGCCGACCGTCCCGCGTAAATCGCGCCGTGTCGGTCGCAGAGGGTGATGTCCACAGCCCCGGCGGACAGCAGCAGTTTTGTGATGGCAGTGGCGGCGGCACCTGCGCCGGAGACCACGATTCGGACAGCGGGCAGTGCTTTGCCCACCAGCTTGAGGGCGTTGGTCAGCCCCGCCAAGGTGATGACGGCGGTGCCGTGCTGATCGTCGTGAAAGATGGGGATGTCGCACCGCTCCTTGAGCTTGCGCTCGATTTCAAAGCAGCGGGGGGCGGAGATATCCTCTAAATTGATGCCGCCAAAGGAGCCGGAAATCAGATAGACCGCCTCGACAAAGGCATCCACATCGTGGGTTTTCAGGCAGAGGGGGAAGGCATCCACCCCGCCGAATTCTTTGAATAGCACACATTTTCCCTCCATCACGGGCATCCCCGCCTCGGGTCCGATGTCGCCCAAGCCCAAGACGGCAGAGCCATCGGTGATGACCGCGCAGAGATTGTGCCGCCGGGTGAGGGTGTAGCTGAGACTGGGGTCCTTTTGGATTTCCAGACAGGGCTGGGCAACGCCGGGCGTGTATGCCAGCGACAAATCCTCTCGGGTTTTTACGGGTACTGTGGAGACAATTTCAATTTTTCCCTTCCATTCGCCGTGGAGGCGCAGGGATTCTTTCGCATAATCCATGTGTGTGGTTCTCCTTATTTTATTTCAGCTTGCTTGCCCTTCTGGGGATCGCCCGCCTGAATCAGCGCCATAAAGCGGGCGGCGGCGGCGGTGGGTGCCACCTCGCGCAGGGTACACATGTCCACCGTGCGGGCGGGGATCTCAAAGGTGGTCTGAAGCAGTCGGATGTCCCCCGATGCCAGCGCCGGCTGGACAAACTCCCGGGTCACCCCCGCCACGCCCAGCCCGATGCGCGCCAGCGACACCAGCAGCCCCCGGGAGGACAGCTCGATCTCCGGGTTGAGGCGAACGCCGTTTTGCAGAAAATATTGCTCTAAAAACAGGCGGGAGCTGGCCTTGCGCTCCAACAGGATCAGGGGAAAGCGGGCGATGTCCTGAAAGGAATAGACGTGGTCAAAGTCGCAGGCATAGTGCGCCGATGCCACAAAGACCCCGTGGGTGGGAAAGCAGGGCCAGTTGATCAGCGTCTCCGCGTCCATGGGCGAGGAGGCAAAGGCGATGTCCACCGTGCCGGATTTCAGCAGACTTAAGACCTTTTGACTTCTGCCGCTGATGAGCTTCAATCGAATGCCGGGATACTCCCGGTGAAAGCGCTCTAAATACGGGGTCAAAAACCAGCTGGTCACCGTGTCGCTGGCACCGATGGCAAGCTTGCCCGTCAGCAGCTCCCGGGTCTGGGAGATCTTGTCCTCGCCGGTCTCCAGCAGACTGAGGGCACTGCGCACATAGTCGTATAGCAGCCGCCCCTCCTCGGTGAGAGAGACCCCCCGGGGACTGCGAGAAAACAGCCGCACCCGCAGCTCCGTCTCCAATTGCTTCACCGATTGGCTGACGGCGGACTGGGAGATATACAGGTTTTTTGCGGCGGCAGAGATGTTGCCCGCCTCTGCCACCTCTTTGAAGATACGATAGAGTTCCAGCTTGACCGCCATGTTGTCCCCTCCCCCATGTGTTTGAATTCCTATCTATTATAGAGGGCGGCGGCGGGAAAGGCAAGTCCCCGATTGCAGACGGGGATTTATTTATTTTAAAATGGCACTTGACAAAGGGCACCTCCACTGGTATACTAACAGAGCAAAACAAAGAAGGACGGATGCATCCGCCTCACCTCCCGCCGTTCGGCAAAGAGGTTTATAGTGAGAGTTTGCCGCAGTTGCGGCAGATTGTTGCGCGGATGCTGAAAAGTATCCGCGTTTTGTTATATTTTGAATGGAGGTGCTTCGACTATTAGTAATGTAATGCATGAACTGAACGAAGAGATTTGCGATAGAGAAATCCGCTTGATTGGTTCCGAGGGCGAGCAACTTGGTATCCTGTCCTCTGCCGAGGCTTTGAAAATCGCCGAGGAAAAGGGCGTGGATCTGGTAAAGATCTCTCCCATGGCGACTCCCCCTGTCTGTAAGCTGATGGATTATGGCAAATTCCGCTTTGAGCAGGGGAAAAAAGAGAAAGAAGCCAAAAAGAATCAGCACATTGTGGAGATCAAGGAAATTCGTATGTCTCCGGGCATTGACATTGGCGACTTCAATACGAAGCTCAAAAATGCGCAGAAGTTCATCGCCGATGGCAATCGCGTGAAGGTTGCCGTGCGTTTCCGCGGTCGTGAAATGGCACACACGGATTTGGGGCGAGTACTTTTGAATCGGTTTGCAGAACAGTGTGCCGAAGTAGCGACATTAGACAAGCTCCCAAAGCTGGAGGGGCGTAACATGGCTATGTTCCTCTCCCCCAAGCTCGGCAAATAAATACTAAATTCGCTCAAATATACGGAAGGAGATTTTCATTATGCCTAAGCTCAAGACTCACAGCGGTGCAAAAAAGAGATTTAATTTGACCAAGAGCGGCAAGGTTAAGCGCGCAAAGGCGTTTAAGAGCCACATTCTGACCAAGAAGACTACGAAGCGTTTAAGAGGCCTCCGTACGACTGCTTACGCAGATTCCACCAATGCGGCAACTGTCCGTAAGATGATCCCTTACAAATAAGCGGAAACGATAGAATAGGAGGCTTTTAAAAAATGGCTAGAGTTAAAGGCGCGATGATGACGCGCAAGAGAAGAAATAAAACCTTAAAGCTGGCAAAGGGCTATTGGGGCAACAAATCCAGACATTTCAAGATGGCAAATCAGGCAGTCATGAAGTCCCTGACCTACGCATATGTGGGTCGTCGACTGAAGAAAAGAGATTTCCGTCAGCTCTGGATCACCCGTATCTCCGCCGCCTGCAAGCTAAACGGCATGAACTACTCCACCTTTATGCACGGTCTGAAGCTGGTGGGCATCGAGATCAACCGCAAGATGCTGGCCGATATGGCAATCAACGACGCCGCCCTCTTTACCAATCTCACCGAGATGGCAAAAAAGGCGAATGCCGCTGCCGCAAAGTAATGAAAGCCGACACGAGAATTTCTTCTCGTGTCGGTTTTTTTATCGTCCAACCAGATCGTCCCCGCGCCCCGTGGGCGCGAACCCCCCCGTCCCCGCGCCCCGTGGGCGCGAAACTCCCCCGTCCCCGCGCCGTGGCGGCGCGAACCCCCCGTCCCTCGTCCCCACGTCCCCCGTCCAATCCCCCGCGCGGATGGCGAAGCACTTCGCCAGAGCGCAAGCAGCGCAACGAGAACTTCGCCGGATGTAGTGAGCGATGGGGCGATAGCCGGAGTACCTCAAGAGAACAGAAGGAGACGAGGAAATCGCGTCTCAATCTAGCGGTCGGAGAGAAGCAGAAGGCTGTCTCAAATAGACCGCGTCCAGCGCCTTTCTTTTACACCGATCAAACGGCGCGTTTTCTTTCCCCGCCGGGAAAGAAAATGGGGGGTTTGAACCGTCCTTTGCCGCTACAGCGGCAAATCGTCCTTTCGCCCTACAGGGCGAAATCGTCCCCCGCCATGGAAATGGCGGAAATCCCCACGCACGGGAGTGCGCAACTCCAAGGAGGAACTTTGATGTCTTTTATCACCCACCGGCAAGCCGATTTGACCTATCTCACCGCCTCCGGGCTGGACGGCGTGCCCCACGGCTTCTCCACCCGACCGGGCGGGGTCAGCGCGCCCCCCTTCGACTCCCTGAATCTGGGCATCGGGCGGGGCGACGCACCGGAGGCCGTGGCGGAAAACTATCGCCGCTTTTGCGCCGCGCTAGGGGTGGACGAAGCCCGGACGGTGCTCTCCAAGCAGATTCACGAGGACAGCATACGGACTGTCACCGCGGACGACGCGGGCAAGGGGCTTCTTCGCCCCCGGGACTACACCGCCGACGGCTTGATGACCAACGTGCCGGGTCTGCCACTGGTGGTTTTCTCCGCCGACTGCGGGATTCTGCTGCTAAGCGATCCCGTCACCGGCGCGGTCGCCGCCGTCCATGCCGGCTGGCGGGGCACGGCAAGCGGCATCGTGGGCAAGGCCGTCCGCGCACTACAGCGGGTCTATGGCGCAAGGCCGGAAAACCTCCGTGCCGCCATCGGCCCCTGCATCGACAGCTGCTGTTTTGAGACGGACGACGATGTGCCCGCCGCCATGCACGCCGCCTTGGGCAGCGCCGCTGACCCCTTCCTGAAAAAGGGCGAAAAAAAATGGCAGGTTGACCTAAAAGGCCTCAACCGCCACTGGCTGCTGGAGGCCGGCGTTCTCCCGACCGGCATCGACGTCTGCCCCCTATGCACCGCCTGCCACCCCGAGCTATTCTGGTCCCATCGCAAAATGGGCGAGGGGCGGGGCGCACAGATTGCCCTGATCGCCGCCGTCTCCGGGAGTCCGGACTAATTGCAGCCCGTTTCCGCCTGTCGGGAGCGGGCTGCCTACGCCGAAAGGAGGGCGTTTTTGTGAAAAAAAAACTGGCTCTGTTGCTGTCCCTCTTGCTCCTGCTCACCGGCTGCTGGCAGGAGGACACGGCGGTGGAGGATTCCGCCCTCACCCCCATGGAGACAGAGGCACCGGCGGAGAAGCTCTCTCTGCCCCAGACCTTTGCCCTGCCCTATCTGCCGGGGCAGACCTTCGACCCCATCACCTGCCCGGATGGCATTCAACAGACGGTGGGGGCGCTGTTATACGAGGGCTTGTTCCAGCTGGATCAGCAGTTCGTCGCCCAGCCCCGGCTGTGCGCACGATACAGCTATCACGCCGCCACCCTGACCTACACCCTGGCACTGCGGGAGGCTGTCGCCTTTAGCGATGGCTCGGAGCTGACGGCGACGGACGTGGTCGCCACCCTGCGTCGGGCTATGGTCTCCACCCGCTATGCCGCCCGGCTCTCCAACATCGCCGCGGTGGATGGTGCGGGGCACACGGTGACCATCCTGCTGAAAACCGACAGTACCGCCCTCCCCGCCCTGCTGGACATCCCCATCATCAAGGCGGGCACAGAGCAGGCCACCGTCCCGCCGGGCACCGGTGCCTATCTCTGTGTGACGGACAGCGAGGGGCTGCATCTGCTGGCAAATTCCGGCTGGTGGGGCAAGGGGACGGCACCTGTCGCCCGGATCGAGCTGGTGGCGGCAAAGGATGCCGATGCCCTGCTCTACCGCTTCACCTCACACGAGGTGCAGCTTTTGGCGGCAGATCTCACCGGCACCACACCCATCAGCACCACCGGCAACATCGACTTCACCAATGTGGACACCACCGTCCTGCAATATATCGGCTGCAACACACGCAAGCCGCTACTGGCGGATGCCGCCCTGCGACGTGCCTTACAGCTGGGGGTCAATCGGCGGGTCGCCGTCCGCGCCTTCCTATCGGGACACGGACAGCCCGCCCAATTCCCCATCTCACCCGTCTCGCCTCTATATCCCGCCCAGTTGGAGACACCCTATTCCGCCCAGCGCTTTGAAGAAGCTATACGCGCCGCCGGACTGGACACGGGCACCACGCGCCGTTTGACCCTGCTGGTCAACAGCGAGAATCCCTTTAAGGTCGCCGTCGCCAAGTCCATCGCCGCCTCCCTCTCTGTCTGCGACCTGCGGATAGAGGTGCGGGAAAAGCCGTGGGAGGACTATCTCCGCGCCCTGCACGCCGGGGATTTCGACCTCTACTACGGCGAGGTGCGACTCACCGCCGACTGGTCCCTGCAACGGCTACTGGGCACCGGCGGCAGTCTCAATTACGGCGGCTATGCCGATCCCACCATGGATCAGATGCTGGCGGAGTGGAACGCCGCCTCTGACCGCAAGGCCGGCGCTCTGCGGCTGGGACGCTATTTGCAGCAGCAACAGCCCATCCTGCCCGTCTGCTTCAAGTCCGCCTGCGTGCTGACACAGGAGTCGGTGGTGGAACACCTGTCACCCACCGCCGCCGACCCGTTCTTCGGACTGGAAAACTGGACCATCCACCTCGCCGGGACGGAGACGCTCTCCCCCGTGACGCCGTAGACACGCGGGGGCTGAGTACGCGCGGGGGCTGAGTACGCGCGGGGGCTGAGTACGCGGCTTTTTGAAAAAAGCCTGGCAAAAACTTTTGTGATCAGATTTGGATCATCTATCAAAAAACGAA
>JAVVOA010000056.1:0-10194 GCA_036656515.1 Oscillospiraceae bacterium | reverse complement strand
TATTTTGACCCTTTAGAGGTTGCGACTGATTGGAGGAACGCCTCCATGCGATTGGCAGACTGCTGCTTCATTTGCTTGACATTTGTCCCCCCATGCACGGCTCGACAGCGTTGGGGATTGCAGCAGCGATTTTGGAAGACAAGACCCGTAAAAAAAATTTGCATACTTCTCCGCAAAACGGATAAAATAGGTTTCATCGCAGCGGCGCGCAAAGCAGCGCGCGATGGATGAGCAGTACAAAAAAAGGAGGCATATTCGATGATTGTAGATAAAATCGCACTGGTTCTGGCGATTGTCGGCGCACTCAATTGGGGCAGCATCGGCATCTTCGGCTTCGACGTGGTGGCGTTTTTCTGCGGCGGACAGATGTCCTTTCTCAGTCGAGGCATCTATGGGCTGGTGGCAATCGCCGGCATCTGGTGCATCACGCTCCTGTTCCGCGAGCCGGAGACCGGACACGCTCCCAGCTCCACTTAATCCGGATTTCTGCATAAAACAAGGGCGTATCACCCAGATACGCCCTTGTTTTATGCTATTTTTTCACCAGCAGTTCCTTGACAGTCTCCTCGTTCGGGGTGACCAAAATCGTCTGATAGGTCTCGTAAACCACCATGCCCGGGCGGGCACCGGCGGGTTTTTTGACGTATTTCACCGGCGTATAATCCACCGGCACCCGACTGCCCTCCCGCGCCTGCGAGTAGTACGCCGCCAAAAGCGCCGCCTCGGCAAGGCTGGCCTCGTCCGCCACACCGCCCTCGGTACAGAGGATGACGTGTGCGCCGTGGATTTTCTGGGTGTGGAGCCAGATATCCCGCCGATCGGCATCCTTGCAGGTCAAAACGTCGTTTTGCCGGTTGTTCCGCCCGATCAAAATCCGCAGTCCCGCCGTGGAGCGGAACTCCCGGGGGCGAGACGGGCGCTTTAAGCCCTTTTTCTCCGGGGTCTGCTTGAGATAGCCCGCCTCCCGCAGCTCACTGCGGATTTCGGTGAAGTCCGTCTCCGTCTCCGCCTCTCGCAGCTCCTCCAGCACGCTCTCCAAATAGATTTTTTCCCGCTGTCCCCGCTGGATCTGCTCGGTGAGATAGCGCTGGGCAGTCTTCGCCTTGGTGTATTTCTTATAGTATTTCGCCGCGTTTTGCTGGGGGGTCAACAGGGGATCCAGGGCGATGGGCAGGGTGCCGCCGTCGGGGTCGTAAAAGTTTTCCGCCAAAAAGCTGACCGCCCCCTTCTCCATCCGATAGAGGTTGGCGGTGAGCAGATCGCCCCGGATTCGGAGACCCTCCCGCTCCTGCGTCCCCTCGTACTCCTTCTCCTGTAGCGCCAGCTTTCGGGTCAGCCGATCCCGGGCGTTGGTGGTCAGGCGCAGAAGATTCTGCCCCCGCTGACGGGCGCGCTCCTGCCGCTCCCGGATTTCATAGAAGTCGTCCAGCAGGTGGGAAAAGCTGTCATAGGCGCTACAGTCCACGGTGTCGCCATACTGGCGGATGGGCTGATAGGTGAAGTCCATGGGCTTGCCATCTCGTTGCAGACAAGTCGGTGTAAAGCAGTTTGCATTTACAGTATCCAGCTGTGCCTTGACCGCGGAAAGCAGCCGCTTCTCCCCCGCTTCATCCAGTGCAAGCAGGCGGGTTTCGCAGTCGCCGCAGGCGGTCACCGCCAGCTCTCGGGCAATCAGGGGCGAGATGCCGAAAAAGTGATCCAACAGAAAGCCGTCCACCCTTGTCTCGGGATTTGCCGTCCGCAGTAGGGCGGTCAAGGTGTCCGCCGAGGCCTCGGTCAGGGGCAGCTTCCCCTCCGGTGCGGGGGGCAAATGGTAGAACAATCCCGGCAAAATCTGTCTCTGGGGAGACATCTCCATGTCCACTCGCCGCAGACAGTCGATGATGTGCCCCTCCCCGTCCGCCAGAATCAGGTTGGCGTGGCGACCCATCGCCTCTAAAATCAGACGGCGCACGCCGGGCTGCCCCAGCTCGTCGGTGATTTCGATGGTCAGCTCCGCCAGACGCTCCAACCCCGGCTGGCTGATCTCCACGATCCGTCCGCCGATCAAATGCTTGCGCAGCAGCATACAGAACATAGGCGGCGCGGCAGGGTTGTCCCGCAACAGCTCTGTCAGCTGCAACCGGGGCGCATTGGCACCGGCACCCAACAGCAGACGCAGATTGCCCCGCAGCAGCAGGACGATCTGATCCCGGACAGGCTGCTGCACCTTGTCGATTCTGGCACCCACAATGCGGGGGCGCAGTTCCTCCACCACCGCCCGCAGGCAAATTGCATCCAATGGCATACGTCGTTCTCCTCTTTCGTTTCCGCTGTTCTCCCGTCACAATACGCCCCGTTTTTTCAAAAAGCGAGGGTTCCCTACTCCGCTGCCGGCTCCGCCATCATGGTCACAAACAGGGCGTTGATGCGCGTCTGCTGCCCGTGGAGATAGAGGTAGCCCAGCAGTGCCTCCAACGCCGTTGCCTCGCTATAGACCTTGCGGCTGGCGTGCTGTGGGATGGTGCGCACTTGGGCATTGCGTCCCCGGCGCACCACGGCGATCTCCTCCTCGGTCAGCAGGGGCATGATTTTCTCCAGACGCTCTGCCTGTGCCGTGGCACAGACCAGCGCGATGGTGGCGCGATGCAGACCCCGCCCGGTGGCCTTGCCCTTGGTGCAGAGATAGGTGCGCACCAGCAGTTCATAGACCGCATCGCCCAAGTGCGCCAGTCCAATGCTGCTGATGGCGCTGATTTCGTCCGTTTGCAGCTCGATGTGAAAATAATCGTTCATCCAATCAATCCTTCTGTTCCCTGTTTGGAAGCGACTTCGTCCTTCCCCAAAAACGGTCATGCCCAGCGGTTTGATCGTCTTCTTTTCAGTAGAACCACGGGTAGTATACCATACATATCCGGCGTTGTCATCCGGTGAACCCCCGACCAATCACGCGGCAGAGGGCAGAGGGCAAGCAGTACGGGAGCAATCCGGTCTATCTGCGGCGGGTTTCAACCGCTAAACCAGCCTCTTGCAGCTATCGTTTTGCGCCACAGGCGAGACCTTCACGAAAGTTTTTGCCAGGCTTTTTTCAAAAAGCCGCGTACTTGCCCCACACGCGTAGCTTGCCTTCGTCTCAGCGCCCCAGCAGGGTGCCCAGCTTTGCGGCGATGGCATCCAGCAGCCCCTCGGATGTGACAGCGGTGGCGGTGACACCGTCATCTAACAGCGCGGTCAAGTCCTTGGTCATGATGCCGCTCTCCAGCGTGTCGAGGGACGCTTTTTCCAGCGCCTCGCCGAAGGCGATCAGGTCGGGCAGGTCGTCCAGCTTGCCCCGGCGGCGGAGTGCGCCGCTCCATGCGAAAATCAGCGCCATGGGATTGGTGGAGGTCTGCTCGCCCTGTAAGTATTTGTAGTAGTGCTTGGTCACCGTGCCGTGGGCGGCCTCGAACTCCATGGTGCCGTCCGGCGACACCAGCACAGAGGTCATCATAGCCAGACTGCCGGAGGCGGCGGCGACCATGTCGCTCATCACATCGCCGTCGTAGTTTTTCAGTGCCCAGATAAAGCCGCCCTCCGACCGCATGGCCCGGGCGACGGCATCGTCAATCAGGGTGTAAAAATAGGTGAGATGTAGCGCTTCAAACTGCGCCTTGTAGGTCTGCTGATACTCCTCCTCGAAAATCCGCTTAAACGCGCCATCGTAAATTTTGGAGATGGTGTCCTTGGTGGAAAACCACAGATCCTGCCGGCTGTCGATGGCGTATTGAAAGCAGGAGCGGGCAAAGGCGCGGATGCTGTCCGCCTTGTTGTGGCTGGCCTGCCAGACCGCGCCCCCGTCCACCGTCTGGACGGAGAGGGTCTTTTCCTCGCCGGAGACACCCCGGAAGGTCAGGGTAGCCGTGCCCGGCTCGGTGGTCTCCATGTCCACCGCCTTGTACATGTCGCCATAGGCGTGGCGGGCGATGGTGATGGGTCGCTTCCAGTTGCGAACGGCGGGATGGACGCAGGACAGCACAATGGGTGCCCGGAAGGCGGTGCCATCCAGCACGGCGCGGATGGTGCCGTTGGGCGACTTCCACATTTGGGTCAGCTGCGGGTACTCAACCATGCGCTGCCCATTGGGTGTAATGGTGGCACACTTGACAGCAACACCGTACTTTTGCGTGGCGTGTGCAGCGTCCAAGGTCACCTGATCCTCGGTCTCGTTGCGGTGCAGCAGTCCCAAATCATAGTATTCCGTCCGCAGATCCACAAAGGGCAGCAGCAGCTTTTCCCGAATCATGTGCCAAAGCACCCGGGTCATCTCGTCGCCGTCCATCTCCACGATGGGCGTGGTCATCTGAATTTTTTCCATGGTTTCCTCCCCAAAATCGGTTTCTATATCAGTTCTTTTTCAGCTGTGCCGCATAGTAATTCATGAGACAGCCCTCTAACAAAATCGTCTTTTCATCGGCGGTCAAGCCCTTGACCGAGACCGTGATCTCCACCTGACTGCCGTCCTGACACAGGACGGTGGCGGGGATGGATTCCCGTCCCTCGGCGATGGCGGCGCGGATACCGGGGACGAACACGCAGTCCCCCGGCGCATAGGGGAATGGGGTACTCTCATCTAAGGTAAAGGGCAGAATGCCCCAGTTGATGCAGTTGGAGCGATAGCGCTTGGTGGCGAAGTCATAGCAGAGATTGGCAAGGCCGCCCAGCACCCGCTGGCAGGAGGCCGCCTGCTCTCTGGCAGAGCCGTCGCCGGGTCGATTGGCGAAAATGGCAGAGCCGAATTGGGTGGTTTTCGAGAGTGCATCGCCGTCGCCCACTCGGCACAGCAGAGCGGTCAGCGCGGCGGGACAGTTCCCGGCGCGGCGCTGTTCCTCGATGGCCGCCGCCGCCTTGGCGCGGGGGACGTATTCCGGCACCCGGCGGGACAGGGTGAATTCCGCCAGCCGCAGGGGGTTGCTGCGATAGGACGAGGTCTCGCCGGAGGGAATCAGCTCATCGGTGGTGGTGACGGGGTCGTGCAACACTGCCGCCAGCTCCACCAGCACATTTTCGGACAGGGGATAGACCGCGGGCCAGTCAGTGATATTGGGGCCCATCACCAGCTCCACGGCGGGGTCGGCGTGCCCAAAGCCGTCGTACAGCCGCTTTTGATAGATTTTGGGGTCATAGTGATAGCTGTGGTGTACGGGCGCGTAGTCCAAATCGGTGGCGGCGGTGAGTCTGCCGCCGTTTTTCGCCGTGGCGGCGATGCTCCGGGCGTCCATCAGACAGACCCCGGCAAACTGCCCCTCCCCGGGCTTCGACCCCTCTCGATTGGGGAAGTTGCGGGTGGTGTGCCGCAGAGACAGTCCGTTGTTGGCGGGCACATCCCCCGCACCGAAGCAGGGGCCGCAGAAGCTGGGCTTTAGCACCGCACCCGCCTCAAGCAGCGTTGCCGCCGCGCCATTTTTTGTCAGCTCCAGGGACACCGGAATGCTGGTGGGATAGATCGACAGGGCGAATTCGCCGCTGCCGCAACTGCCGTCCCGCAGAATCTCCGCCGCCTCGTCGATGTTGTCAAACAGTCCCCCGGCACAGCCGGCGATGATGCCCTGTGAGGCGAGCACGCTGCCGTCCGCCTGCACTCTGTCCGTGAGCTGTGGATGGGATTTGGGGAAGGTCGCCTTTGCCTCCCGCTCCACGCCCGCCAAAATCTCGGTGGCATTTGCCAGAAATTCATGGATGGTATAGGCGTTGGAGGGATGGAACGGCAGGGCGATCATGGACTCGATTTCGCTCAAATCCAAGGTGATCATGCGGTCATAATAGGCAATTTTTCCGGGGTGCAGGGGCGCATAGGCGCTCTCCCGCCCGTGGGTTTCCAAAAACCGACGGGTCTCCTCGTCCGTCTCCCAGATGGAGGACAGGCAGGTGGTCTCGGTGGTCATCACGTCGATGCCGTTGCGGAAGTCCATGGGCAGGGCGGCAATGCCGGGGCCGGCGAATTCCAGCACCTTATTATTGACAAAGCCGCTGTCAAACGTGGCCTTCACCAGCGCGATCGCCACGTCGTGGGGGCCGATGCCCCGCTTGGGCGCGCCGGTGACATAGACCAGCACCACCTCCGGCAGATTCACGTCCCAAGTGTTGCGGAGAAGCTGTTTACATAATTCCGGGCCGCCCTCGCCCACCGCCATGGTGCCCAGTGCGCCGTAGCGGGTGTGGGAGTCGGAGCCCAAGATCATTTTGCCGCAGCCCGCCAGCGCCTCTCTGGCATAGGAGTGGATGACGCTGCAATTGGCGGGGACATAGATGCCGCCGTATTTCTTGGCGGCGGACAGGCCGAACACATGGTCGTCCTCGTTGATGGTGCCGCCCACGGCGCAGAGGCTGTTGTGGCAGTTGGTCAGGGCGTAGGGGATGGGAAATTCGGTCATGCCCGATGCCCGTGCCTGCTGGATGATGCCCACATAGGTGATGTCGTGGGAGACCATGGCATCGAACCGGATTTTCAGCTTTTCCGGGTTGCCGGAGGTGTTATGCGCCTGTAGAATGCCATAGGCGATGGTGTTTTTTCGGGCTTCCTCTCTGGCAAGGGAAGCAGCTTCACAGGGGATGCCATCCACCAGATAGATGCCGGTATCATGCAGTGTAATCATCGAGAGAACCTCCTAATTGATATGGGACCTGCGCCAATCGACGCAGAGGGGAAAGACCAGCGGGGGCAGCAGGGCTAGGAACAGGGCGATCCAAAATGCGGGGGTTGCAACCCGCAGACTCACCGACCACTGAAATGGCATCACGGTGAAGGTATACCAAGTCAGGAAGTAGCCGAACTCACAGACGGGCACGGAGAGCAAAAGGGTCTCCACCAGCACCTTCGGCCATCGTTCGGGGCGGGGATTGCCATAGCAGAGCCCAAAGACGGCGCAGAGCGGCACGAAGGTCAGGACAAGGGAATACCAGCCCCAAAAATAGCCGCTCATCTTGGGGTCGAAGGAGAACCACGGCAGAAACAGTCCCGCCACGGACAGAAACAGCAGGCTGGAAAACAGCCGCTTGCGGTGGGGGTTGGTGAACATAACAACCATCCCTTTCTACAACGCGGGGGAGTACGGTGGGTACGGGGATACGCGGCTTTTTGAAAAAAGCCTGGCAAAAACTTTTGTGATCTGTTTGGGCAGGGCAATGCCGTGCGCCGGAAAACGGACGCTACGCGGGGGGTACGGGGGGACGCGGCTTTTTGAAAAAAGCCTGACAAAAACTTTTGTGATCTGTTTAGATCGGGTGCGGCGGATGACAGGCGCTTGGTTCGATGTACAGCATTATACAGCACCGGCGCAGAAATTTCAAATCAAGAAAATGGATTTCCCATAAAAGCTTTTTGCACAGCTTTTTCTCGAAAAAGCGCGTATCCCCGTACTCCCGTCCCCCAGTTCCGTGGGCGCAAAAGCAGGGACGCGCTAAGCGCGTCCCTGCTTGTTTACACATATTTCTGCTGGAGCACGTCGAACACGCCACGGGTGGTCAGCCGCAGGGTGGGAATCACCGGCAGGCTCATAAAGCTCAGGGTCATAAACGGATCCACCGTGGGCTGGACACCCAGTCGGAACGCCGCCGCCTTGGCATCCTCCAGCGCGGTGTTCACCGCCACCAGACTGTCGTCGCTCATAATGCCGGCAATGGGGAGTGGCACCTCGCCCAGCACCTCGCCGTGCTCCATGACGGTGATGCCGCCGCCCAGTTCGGCGATGCGGTTGACTGCATCCGCCATCTCCCCCTCGTCGGTGCCCACCACGATGATGTTGTGGGAATCGTGGGAGACGCTGGTGGCAATGGCACCCCGCTGCAAGCCATAGCCCTGCAAAAAGCCGATGCCGATATGTCTGGTATTTTTGTGCCGCTCCACCACGGCGATTTTCAGAATGTCATACTCCACATCAATGCGGTCGGAGTATCCGGCATCCAGCGACGTGATCTCCCCCGGCACCATGCCGATGATGCCCCGGGGACGGTTCTCCGTGAAATCGGCGGCAGTCAGGTGGGACAGGCGGAAGGTATCGTGGGCGCGACGCACCAGATAGGGGTCGATCTCCGGCGCTGGGAAGTCCCGCAGCACGCCGTTTTCGCACATCAGCACACCCCGCTTATAGACCTTTTCAATTTGAAAGCTCTCAAAGCTGTCTAGGATGACAAAATCTGCCAAGTAGCCCGGTGCGATGGCACCCCGGTTGTTCAGCAGGAAATACCGGGCGGCGTTGTGGCAGGCGACCTTGATGGCGGTGATGGGGTCTGCCCCCAGCGCGATGGCGCGTTTGATGATGTAGTCGATATGCCCCTTTTCCAGCAAATCGTTGGGGTGCTTATCGTCGGTGCAAAACATACAGCGCTCGCTGTATTTGTCGCAGAGCAGGGGCATCAGCGCCTCTAAATTCCGGGCGGCGGTACCCTCTCGAATCATGATAAACTGCCCCCGTTGCAGTTTGGCGATGGCATCGTCCACGTCGCTGCACTCATGGTCGGAATAGACCCCGGCGGCGATATAGGCGTTGAGATCGTTGCCGGTGAGTCCCGGCGCGTGCCCGTCGATTTTCTTGTGGTGCGCCTGCGCCGCCACGATTTTCTCCACCGCCTGCTCGTCGCCGCCGATGGTGCCGGGATAGTTCATCATCTCTGCCAGTCCCTGCACCCGGGGATGGTCGTAAAACGAATCGATGGCGCGATAGTCCAAGGTTGCGCCGGACTCGTCCAGCGGTGTCGCCGGCACGCAGGAGGACAGCATGAACCGCACATCCACCGGCAAATCCTCGGTGGCTTGCAGCATGTATTCGATGCCATCGGTGCCCATGACATTGGCGATCTCGTGGGGATCGGTGACCACGGTGGTGGTGCCGTGGGGCAGCACCGCCCGGACAAATTCCCGGGGCGACACCAGCGAGCTCTCCAGATGGATATGGGCATCCAAAAAGCCGGGACAGACGATTTTACCGGCGACATCCACCTCTTCCCGTCCGCTGTAGTCCCCCATGCCAACGATCAAGCCCGCGGTGACGGCGATGTCCCCGGTACACAGCTCGTTGGAGAACACGTTGACATAGGTGGCGTTTTTCAGCACCAAATCCGCAGGCTCCCGCCCGGCGGCAGCCGCGATGATCCGCTGTTTTTTCACCGATTTCCGATTGATTTTTCCCGCATAGCTCTCTGACATAGACTCCACTCCTTTTATCATCCGCTTTGATAGTCTTGACACTCGATATCTTATTTACTTATATCTACCATAAAATTCACTAATATTCGTTTGAAAGAGTATACTGCACGGCGGCACATTTGTCCAGCGAAAATAAAAAAGAAAATTTGTGGCAGAAGCAATAGACAAAAAAGGAAATTTTGGATAGAATACAAGCATTAAAAAGACGCTGTGTCCCCTTTGGGACAGCGTAAAGATGAAAGGACGGCAGGCATATGAATCAAAAAGCATTTGAACCCATGAACTATGGACTCTCTCTGGTCGCCGCCACGGCGAACGGAAAACGACAGGGCTGCATCGTCAGCTCCTTTGCACAGGTGACCTCCTCCAATCCGGCGCGCTTTACCATCACCTTAAACCGTGATCACGAGACCTGCAAGGCAGTGGCGGCGGCGGGCAGCTTTGCGGTGACCCTGCTGGCATCGAATTGCCCCAGAGAGCTGGTGAATCAGTTCGGCTATAAATCCGGGCGGGTGGGCGACAAGTTTAAGGACTTTGCCGCAGAGACCGACGGGGCGGGCAACCCCTATCTCACCGATCACATGGTGTCTCGCATCAGCTGCAAGGTGACGGGACAGATGGAGATCGGCAGCTATGTCCTGTATGTGGGCGAGGTGACCGAGGCGGAGCTGCTCGGCGGCGGCGAGGTACTGACGTTAAAGGCCTTCACCGATGAGGGGCGTCCCATTCCCCCCAGTGCCACGGTGGTGCGCAACATGGAGGGGGACGGCTTCCGCTGCTCGGTCTGCGGCTATGTCCACGAGAGCGAGACCCTGTCTCCTGATTTCATCTGCCCCATCTGCCGTGCCACGGCGGATAAATTCGTCAAAATTTAGGGCTGTTTCCTCCCCTGCGGGGGGCGACTGCCGTCGGGGCGCACTCCCGTGCAGGGCGGCTCCCGCCGGGGTGCGCTCCCGCGCGGGGCGGCTCCCGCCGGGGGGACGCATCTTTTTCCACGCGGAAAAAGACGCGCCGCAGAAAAAGGCGTACCGCGG
>JAVVOA010000055.1:0-11134 GCA_036656515.1 Oscillospiraceae bacterium | reverse complement strand
CCATGGCTATGGCTGCAAAAGTATGCGCTCTATCGCAGAGAAGCGAAACGGCTTTTGCACCTTTGCGGCGGCGGAGGGCATCTTCACCCTGCGGTTGGTGCTGCCGCTGGAAAAAGCGGAGGCCGGTCAGGGGACATAAGGTGCTTTTCCAAGTCGCCGCGAAAAACGATTTCATTTGAGTTCCCGCCTGCGGGTGGGAAACGCCGCAAGGCTTTTTGACAGGCAACAAAAGAGACGAGGCGCTGATGCGCCCCGTCTCTTTCTTGATTTCCACCGTCTCCAATTCCGGGATTCCCCTTGCAAAATCAGCCGCCAACGCCCTGAGACAGAGAGTCGGCTGCCTATCTATAGTCCCATGCGCTTTAAAAACCGCAGGAGATTTTCCATGGTCAGACGCAAATCCGACGGACTGCGCCCCCGTGCCTCGCCCACCGGGACAGCCACTCGGTTGATGCTGAAAATCCCGGAGATGCCCTCCTCATAGGCGGCATCCACCCCGTCGCCGATGTTGCCCACGATGGCGATCACGGGGACACCCGCCGCCTTGGCACGCCGGGCAACGCCGATCACCGCCTTGCCCCGGAGACTCTGGGCATCCAGCTTTCCCTCGCCGGTGAAGACCAGATCCGCGCCGATGAGCTGCCGGTCAAAGTCCACCAAATCCAGCACGGTTTCGATGCCCATTTTCAGCTCGCTGCCAAAAAAGGCCACCATGCCGCCGCCCATGCCACCCGCCGCCCCCGCCCCGGGCAAATCCAGAAGCGAGACACCCAAGTCCCGCTGCACCACAGCTGCCAGATGGGCGAGATTGTCGTCCAAACGGCGCACCATGGCGGCATCTGCGCCCTTTTGAGGGCCAAATACCGCCGCCGCGCCATGGAGTCCGCAGAGGGGATTGTCGATGTCGCACATGGCGGTAAACCGGACACCGTGGAACTGGCAATGGGAGGTGTCGATTCGGGCAATCCGGTGCAATGTGCCGCCGGTGGGGAGAAAGGTCTCGCCGGTTTTGTCATAGAACCGCACCCCCAGTGCCGCCGCCGCCCCCACGCCGCCGTCGTTGGTGGCGCTGCCGCCCAAACCCACGATGACGGAGCTGGCCCCGTCGTCGATGGCGGCACGGATCAGCTGTCCCACGCCATAGGTGCTGGTTTTCTCGGGATTTTTCCGCCCATAGACCAGCGGTAAGCCCGCCGCCGCCGCCATTTCCACGATGGCAACTTGGTCGGGCAGAGCGCCGTAAAAGCCGGTGCTGTCCTCTAAATACGGATTCTTGCAGGGGACAAAGCGCTTTTCACCACCCACGGCGGCTAAAAACGTGTCCACACAGCCCTCGCCGCCGTCCGCTATGGGGAGGGCGACAATCTCCACCTCGGGGAAAATCCGATGGATTGCCTCTGTCATGATGGCGCAAATCTCCGGCGAGGACAGGGTGCCCTTGAAGGAATCCGGCACCAAAAGGATTTTTTTCACATGCGTTCCCCCCTATATTTTCCCGGCGGGACAGAGCTCTGCCCCCTGTCACAACCTCCGTACAGTATAGCATAGGGCATCGGATTTTGACAACGCTTTTGTCTGCTTTGTGCCGCTTGCATCCCGGAAAAAATCCTGCTATACTCACAGCAAAGGAGCGTGGTTGCAATGCGGGAACAGCTGATACAGACCATAGAGAGACACAGGGCGGACTGGTGCGCAGAGCGGGGACAGAAGTCCCTTTGGCGCACGCCGCTGGTGGGCTTTGCGGACGCGGGCGCGCCGGGCTTTGCCGCCCTGCGACAGGTGGTGGATGCCTCGCATTTTCTGCCCACGGATTTTTTGCCGGAGGCCACCATCGTCGTCTCCTATTTTCTCCCCTTTTCCCGGGAGCTGGCTGACACCAATCGGCGTGAAGGTGCCACCTCGCCGGAGTGGGCGGAGGCCTATCTGACCACCAACCAACTGGCAATCTGGCTAAACGACCGTCTGGTGGAGGATTTGCAGGCATGGGGCATCCGCGCCGCTGTCCCCCAAGGGACGGGCATCCTCAGTCAGGAGCGGCTGTGGAGCCGGTGGTCACAGCGGCACGTCGCCTATCTGGCGGGACTGGGCACCTTTGGGCGGAACAACCTGCTGATTTCCCACGCCGGAAGCTGTGGACGCTATTTTTCCATCGTCACCGACTGGAAGGGCATCCCCGACCGTCCCTCTACGGCGGAGGCCTGTCTCTGGAAGCGGGATGGCTCCTGCGGACTCCGCGCGGCGCGCTGTCCTGTCCATGCACTGGGGGCGGACGGCTTTGACCGCCACGCCTGCTTTGCCGTCTGCATGGGGAACGAGGCGCGGTATCCCGGCGCGGATGTCTGTGGAAAATGCGACGTGGGGCTGCCCTGCTCCTTCGGGATTCCGGCAGGGCTATAGGGCGGCGCAGTCCGCCGTACCGCCCAGCAGCATGGCAAGACCATGGGCGAGGGCGGGCAGGACGGCGGCGAGGTTTTCTGTCGCGGCCTTGGGACTGCCGGGCAGGTTGAGCAGCAGGGAGCCGCCCCGGAGACCCGCCTGACCACGGGACAGCATGGCGCGATCGGTCACCAGCGCCGACGCGGCACGCATCGCTTCGGGAATGCCCGGTGCCAGCCGGGTGCAGACGGCGAGGGTTGCCTCCGGTGTCACGTCTCGGGGGGAGAAGCCGGTGCCGCCGGTGGTGACGATCAACGGGATTTGAGAGAGATCGCACAGGGCGATCAGCGCGGCTTCGATGTCCGCCTGTTCGTCGGGCAAAATGGCGGTGTGGACGACGGCATAGCCCGCCTCCCGCAATGCCTGACAGACGGCGGGGCCGGCAAGATCCTCCCGCAGGCCACGGGAGCAGCGGTCACTGATGGTGAGTACGGCGGCGGTGTACATAGAATAGCCCTCCTTATTTGTGATACGCCGGGGGTTGAGTACGCGCGGGGGCAGGAGACGCGTGGGGCTGAGTACGCGCTTTTTCGAGAAAAAGCTGTGCAAAAAGCTTTTGTGATCTGTTTCGTTAGGACGGCACAAACGACAGACGACAATCAGATTTGGTCGGGAAACGGACGAAGGGGCGGATAGGATCCGCCCCTTCGTACTTGTTCAAGCCGGAGCCTCAAGCAAAATAGATCATTAAAGTTTTCTTTGGTACTTTCTTTTTCAAAAGAAAGTACGCGTATCCCCGTACCCCCGTACCTCCGTATCCCCTCAGGGGCGGAGGGGGAGGACTGTCCCCGGTGTGACGGTGACCCGGTGCTTGTCCGGCTGTGCCGCCCAAGCGTCCCTGTCCGTCTCCATCCGGAGCAGGGGAGTGTCCGCCTCTGGGGGAGAGAGCAGCAGCACCGTGGCGTCCAAATCGTCGATGACCCGCACCACCCGGCAGGGGAGGGCGTGCTGGGAGGCTGTCGCAAAGAAAATCTCCCGGGCGGGGAGACCGACGGCGACGGTGTCATCGGGCACGGGTGCGTGGCAGGGCAGGGGGATGCCCCAGTCCGGCAGGAAGACGCTGTCTCCCCGGGGCAGGGCGGGAATTTGGTTTTGGCAGCCGATGAGCCTTGCGGCGGCGATGGTGCCGGGACTGCGGAACAGCTCTGCCATCGTGCGGACACCGCCGGTCTTGCCGCCGTCGATGGTGCAGACCATGGGACAGCTGCGCCACGCCTCGCCCCGGTCGTGGGTGACCCAGACCACCGTGCCGGGAAAGTCCGCCAGCACGGCGGATAGCTCCTGCTCCACCTGAAATTTCAGATGGCTGTCCAGCGCGGAAAACGGCTCGTCCAGCAACAGCAGACGGGGCTTCGAGGCCAGAATCCGCGCCAATGCCACCCGCTGCTGCTGTCCGCCGGAGAGCTGGGCGGGATGTTGCTTTGCCGCCTCCTCCAAGTGGAAGGCGCGGAGTTGAGCCTGCACCAGCGCCTCTCGATTTGCCCTGTCCCGGATGGCAATGGCGATGTTTTGCGCCACCGTCATGTGGGGAAAGAGGGCGTATTGCTGGAAAAGATAGCCGATTTTTCGGGCTTGGGGCGGCAGGCAGATGCCCGACGCGCTGTCGTATAGCACCTGTCCGTCCGCCACAATGCGCCCCTCGTCGGGGGTCAAAATCCCGGCGATACAGCGGAGCGCCACGCTTTTCCCGCTGCCGGACGCACCCAAAAGCGCCAGCGGCTGGCTGTCCGCGTCAAATTGCGCCTCCAGCTGAAAGCTGCCCAGCTTTTTGCGGATGTCCACAGTCAGCGCCATCCCCGCACCTCCCGTCGTTCCAGCAGGTTGACGGTCAGCAGGACTGCGGTGGAGATGGCGAGATTCACCAGCACCCAGCGAAAGGCCAAGCTGTCGTTTCCCGTGCGCCACAGCTGATAGACCGTGGTGGAGATGGTGGCGGTTTTGCCGGGGGTATAGCCCGCCAGCATGGAGGTGGCACCGTATTCCCCCAGCGCCCGGGCAAAGGCCAGCACCGTGCCCGCCAGAATCCCCTGACGGCACACCGGCATCCGAATGCGCCAAAACACGGCGGTGTTGGAGAGACCCAGTGTCCGCCCGGCATCCGCCAGCGTCTCGTCAAAGCTCTCGAACGCGCCCCGGGCGGTGCGATAGAGCAGGGGAAAGGCCACCGTCACCGTGGCGAAGATCGCCGACCACCAAGTCATCACCAGCCGTCCGCCAAAGACGGCGTTGAACCATGCGCCGATGGCGTGGTGTGGTCCCAACAGCCGCAGCAGCAGAAAGCCCACCACCGTGGGCGGCAGTACCAGCGGCAAAGTCAGCACCACGTCCAGAAAGCCCTTGAACAGCCGGGGCAGCCGCGCCACATAATAGGCGGCGGCGATGCCCCCGAAGAAGATGACCACGGTGGAGAGCGCCGCAATGCGCAGAGAATTATACAGCGGAAAAAGATCCATACGCCCTCCTTGTGCGATAGCTGCCGGGGATACGCCAGCGGGCGCATCCAGCCAAGCGCCGATGCCTTATTGCGCGGGGATAAAACCGACGCTTTTGAAGATGGTCATGGCATCCTCGCCCTGCAAATAGGTGAGGAAGGCCTTGGCCGCGTCGGGATTTTTGCTGGACTTTAGCACGGCGGCGGGATAGAGCACCTGTCCGCACAGCTCCGGGGTGGCGGTGTCCAGAGCAGGCAGTCCGGCAGAGACCGCGTCGGTGGCATAGACGATGCCGCAGTCCACGGTGCCCTCCTGCACTTGGGTCAAAACCTCCTTCACGTTGGAGCCATAGGTGATTTGCCCAGAGGCCTCCAACGCCCCGATGTCCAGTCCCAGCGCCTTGAAAATCTCCAGAGAATAGCCGCCCACGGGCACGTCGCTGTTGCCGATGGCGATGAGGTCACAGTGTTCCATGTCGGCAAAGTCCACCACGCCGGCGGGATTGCCCTCGGGTGCAACGAGCACCACCTTGTTTTCCAGCAGCTTGATCCGGGTTGCCCCGTCGATCAAATCCAAGCTGTCGGGCTTTTTACCGGCCTCCAAGGCATCCATCTGCTTTCCGGCGGCGGAGAGAAACAGGTCGCAGTCCGCCCCGGCGGCAATCTGATCCCGCAGTGTGCCCGAGGAATCATAGGTGGCGGTGATGGTGACGTTGGGGGCGACGGTCTTGTATGCCGCGATGATTTTGTCCATGGTCTCGGTGAGAGAGGCGGCGGCAAAAACCGTCAGCTCCACGGCATCGGGCGCGGGGGCGGGTGCGGGTGCGCCGCAGGCGGCGAGGGCAAGGGTCAGTGCCAGAGCGAGGGCGAGAGATAAAAGCTTTTTCATGTGGTCAGTTCCTTTCGATTCTTGTGTTTTGGCAGAGCGCGGCATTGCCAGCCGCTATCGGCAAGCGCCGTATCTAATCTGAACGTTCACTAAAGTTTTTGCCAGGCTTTTTTCAAAAAGCCGCGTATCCTGCCGCTATCGGCAAGCGCCGTATCTAATCTGAATGTGCAGTAAAGTTTTTGCCAGGCTTTTTTCAAAAAGCCGCGTATCCTGTGCGCGTACCTAACCGCGTACCCGCCCGCGTCCTTATTTCCCAAAGGGGCAGTTCGGCCAGTGGCAGGGCTGACAGCCCAGACAGAGCCCGCCGTTGCCCAGTTTCACGATGTCCTGTTTTGTGACAGGCAGTCCCGCCGCCACCCGGGGCAAAATCAGGTCGAAGACCGTCGCGCCGGCGTACATGACACAGCCGGGCAGCCCCATGACGGGCAGACCGTCGTCGTAATAGCCCAGCAAAAACATGGCACCGGGCAGGACAGGCGCGCCATAGGTGACGATGGTTGCCCCGCTTTTGCGGATGCCGCCGGGTGTGTTGTCGTCCGGATCCACGCTCATGCCGCCGGTACACAGCAGCAGGTCGATGTCCTGTTTCCGCAGCTCGTCGATGGCGGCGGCGACATTGTCCACTCCGTCGCCGGAATTGACTTGCGCCACGGTTTCGATGCCATAGGCCGCCAGCTTGTCCCGCACCACCGGGGTGAATTTGTCGGCAATCAGCCCGTTTTTCACCTCGCTGCCGGTGGTGACGATGGCGGCGCGGTGGAGCTGATAGGGCAGCAGGGACAGCAGCGGCGTTTCGCCCACGGCAACCTCGGCGGCGGATAGCTTCTCCTCCTCGATGGTCAGGGGAATCACCCGGGTGCCGCAGAGCTTGTCGCCTTTTCGGACAGCCGTGCCCCCGTGTCGGGTGGCGATCATCAAATCATCCAGGGCGTTCACCGCCAGCAGACGGGTCTCGTCCACCAAAAACAGGCCGTCGCAGTCCGCAAACAGCTCCAGCTTGCCCTCCTTGACCGCACTTTTGGTCATATGCGTGTTGGCGCAGAGGGCGCAGAGCCGCTCCGCTCCGTCGTTTTCATGTACCATGCCGGGGGTCAGCTCCCACACATACAGGTGCTCCTTGCCCATGGACAGCAGCACGGGGATGTCCGCCTCTGTGACCACCTGCCCCTTGCGAAAGCGGGCGTCCTTGTACTGTCCGGGAATGATCTGCGTCAAATCGTGGCAGAGGACATGCCCCACCGCATCGACAGTTTTGACCAATTTCATCTACTTTGCCTCCACAATCTCGATGGTGTCGCCGGGACGGACGATGCCTTCCTCCACCACCACCACAAAAATCCCCTCGGTGGGCATGACACAGCGCCCGGTGAGCCGCTTGATTTCGCAGTCGTTGTGACAGGTTTTGCCGATTTGCGTCACCTCGACCACGGTTGCGCCGATCCGCAGGCGTGTCCCGATGGGCAGGGTTTTTAAGACGATGCCCCGGGTGTTGATGTTCTCTGCGAAGGCACCGGGGGCGAGGGTCAGCCCCAGCTGCCGCATTTCGTCGATGCTCTCCTCTGCCAGCAGACTGATCTGCCGATGCCAGTCCCCGGCGTGGGCATCCCCCACGATGCCGTGATGGAGCTTCAATTGGATTTCCGGCACGGCGTGCTTCCGGGTGCCCTTCGCCTCGCTGAGATTGACGGATGTTACGGTCATTGTCTCTCCTCCCGATAGTCGCCGCTTTTGCCCCCGGATTTGGAGACGAGGCGGATATTTTCCACGCGCATGTCCCGCTGGACAGCCTTGCACATGTCATAGATGGTCAGCGCCGCCACAGAGACGGCGGTCAGTGCCTCCATCTCCACACCGGTCTCGCCCCGGCAGCGGGTTTGGGCAAAAATCTCGATTTGGCAGGGGTCGTCCTGTAGGGAAAAGGTGAGATCCACGCCGGTGAGGGCAATGGGATGGCACATGGGAATCAGCTCCCACGTCCGCTTGGCGGCGAGAATGCCCGCCACCTGTGCCACCGCCAGCACGTCCCCCTTTTTCATGCCCCCCGCCCGGATGGCTTGCAGTGTGGCGGGGGCAAGCACCACCGTTCCCGCCGCCGTCGCCGTCCGAGAGGTGATCGCCTTGTCCGTCACGTCCACCATCCGGGCGCGACCCTGTTCATTTAAATGTGTCAGTTCCATGGTTAGCCTCCGATTTCGTTCATGGAGCGGGGGGTGTCGCTGCCGCCCGCCTCGATCAAATGATGCCTGTCGGGCTTTGCCGCGATCCCCGCCCGGAGCTGTGCCAGCAGCGCGTCGCCGTGGAGTCCCTTTAGGGGCAATTCCTCCGCCGAGTGAAGGCAGGGCTTTAATCGCCCGTCCGCCGTGACCCGGATGCGGTTGCAGTCCCCGCAAAACCGATGGGACAGGGGGGCGATCAGCCCCACCGCGCCCGCCCCGTCGGGCAGTCGATAGCGCCGCGCCACACCGTCAGACGGCAGGGGCTGCAAAGTGGGACAGACCTCCAGCACCCGATCGGCGGGGAGAAAGCAGCGGCTGTCCCAGCAGCGGCATTCGCCCATGGGCATCAGCTCGATGAAGCGCAGCTCCCAGGGATGTGTCTGGGTGAGGGCGACAAAATCCGGGATCTCATCGTCGTTGACCCCGCCGATCAAGACGGTGTTCAGCTTCAGCCGGTCAAAGCCCGCCGCCTCTGCCGCCGCGATGCCGTCCAGTACGTCCGACAAGCGACCCCGGCGGGTCAGGGAGGCAAAGCGCTCCGGGCGCAGGGTATCCAGACTGATGTTCAGGCGGGTGACACCCGCGTCCCGCAGGGGCTGTGCCAGCTCCGTCAGCAGACTGCCGTTGGTGGTGAGACAGAGCTCCCGGATGCCCGGCAGTGCCCCGATGCCCCGACAGATATCCAAAATTCCGTGGCGCACCAGCGGCTCGCCCCCGGTGAGACGGATTTTTCGGATGCCGCAGGCGGCGGCGGCGCGGGCGATTTCCACGCAGTCCTCCACCGACAGTATGTCGCTGTGGGCGCGCTTGCAGACCCCGTCCTCCGGCATACAGTAGCGGCATCGATAGTTGCACAAATCGGTGACCGACAGGCGCAGATAGTCGATGGTACGGGCACAGCTGTCCTCCATGGCGAGCACCTTCCCTCTGTTTTCGTTATCCTCATATGAGGGTAACGCTATGAGGCTTACTATACGGGATTTCCGGGGAAAAGTCAAGCCGGAACGGCGGCTTTCCCGCCGCTTGACGGGGCGGGGCGTTGGGGCTATACTGATGCAAACGAGAGAAATCGGAGGTGGCGTGATGCGGTTGCAGGGCGCGATATTTGACGGGACGGACTTGCTCTGCGACGGGGCGGGAAAGCCCCGACCGGGGGTATCCGAATTTTTATCTCTGCTGAAAATGGATGGTGTCTGGCTCTATCTGGTGACGGCGGGAGAGCGGTCAGAGGCAGAGGGGGTGCTATCCCGCGCCGGTCTGGGGGAGCGCTTTCGGGGTGTTCTGAGCGCCGGAGAGGTGCGGGGCGGCATCGAGGACGTATACGAGCGGGCTGTCCGCCGTTTGCAGACGGCAAAGCCGACGGTGGTGGTGTTTACGGCGGATTTGGAGCAGCTCCCGGTGCTGTATGCCGCCGATTTTCGCCTTGCCGCCGTGGTGGGCGATGTGCCTGTGACCCCGGCGCAGGAGCAGATGACAGAGTATTGCATCCGGGACTTTGCCGAGCTGATCTGCCGGACTTGAACCAGAGTTTCCCTAAAACAGACGCAAAGCAGCCGTCCCCCCATGTGGAGGACGGCTGCTTTCTATCTGCCCCGCTCTCTGCGTGACAGCGACGGAGTGGAATTTGGGTGTGGGGGGAAAAATCAGGCGGGCTTTTTCCGCGCCACGGCATAGACGGTGTCGCAGGGGTGGGGCAGGCGCTCCGGCTGGGGCAGAAGCCCGGTCTCGGCATAGATTTCCAGCAGACGATTGCCGGTGGCGGTGAGACTCCGCGCCTGTGCCACGGTGCGACCCCGGGCAGTCAGATTGGGCAATGCGCCGGAGAGAATACCCTCCAGCCTGTCCCGAAAGCCGATGAGATCCTGCGCCTTATAGACGGATACGCCGTCCTCCAGCCAGTCCTCATAGACAGGGATGTCCCGCACCAGAACGGGGATGCCGCAGGCCAGCGCCTCCAAAACCACGATGCCCTCGGTCTCCTCGTGGGAGAGAAAGGCGAACAAATCACAGCCGCAATAGGCGTTGCGCAGTTCCTCCCGATTCACATAGCCGGGGAAGGACAGGTTGGACGGGGCGTGCTGGATGGCCTCTCGAATCTCGGCGGGCACCAAATTCAGATTGGTGTATCCGAACCAGAAAAAGCGAATGTCCGGCAGCTCCCGCGCCAGTGCCACAAAGTCCGGCAAGCCCTTGCGCGCGATATAGTGTCCCACGGAGATGACGGCTTTTTCGTCGGGGCGCAGGCCGTATGCTTCCCGCCACGCCAGACGGCGATCGATGTCGGGGGCGAAGAAATCGGTGTCGATGCCGTTGGACAGGGCATAGATGGGCTTGCGGATGCCATAGCCCTCCAACAGGCGCTTGGAGTAGGGGGTGGGGGTGATCACCACGTCCCCCGCCTCATAGCAGTGGATGATCCAGCGGCGGAACAGGGGGGCGAAGAGATTGGAGCACTTAAAGGAGTTGCGAAAGTCCTCCATGGTGGAGTGACCGTAATAGACCACCTTTTCGCCCCGGCGCTTTGCCCGACGCGCCGCCCACACCGAGTCGGGGAAGATGGTGTTGCAGTGGAGAATGTCAGCGGCGGGGGACCAGTGATCGGTGGTGTCCAGACCCGCCCGGGTCAGCATTTCCCTCTGGTGCAAAATCGCCTCGCCCACACCGCTTTTTGCCACCAGCGAGCGACAGCCGGAATACAGATGTACAAACATAGCGCGTCCTCCTCAAAACGCCGGTTTAATGAGCCAGCGTCAAAATCTGCTGTAAAAGCATGTGCAGTCCCAGACTGTACAGCGCGATGGCGGCGGGCTTGCCCAATAGAATGATGGCGGTGAATTTGCGCAGACTCATGGGCGTGGTGCCCGCCAGATAGCAGAGAAAATCGTCCGGCGCCACCGGCAGGAAAATGGCGAGAGCGAACCACCTGTCAAAGCGACGGCTTGTCCACGCATCGTATTTGTCGATGACCTTCTCGTTAAACAGCGTGTAGAGCACCGGCCGTCCGCAATTTTTGGCGATGCAAAACGCCACCACCGAGCCCAGACAGATGCCGATATAGTTATAGACAAAGCCCAGCCACGGCCCGAACAGAACCACCCCGCCCAGACAGCCCAGCCCGCCGGGGAGAATGGGGATCACCACTTGGGTCGCCTGAAACAGGAC
>JAVVOA010000054.1:4757-11617 GCA_036656515.1 Oscillospiraceae bacterium | reverse complement strand
GCTATACCATTGATTGAGAAACGGACAAAGGGGCGGATGGTATCCGCCCCTTTGTTTTGTCTGCATATGTCAGTCATCTGTCAGGAAATACGCGTAGCGGCGGATGGTATCCGCCGCTACAACGCTACTTTGAGGGAAATATTCGCATGCTGATTCAATTGGAAAGTCCAACAGAAAATGATCATTAAAGTTTTTGTCCAACTTTTTTCAAAAAGTTGGCGTACCCCGCCCCTCGTGCGTACCATTCCCCCCGGGACGGCTTCGCTTACAGCAGTCCCTGCTTCTGCAAGAACTCGGTGGCGACCTCTGCCACCGGGCGACCCTCTACGTCCACGGCATAGGTCAGGTCGGTCATGATCTCATTGGTGAAGATGCCGCCCAGCTGATTGAGCACCTCCTCCAGATTGGGGGCGGTCTCCGCCACCCGGGCAAACAGATCATCCCGCACCAGAAGTGCGCCGTTGTACTCCGGGAAGAACTGCAAATCGTCCTCCAAAATCTTCAGACCCGCCTTGCGGTTTAAGCCGTCGGTGGCATAGACCTCGGTCACTTGGAAGCTGGCGTTTTCGATGGCGGCATATTTCAGTCCGATGTCCACAGACACCTTATCCTTGAAGTTCAGCCCGTAAAATTTCACAAAGGGTCCGTATTTCATGCTGCCCTCCTCAGTGAAGAACTCATGCTCTGCGCCAAAGACCAGCTCTCCCGCCACGGGGATCAAATCGCTGACCTTTTCCAGCTTGTACTGGGCGGCGATGGTCTCCGGCACGGCGATGGCATAGGTGTTGTCAGTGCCCAGCAGATCCAGCATCCGAATGTTGTACTCTTTCATCGCCTGCTCGTTGGTGTACTCGTACAGCGACTTGCCCTCGGGCACGTCGGCGGGATCCTGCTTTAAAAAGGTGGTCAGCAAGGTGCCGTCATAGCTGTTGACCAGATCGCTGGCGGGGGGATCCGCCGTCAGCTCCCGGAAGGCGTTGACGTTGCTCATCTCGTCCTTGATGGTGACGGTCAGGTCGGTGTTTTTCTCCACCAGCAGCTTCACCATCTGGTGGATGAGCTGCATCTCGCTGTAGTTGCCGTCATAGAGCACCACCTCCTTGGAGGAGGCGCCGCCACCGCCGCCGCAGGCGGTCAGCGACAGTGCCAGCAGTCCGGCCAGCAGGGCAGCGACAAGGCGTTTGGATGTTTGTTTCATAGAGACTTCCTTTCTAGTCGCGGGACGACCTGCGCCGCCCCTGATTCAAGTGCTTCTCAATGCCGCCCATCAGCAGGTCGAAAATCACGGCGATGACCATGAGGGTGGCGGTGCCGGTCAAAATCAGGCTCATATTCTGCACCCGGATGCCCCGATAGATGGCGGTACCCAGTCCGCCCCCGCCCACAAAGGCGGCAAACACGGCGGAGCCGATGGCGTTGACCACGGCGATACGGATGCCGGTGAAGACCATGGGAAACGCCAGCGGGAATTCCACATACAGGGTGCGATAGAGCTTGCCCATACCCATGCCCCGCGCCGCCTCTCGGATGGCGGGATCCACCTCCTGCAAGCCCAGACAGGTGTTGCGCACGATGGGCAGCAGGGAATACAGGGTGATGCCCAGAATCACCGTCAGCTTGCCCGCCCCCAGAAACACCATGATGATGCCCAGCAGCGCCAGCGACGGAATGGTTTGCAGCAGATCTGCCACCCACAGGATGATGCCCCGCGCCCCCTTGTACAGATAGGCAACCACGCCCAGAGGCAATCCGATGGCAACCGCCAGCACGCCGGCGGCAACCACGATGGTCAGATGCTCTACAATCAAATTGACGGTCATTGTCTCCCCTCCTTTTGCAGTCCTCGAGGGGTGACCTTCTTTTGCAGCAGATCAATCAGCGAGCCCGCCACCACGGCGAGAATCGCGGCGGGAATCGCCCCCGCCACAATCAGGGTGTTGTTGTTGGAGCTGACACCCTGATAGATGAAATCGCCGAGGCCGCCTAAGCCGATCATGGAGGTGAGCACCGCCCAGCTGACGGTGTAGATGGTGGACATCCGCAGACCGGCGATGATGGTGGGCATAGCCAGAGGCAGCTCCACCCGCAGCAGCGTCTGCATGGGTGACATGCCACAGCCCTTTGCCGCCTCCACAAAGGAGGGCGCCACGCCCACGATGCCGGTATAGGTGTTTTTTAGCACCGGGAAGATGGCATAGATCGCCAGCGCGATGATGGCGGTGGCAGGCACCATGCCCAGAAACAGGAACAGGATGCCGATGAATACAATGCCGGGGATGGTCTGGAAAATGGACAGCACCGGCAAAATCACGCCGGAGTACTGGGGCACCCGGGACAGCAGGACGCCAAACAGCAGTCCCAACCCAAACCCGATTGCCACAGAGATGGCGACATAGCCCGCATGGACAAGGACGGACTTGACCAGCATCGCGCCATAGGTGGCGAAAAACTGTGTCATTTTGCATCCCCCCACAGGGTTTCCGCCACAGCCCGTGCCATGCTGGTTTTGGTCACGATCCCGGCGATGGTGTCGTTGTCGTTGAGTACCACCACATAGTTGTCGCCGGAGCTGAGCAGATAATCAAAGCACTGGCGGGCGTCCTCGCCCACCCGCACGGTGCGTGCAGAATCGGTGATCAGGGGCTCGATACTGGTGACCTCCCGCCCCCGGAGCTTGATGTCCTTGATGGAGACGGTGCCTAAGTAGCGGTGATCGTCCCCCGTGACCAGCAGGGTATCCACCCCGCTGCGCGCCATCTTGTCGGCGCACTCCAGCACGCCCCGACTGCGGTTGACCCGATAGGCGTTGGTGCGCATGATATGATCCACCGTCAGGGCGGCGGACTCTGTGGAACGCTTGCCCATAAAACTGCGGATGCGGTCATTGGCGGGATGCTCCAGCATCTCCTCGGGGGATGCCATCTGGGCAATCTGCCCGCCCTCCATGAAAATGATGGTGTCTGCCAACTTCAATGCCTCGCCCATATCGTGGGTGACAAAGACGATGGTCTTGTGCAGCCGCTGCTGCAAATTCTTCACCTCGTCCTGCAAGACCTCGCGGGTCATGGGATCCAGCGCCCCGAAGGGTTCGTCCATCAGCACGATGGGGGGCGATGCCGCCAGTGCCCGCAGAACGCCGATGCGCTGCTGCTGTCCGCCAGAGAGCTCGCTGGGGTATTTTTCGGCGTACTGCTCCATGTCCACCAGCTTTAGCATATCGTGGACAATGTCGTCGCACTGCTGCTTGTCGTATTTCAGCAGCTTGGGCACCACGCAGATATTCTGTGCCACGGTCATGTTGGGAAACAGGCCGATCTGCTGGATGACATAGCCGATGTGCCGCCGCAGCTCCACCTTATCCGTGGCGGAGATATCCTGACCGTCCACATAGATTTTGCCGGAGTCCGGCTCGATGAGGCGGTTGATGGTTTTCAGCGTGGTGGTTTTTCCACAGCCCGAGGGCCCGATGAGTACCGCGAACTCGCCTTTCTGAATGGTGAAGTTCAAATCCTTTAGAATTGCCGATTTTCCATAGCTTTTGTTGACATGCTCAAATTGAATCATGACATCCTCCTTCCTTTACAAAGTCCCGGGCGGCCTCTACCGCCGTGGGACTGCCTACTAAAACAATGACGTCGCCCGGATACAGCTCCACGAAGGGGCCCGGCGACAGCAACACATGCTGTCCCCGCCGGATGCCCACCACCGTGCCGCCGGTGGCCTGCCAAAAACGCAGACCGCCGATGCTTTTGCCGATGATCCAGGAGTCCGCCGGAATGGTGATCTCATAGTTGGGAAAGGGCTCCGTCGCCGCCGCCGAAAAAGTGTCCCGGCTGCTGCACAGCGCCGACGAGACCTCTAACAGCCGCCGGTTGAGATCGACGTACTGTCCCATCAAATCCTTCAGCTGGGTGCGCAGTGCCTGTACGTCGTTCTGCTCGCCATAGCGCTGGATATAGCGGCGGGCACTGTCTGCCGACAGGACAGCGGCACCGCTCTGGGGCTTGATGGTCACCACCTTCATATCCGACAGACGCATCAGCGCCCGACGGATGGTCTCGGGGGACACAGAGTATTCGGAGGACATCACCGAGCGTCCGTAAATCCGGCTGCCCTCGGCAAATTCGCCGGCGGCGATGCGGGTGGCAATGTCCAATGCAATCTGCAAATATTGCGCGGGGGCAGCAGTCTCAGTCATGATATGCCCTTCCATTTCTCCGACAAATCCGGGGGACAGCTGCCTCCGTTTTGCCGTTCTCTCTTTTTTTGGATGATGCTTATTTTATACTAACAACTTGTACTTGTCAAGTAAGTTGTCACTTGTAAAAAAACTGTAAACTTTGTCTTAACGGGAAAAACCGTCCCCTTAACGCATCTTTAATGTCGCCACCTGTCCTGTATTCCACTCAGCTTGCAAATTTTTTAACAGCTAAATTTTAGCAATCAGCGGCGAAAAGCCAGTTTGGGCTTGACCTACGGGCAGTTTTGTTCTAAAATGGAACAAGTGTAATTGATGCAGCTCATGGGCTGCTATTTTTTCCGCAAAACGCCCTGCGACCGCGCGCCTTTGCGCGATGAGAGCATTTTGTGCCGAATAGACTCGAACTCTCTTGGGAAAGGCTGGAAAGGTCACATGAATTATCCCTATAAGACGCGCGAGGGTGGCGCGACCGTTACGGTCTTTGTACCCTACGACTGTGGCAACCACTGTCCGTTTTGTATCAATAAAGAGGAGTACTCCGATTTAGAGGGCTTCAGCGTGGAGAAGATCTGCGAGAGCATCACTGTGATGGATCGCATCACCCCCCACTGCGATTTTGTGTTCACCGGGGGCGAGCCGCTGGCCAAACTGGATGATTTGCAATTGATGTTAGATCGCATTCCCACCACCCACAAGGTCTATATCAACTCCACCCTGCCGGTGTCCGAGCATCAGTCACCGGAGGATATTGTCCGCTTTACCCGGCGCAATCGGGAGAAGATCACCTGCATCAACGTGTCCCGCCATCTGGTCAAATATGTGCAGGAGTCCAATGATGAGCTGCTGTCCCGACTGGGGGTGCCCGTCCGCATCAACTGCGTGCTCTATCGCGACTATCCCAAACAGGAAATCATCCCCTATTTAGAGCGCTTTCACGGGCTGCCCGTCTCCATCCAGTTCCGCTTTGACTATACCGCCACCACACCGGAAAACCTCTATGACGAGGCGCACGATCAGATTCTCCGGGATCTGCGGGGACTGGCGACCTATGCGGGGCTGGACGGCTGTCGGATGCGGTGCGGCTTTCACTTTGACTATCGGGGCATGGAGCTGACCTATCACAAGACCCTGCCCTACAGCACCATTGTGGAGAAGGACGGCGACACCACCTATGCCATTCTATACGATATTTTGATCAAGCAGACCGGCGAAATCCATGCCGACTGGGACAAGACCCCTCTGGATGTAGAGGCCTATCGCCATGCGGTGTACGAGCCCTATGATCTGCATGTCATGCAGTCGGTCTCCTGCCAGCCCCCGCTGCAAACGGCGGCGGTCTGCCCCCAATAAGATTAAAAAAGCCACTGCGCAAACTGCGCAGTGGCTTTTTGATCGCTGTCAGCGATTCCTTAGATTTTGATCAGGGTATAGTCCCGGGTGCCCAGACCCAGCTCCTCGGCGTGGGCGATGGTGCTCATCCAATTGGTGTCCGGGTGCATCCCGTGGAAGTGGTCGTGATCGGCGTGGTCGTGCCCCAGATCAAACAGATAGCTGCCGGACAGGGGCGGCTGGGCATTGACAGCATCGGCGCAGGCCACATCCAGCGCCACGGGGTCGAAGGAGGCGAACATGCCCACATTGGGCACGATTGCCGCGTCGTTTTCCGAGTGGCAGTCGCACATGGGGGACACGTCCAGCACCAAGGAGATGTGGAAGCAGGGGCGACCATCCACCACCGCCTTGGTATACTCGGCGATTTTGCAATTGAGGATGTCGTTGGACTCGTCGTTGTCCGTCACCACCGCGTCGGCGGGGCAGACACCGATGCAACGTCCACAGCCCACGCATTTGCTGTGATCGATAGAGGCCTTGCCGTCTGTCACCACGGCGGCAGAGTGGGCGCAGATTTTGGAGCAGCTGCCGCAGCCGATGCAGTTTTCCGTCTGCACATAGGGCTTGCCGGCGTTGTGCATCTCCATCTTGCCCGCCCGGGAGCCACAGCCCATGCCGATATTTTTCAGGGTGCCGCCAAAGCCGGTGGACTCGTGTCCCTTGAAATGGGAGAGGGTGATGAACACGTCCGCGTCCATGATGGCGCGTCCGATTTTCGCCTCGGTCACATATTTGCCGCCCACAACCGGCACCAGCGCCTCGTCCGTGCCCTTCAGCCCATCGGCGATCAGACAGTGACAGCCGGTGGAAAAGGGGGAGAAGCCGTTGAGGTACGCGGAATCCAGATGATCCAGCGCATTTTTCCGCCCGCCCACATAGAGGGTGTTGCAGTCGGTCAAAAAGGGCTTGCCGCCCCGGGCCTTGATAAAGTCCACCACGGTCTTTGCCCAGTTGGGACGCAAAAACGCCAGATTGCCCGGCTCGCCAAAGTGAATTTTGATGGCGGTGTATTTCCCGTCGAAGTCAATCCCGCCCATGCCGGCGGTCTGCATCAGTCGTGTCAGTTTTTTCTGTAGATTCTCGTGATAATCCGCCCGAAAATCCGCAAAGTAAACCTTGGATTTTTCTGTCATTTGTATATCCTCCATCATTTCAGCTCAGCTGTCCTCCCCCGCACTGCGGGGGATAGGTACGCCCGCTTTTTGAAAAAAGCGGGGCAAAAACGTTAGACCTCAAAACGCTGCTACCCGCCAGTCCTCTGGGGGGT
>JAVVOA010000054.1:0-4658 GCA_036656515.1 Oscillospiraceae bacterium | reverse complement strand
GACAGATGTTCCATCCCGTTTTCCTCGAATTCGCCCAGATATTTGTCCATCCGGGACATCAATGCCTCGTAGTTCTCGCGGGTGAGAGGCTCCCCGTCCAAATCCCGGAGCGCCAGCTCCTCGGCCAGCACCTCGTATACCGTCACGTCCTCGTAATCGGCGATCGCCTCGTGAATGCCGCCCTCGGCAAAGGCGCGGGAGGGGATGATCTCGCCGTCCAGCGTCTCGATGAGCTTTGGCATTTTTTGTCCCCCGCAGTGGGAGAAAATGAGGCTTTCCACCTCGTCATATTCCCGGATGCGATCCGCCTCGCGGGTGGAATTGAGCACCCAGTTTCCTATGTAGACCAAATCCAGAAGATAGCGATACTGCTGATCGGTCAGTTTTATGTCCATGGAGCACCTCCTGTCCGCCTGTAAAAATCCTTGTGTATGGCATAATGGAATCCGTATAGAGAGAGTATAGCAGAGATGCAGGGAAAATACCAGATAAAAAAGTGGGTAAAAAGGCTAAAATCTGACTTGCGAGGATTGTGTTGTCATAGTATAATGGATAACTTAGGGCAATACCGCACAATTCTAATTAGGGTGAAATGCGCATTCTCACAGAGAATGGGAAACAATAAGGAGCATCAATCATGGATAACAGACCCATCGGCGTTTTCGACTCGGGGCTGGGCGGACTGACAGCGGTGCGCGCCCTCCGACGCATTCTCCCCGGCGAGGATTTGATTTATTTTGGAGACACCTCCCGCGTCCCCTATGGCGGTCGGTCGCCGGAGACGATTTTAAAATACGCCCGGCAGGATCTGCGTTTTTTGCGCAGCTTCGATTTAAAGGCGATCCTCATCGCCTGCGGCACCGTCAGCACCACCTCGCTGGACATTTTGCAGGCGGAAAACGCCCCTCTGCCCATGGTGGGCGTGGTGGAGCCCACCTGTCGCCGCGCCGCCGCCCAGACCCGCAACAAAAAGGTGGGCATCATCGCCACCCAGGCCTCCTTTCGCAGTGGGGTCTATGAGAGGACCATCGCGGGACTGGATCCGGCGATTCAGGTCTTTGCCAAGCCCTGTCCCCTGTTTGTACCGCTGGTGGAAAACGGGCGGTTTCTCCCCGGCGACCCGGTGATCGAGACCGTGGCGCGGGAGTATTTAGAGGAGCTGCGGGCGACCGGCATGGACGCCCTGATTTTGGGCTGCACCCACTATCCCCTGCTGACCCAAGTCATCGGCGGCGTGATGGGGGCGGGTGTGGAGCTGATTTCCGCCGGCGAGGAATCCGCCTTTGAGCTAAAGCGTCTGTTGCAGGCAAAGAGCCTGCTCGCCGCCCCCGACCGCGTGGGAGACGCGACATACTATGCCAGTGATCGCGCGGCGGATTTCGAGAAGCTTGCCGGCTGGTTTTTGCAGGAGGATTTGCGCTATGAAGTCAACCAGATTGACATTGATCGATACTAAGCGGGGCAAGCCCGTGATGATTTCCGTCCGGGGGGAACAATACTTCGAGGAGACCGATCCCGACAGCACCGAGCTGATCACCGAGGGCACACTGCTGGAGACGGCAGAGGGCTATTTCCTCTCCTATGAGGAGAGCGAGCTCACCGGCATGGCAGGTACCACCACCACCTTTGAGTTGCGGGGCAATCAGGTCATCCTGACCCGCGCCGGTCTGGTCAATTCCCAGATGGTATTCGAGCAGGGGAAGCAGCACAGCTCCTCCTATGAGACCCCCTATGGCGACATGAGCATCGACATTTCCACCAGTCTTTTGGAAAAAGAGATGACCCTCGCCGGCGGACACATGGAGATCCGCTACAGCATTGCCGTACAGCACGAAGTCACCGGGCACAACTGCTTTCACATCAGTGTCCGGGAAAAATGAAAAATGAGGTGTCACAGATGCAGAATCTGATTCAAAACGCAAAAGAGCAGGCGGCGACCCTGACCCTTGCCGCCTATCGCGCCGCCGTGGCGGCAGGCAGTCTGCCCGAGGCCGAGCTGCCCGCCGTGCCGGTGGAAATCCCCAAGGATACCGCCAACGGCGACTATACCACCACCTTTGCTCTGGCGGCGGCACGGGCACTCCATCAGCCCCCCCGCAAAATTGCCGAGGCACTGTTGGCGCAATTGCAGCTGACGGGCAGCTATTTTTCCTCTGCCGAAATCGCCGGCGCGGGCTTTTTAAACTTCCGTCTGGGCGACGGCTGGTATGACGCGGTGCTTGCCGCTGTGGAGACCGAGGGGGACGGCTATGGCTCCTCCGACGCTCTCCGGGGACAGCGTATCATGGTGGAATTCGTCTCTGCCAACCCCACCGGCCCCATGCACATGGGCAACGCCCGGGGCGGCGTTCTGGGAGACACCCTCGCCGCCGTGCTGGCGGCCAGCGGCGCAGAGGTCTATCGGGAATTCTATGTCAACGATGCCGGGCATCAGATCGAGAAATTCGCCCAGTCGTTGGAGGCGCGGTATCTGCAACTCATACAGGGCGAGGAGAACGTCCCCTTCCCCGAGGATGGCTATCAGGGCGGCGACATCCGGGACTTGGCGCAGGCGTATTACGATGCCCATGGCGAGGCTTTGATGTCCGTGTCTGTGGACACCCGGCGGGACACGCTGGCGCGGTTTGGACTGGACACCAATCTGCCCAAGATGAAATCCGATTTGGCCCGGTATAAAATCCACTATGACAACTGGTTTTACGAGTCCACCCTCCACGAGGACGGCGCGGTAAAGGAGACGGCAGAGCTGCTGACAGCGGCGGGCTACACCTATGAAAAAGAGGGGGCGCTGTGGCTGAAAACCGCCCAAATCATGGGGGAAAACCTGCTGAAGGCCGGCAAAAAGCAGGCGGACATCGACAAGCTGGACTTGAAGGATGACGTGCTCTGCCGCGCCAACGGCTTCTACACCTATTTTGCCGCCGACATCGCCTATCACCGCAATAAGTTTGCCACCCGGGGCTTTGACCGGGTCATCAACGTCTGGGGCGCGGATCACCACGGACACGTCGCCCGGCTCAAGGGCGCATTGGACGCGCTGGGACTGGACGGCTCCGGTCGGCTGGACATCGTGCTGATGCAGCTGGTCAAGCTGCTGCGGGACGGCGAGGTGGTGCGGATGAGCAAGCGCACCGGCAAGGCCATCTCCCTGTCCGATCTGCTGGACGAGATTCCGGTGGACGCGGCACGGTGGTTCTTCAACTCCAAGCCCGACACCCAGATGGACTTCGATCTGGGTCTGGCGGTGCGGGAGGATTCGGAGAATCCCATCTACTATGTGGAGTATGCCTATGCCCGCATCTGCTCTCTGCTCCGCACCTTAGAGGGGGAGGGTGTCACCCCCCTGCCTGTTGCCCAGACCGATTTGTCCCTGCTGACCGGGGAGACGGAGCGGGCGCTCATCAAGCAGCTGGCGACCTATTGCGAGGAGATCCGGCTGGCGGCGCGGGACTACGATCCCTCCCACATCAATCGCTATCTGGTGGAGCTGGCGGGCTGCTTCCATCGGTTTTACACCGCCTGTCGCATCCGGGGCGAAGCGCCGGCGCTGGCACAGGCGCGGCTTCTGCTGGCAGATACCACCCGTCGGGTGCTGAAAAACGGACTGACCATCATCGGCGTGGACGCGCCCACCAGTATGTGACCTGCGGGGGGACGCTGTGCGTCCCCCCACCGCTCTCCCCTTGGCGGAGGCAGCTTTTGCCCCGTTTGGGGGAAACCCGGCGTATCCTGTCTGCGTCCCCGGGCGCGGACGACAGTAGAAAGAGGGCTTCGGATGGACATAAACGAAAAGAGAGAGGCGCGGCGCACGGCGGTTCGGGCGGCATTTCCCCTGACGATCCCGGTGATGACGGGCTTTCTCTGTCTGGGGATCGCCTATGGTGTGCTGATGCAGACCAAGGGCTATGGCGTGGTCTGGTCCACGCTGATGAGCGCCATCGCCTTTTGCGGCAGCATGCAATTTGTGGCCATCACCCTGCTCACCACCGCCTTTGACCCCGTCGCGGCCTTCCTGCTGAGTCTGATGGTCAACGCCCGCTATGTCTTTCAGGGGCTGTCCATGCTGGAGCGGTATCGGGGGCTGGGCAGGGTGCGTCCCCTGCTGATTTTCACCCTTTGCGACGAGACGTTTTCCCTCTCCTCCTCGGTGGACATTCCGGCGGGGGTGGAGCGCAAGCCCTTTTACTGCACCCTCTCCTTCTGCAACTATTTCTACTGGGTCATCGGCACGGCGCTGGGCGGTCTGGTGGGCAATCTCATCACCTTCAACACCGCCGGGCTGGACTTCGCCCTCACCGCGCTGATGGTGGTTCTGCTGTTGGAGCAATGGAAAAAGCGGGAAAATCATCCCGCCGCCGTGATTGGGCTTGCCTGCACCGCACTGAGCCTTGTGCTGTTCGGCGCAGAAAATCTGGTGCTGCCCGCCATGGGTCTGGTGCTGGTGACTCTGCTGATTGGGAGGAAACGCCTATGTATCTGACCAACTGGGAGACTCTGGGTATCATCCTCGCCGTGGCGGGGGGCGCTATGGTCACGCGCTTTCTGCCCTTTCTCCTGTTTCCTGAAAAGAAAGAGCCCCCTGCCGTCATCCAATACTTGGGGAAGGTACTGCCCCCCGCCATGATGGGTCTGCTGGTGGTCTATTGCCTGAAGGGCAC
>JAVVOA010000053.1:0-11719 GCA_036656515.1 Oscillospiraceae bacterium | reverse complement strand
CAATGCCCACCGCTGTCTCGCCGGGATTGCCGGGGGCAGTCACCGGGGCAGGGGCGCTGTCAACCGGGGCAGCATCCGCAGGTGCGGCGGCGCTCTCCGGGGCAGTATCTGCCGGGGCGGGGGCGCTGTCAACGAGGGCGGGGGCGGAATCGCTGTCCGCTATGGCGAACTCATTGGCGGTATCCCGCATACGGGGAGCCTCCTGCGTCGCCTGTGGCGGGGCGGCTGATGGGGCAGCGGGCGGGGCGGGGAACAGACCCACAGTGACCAGCAACACGAGACAGGCCGCCACAGCGCCCAAAAGGGGATACAGCCGGCGGCGGGAGCGGGGCTTAACTGTCCCGCCCTGTATCCGCGCCATCACGCCGGCGGCAAAATCGACAGGTGCTGTCTCCATGGGAGGGAAGGCGGCCTGCATGGCGCGCAAATCCGCCAGATAGGCGCGGCAGCCGGGGCAGGATGCCAGATGCGCCCGGAGCAAGCCGGACTCCGCCTCGCTCAGCTCCCCGTCCACAAATGCGCTGAGGGCGGCGACATATTCTTCGCAATATTTCATTTGCAGCCCTCCACTTCTCTTGGATTGGACGGCGCAGGGCTGAAAAAGTTCCCATTTTTCAGCAAAAATTTCCGCAGCTGTCCCCGTCCCCGGCTGATGCGGGACTTGACGGTGCCCACGTCCAAATCCAGCACGTCGGCGATTTCGTCATAGGACAGCTGGTGCAGCTCCCGCAATACCAGCACCTGACGATGCTCGTCGGTGAGGGCATCCAGCCCCTGCTCGATGCCCGCCCGCAGATCCTTTTGCTCCAAGGCCTGCTCCGGCGTGGGGGCGCTGTCCGTCACCTCCAGCGTGCAGCCCTCCTCGTCAAAGGAGAAGGAGACCCGCTGGCGCTTTTCCCGCCGCAACAGGTCGATGCAGGCGTTGGAGGTGAGGCGGTACAGCCAAGTGGAGAAATTTGCCTCCTGTCGAAAAAACCGCAGACCCTGCCACGCGGACAAAAACGCCTCCTGCGCCGCCTCGGCTGCATCGTCGGGATTGCCGCAGATGCGCCGCGCCAAGGTGAAAACCTGATTTTCATACTGATGGAGCAGCGCTTCAAACGCCGCCTCATCGCCGCCTTGGGCGGCGGTGACCAGTTCTGCTTCCGGACGCATTCCGCAATCCCTCCTCTGCTTTTCAGTTGAGAGCAGCCCGGGGGACGACCTTAGGTCAAGTCCCGCTGGATGCCCTTTGTGATGCGATACAAATCCTCCAACGTGTTCATGCGGACGATTTGCTCCTTATAATAATTGGCGTGGGGCACGCCCTTGAGATACCAGCAATAGTGATGCCGCGCCTCTAAGATGGCCAGGGTTTCGCCCTTTACGGCGGCGGCAAGCTCGATTTGACGCACCGCCGTGTCGCACCGCTCCTTCAGCGGCGGCAGGGGCGGGATCGGCTCACCGGCGAGGGCGGCCTTCGCCCCGGCAAAGAGCCATGGATTGCCGAAGCAGCCCCGTCCCACCATCGCCATATCCGCGCCGGTGGACTTTAAAATCCGCACCGCATCCTCTGGGGAAAAGATGTCGCCATTGGCGAGGACGGGGATGTGGACGGCCTCCTTCACCTCGCGGATGGTGCTCCAATCGGCGACACCGCCGTACATCTGCACCCGGGTGCGACCGTGGACGGCGATGGCGGCAACGCCCACGCCCTCCAGCAGCTTTGCCAGCTCCACGGCGTTGATGCTGCCCTTGTCCCAGCCCCGCCGCATTTTCACGGTGACAGGCACGGGGCAGGCGTGAACCACCGCCTCTGCCAGCCGCGCCGCCTTCTCCGGGTCCCGCATGAGGGCAGAGCCGTCCCCGTTGTTCACCACCTTGCCCACGGGACAGCCCATGTTGATGTCCACCGCGTCTGCGCCGGAAATTTCAGCGGCTAGGACAGAGGCCTCTGCCATGCAGACGGGATCGCTGCCAAAAATCTGGGCGATAAAGGGGTGCTCGCCGGGGAAGGGCTGTAGTAGCAGACGGGATTTCTTGTCCTGATAGCACAGCGCCTTGGAGGAGACCAGCTCTGTATAGGTGAGCCCCGCCCCCAGCTCGGCGCAAATCTGACGGAAGGCAAGGTCGGTCACCCCCGCCATCGGCGCGAGAGCCAGCCTGCTGTCAATTTCTAAAGTTCCAATTTTCAAATGCAATATCCTGCCCTTTCCCAGTGACTTTCTTGGGCATTCTACCACAAGTTTGAAAAAATCGCAAGTGCTCCTCCGGGGGCGGGGGGAACCGTTCCGCCCATCCCCACCCGGTGGATTTCCGGGGAACGGTCAGGGGGGCGGGTCTGCCCAAGGCGTGTTGCAGTGATCCCGCGATGCCCCAAGAAAAACAGCACAGCACCCAAGCCCGGAGGGGCGGTGCTGTGCTGTTTGCCTATGGGAAAGTCCGACCGGTGTGCCTCAGCTTTCCTTGGCATAGGCGACGCCGAGCTTGGCGGGGATGTTGAAGTTTTTGCGGGAGACCGTCAAAATAATGGTCAGCAGATAGGGCAGGGCGATGAACAGCTCGTTGGGGAAATATACGCCGCCGCCGATGGTCTGCATATAGATGGCGACTGCCTCGGCCAGTCCGAAAACCAACGTGCCGATGACCGCCCCCTTGGGGTGCCAGTTGCCGAGGAAGCAGATGGCAAAGGCAATCCAGCCCCGCCCGCCGATCATATTGACCGTAAACATGCCCAGATAGCCCACGGAATAAAAGGCACCAGCCAGCCCGCCGATGGCACCCGCCGCCAGTACCACCAGAAAACGCACCCGGGTGACGGATACGCCCGCCACATCCACCGCCTCTGGATTTTCACCGGTGGAGCGGATGGTCAGTCCCCAGGAGGTCTTGAACAGGAGAAACCAAGTGGCGGGAATGATGAGATAGACCAGATAGGTCAAAATGTTTTGCTGAAAGAAAATGGGTCCCAGAATGGGGATTTTTGACAGCAGCGGAATGGCGATGGAGGGGAGGGGCGAAATTTTCAGGGGCGAGGTGGGTACGCCGAAAATGACCCGCTGAAAATAGGAGCAAAACCCCAAGGCCAAAATGTTCAGCGCCGTGCCTGTGACCACCTGCTGCTGGCGCATAAAGATGGTCAGCAGTCCATAGAGAGCCGCCACCACCAGCCCACAGCCCATGGCGCACAGCAGTCCCAGCCACACACTGCCCGTCAGATAACTGCCCACAAAGCCGCCCCAAGCACCCAGTAAAAAGATGCCCTCGATGGCGGTTACCATCATGCCCGAGCGCTCTGCGCAGACCTCGGAGAGGGAGCCTAGCAGCAGGGGCGTGCTCATCATCAGGGAGCGATTGAGTAAACTGAGTATCATTTCGTCACCGCCTTTTGCAGCTTGCGTTTTTCTCTGCGATTCTCCAAATATGCGCGGACAAAATAGGCGCTGATCACAAACAGCATCACAAAGCCCTGCATCAAGTCAATGATGCTGGAGGGGATGTTCAGCCCCGGCATCCGCCCCATGAGGTTTCCGATGACAGAGAGCCCGCCAAAGAGCAGGGAGGCGAAGATGATCCCAATGGGGTTTCCCCCCGCCAGAATGGCGATGCCGATGCCCGCCGAGCCGATGCCGGAGTTGAAGTCCTGAATCAGCATATGCTGCACGCCGTTGACCTCTGTAAAGCCCGCCAGACCCGCCAGCGCGCCGCTGATGAAGAAGGTGATGATGCAGATGCGGCGGGAGCGAATGCCGGACATCTCCGCCGCCGCCGCGTTTCCGCCCACGGCGCGGATGCGATAGCCCAGCGGCGTTTTATACAGCAGTACCCACACGCCGATGGCAACCAGCACCGCGAGAACAAAGCCCCAGTGCAGACGGGTGCCGTCCACCAAGGTGGGGAGCCATGCCTCGCGAGAGAGGGCGTCGGTCTGGGGATATTCGCCCTTGGCCTCCTTTAAGAAGGTGCGCAGCAGATAGTTCATCAGCCCCAGCACCACATAGGTGGACATCATGCTGACCAGAAACTCATTGGCGTTGTACCGCGCCTTTAAAAAGCCGATTGTGGCACCCACCGCGCCGCCGGCGAGGAAGGTGGCCAGACAGACCGCCACAAGCAGGAGGGGGGCGGGCACTGTGCCCTCCAGCGCCAGAGACAGGGAGACAGCGGCGAGGGCACCCATGTAAAACTGACCCTGCGCACCGATGTTGAATAGGTTTGCCTGATAGGTGAAGGCAAAGGCAAGGCCGGTAAAAATCAGCGGGGTCGCCTTTAAAAAGACATCGCCCAGCGTATATTTGTCGGCGAACATGGTGCGTACCGCATCGGCAAAAACCGGCAGGGGGGAGATGCCCAGAAACAGCAGCAGCAATCCGCTGAGAAACAGCCCCAAAAAGATGGCCGCCAAGTTGGTGAGAATCAAATCCCGCATTTTTTCACTCATGTGCGCGCCTCCTCTCCCGTGGGATGACAGCCTGCCATCAGCAGACCGATTTTTTCCGTATTCAGTTCCTCGGGGGAATAGATCCCCATAAAGCCGCCCTTATACATCACGGCGATGCGATCACAGAGCTGGAAAATCTCAGACAGCTCGGTGGAGATCAGCAGCACGCTCTTGCCGGCCTCCCGCTCTTTTAAAACGGCGCTGTGAATGTTGTTGATCGCGCCCAAATCCAGACCCCGGGTGGGCTGATTTAAAATCAGCAGAGAGTCGCCGTGACTGACCTCTCGCGCCAGCACAACCTTTTGCTGGTTGCCGCCGGAGAGACTTTTCGCCTGGGCATCCGGCCCGGTGGTTTTGACGTTATAGTCCGCGATTGCCCCATTGGTGATGGCATGCAGCTTCTTTTGATTGAGGAAGCCGTGGGTTGTCCAGCCCTTGTCATAGCTGGATTTCAGCATCATGTTTTCCGCCAGAGTCATGTCCATCACCATTGCATCGCGATAGCGATCCACCGGCACATAGCCGATGCCCCGCCCGATGCGCTGGCGGATAGGGAGGGCGGTGATGTCCTGCCCGTCAAGGGAGATGGTGCCGCTGTCGGGTGCCTGCGCCCCCCATACGATTTCGCACAGCTCCTCCTGTCCGTTGCCGGAGACGCCCGCCACGCCAAAGATTTCCCCCGCCGCAATGGTAAAGGACAAATCGTGGAGCAGAGGCGGCTCCCCCTGTCGTTGCAGACTGATATTTTGCACCTGTAAGCGGGGAACGGGGGAGATGTCCCGGGCGGGCTTCCGCCGTGGGGATACCAGCTCCTCGCCGATCATCAGGCGGGACAGCTCGGCCTCGTCGGTGCCCGCCGCCGCCAGATCTCCGCAGACACGGCCGCCGCGCATGACCACAATGCGGTCAGCCGCCGCCATGACCTCCTTGAGTTTGTGGGTGATGAGGATGACGGCGTTGCCCCGGGCGGCATATTCCCGGATGAAGGTCATCAGCTTGTCCGCCTCCTGAGGGGTCAGCACGGCGGTGGGCTCGTCCATGATGAGGAGATTGGCATTGAGATACAGCGCCTTTAAAATCTCCACCTTTTGCTGCAAGCCCACGTCCAGCTGACTGACCTTGGCGTCCACCGGAATGTCAAAGCCATAGCTGTCCGCCAGCGCCTGCACGCTCTCCCGGCATTTGGCGTAATCCACCACACCGTGTACGTTGCCCAGAATGATGTTCTCGATGACGCTGTGGGCGGGGACAAGGGAAAAATGCTGCTGAATCATGGAGATCCCCAGCGCCATAGCGGCCTTGGGGCTGGTGATCTTCTGTTCCTTCCCGTCCATGAAAATCTGCCCCTCGTCGGCGCGGTAAAGACCATACAAAACCTTCATGACCGTGCTTTTGCCCGCTCCGTTTTCCCCCAACAGGGCAAGTACCTCTCCCCGGTTTACGGAGAAGGAGACCTCCTGATTGGCAATGACGCGGGCAAAGTATTTGGAGATGCCGCGCAATTCAAAAAAAGGCGTTTCCACGAATACCTGTCCCTCCTTTCTGCTGCTTTCAAAAAGAGGGCGGCACCCAGAAGGCGAGTTGTGAAAAAACGGTCAGTCACCGCGTGCAACTCGTCAAAGGATGCCGCCCTACATAGTTCGTTGCCTATTTGGCGAACATGGCGGTCAAGTCCACCTTGCCGTCCTTGAAGTCCTGAATGCCGGCATCCACTGCGTCCTTGGTTGCCTGATCAATATTGTCGGTATAGATGGGTTTGAAGATGCCCTCGGCAATGCCCGCCTCGTGGACGGTGTTGCCGGTGAGGGTTCCCGCCATGTACTGATCCACAGCCCAGACATAGAAGGTCTCAAAGTCAAAGAGGACAGAGGCCACCACGGTGTTGGGGTCGATGGTGGTCTGATCGCTGGAGAAGCCGATGAACTTGGCACCCTTTTGCTTTGCCGCCTCGATGCTGCCCAGACCCACTTCGTTGGCATAGACAAACAGGGTATCTGCGCCGCTGTCGATCATCTGCTCGGCCATCTGCTTGCCCAGAGCCACGTCGTCCCAGCTGTTGGCATAGGCGCGGGTCGCCTTGGCATCGGTCTTTCCGGCGGCCTTGGCAATGTTCACCGCATTGGTCTCATACACGTCCAGCAGATGCTCCATGGGCTCGTTGGGGAAACCGCCGATGGTGGCGAAATTGCCGGTTTTAGAGACATTGCCCGCCAGGATAGAGGCGATGTAGCTGGCTTCATATTCCTTGGGGAAAATGGGGGCGACATTGTCGCCGGCGCATTTGGAGCCGTTGACCACACAGAAGGTGGTGTCCGGATAGTTGGGGGCGACCGCCGCAACCGCCTCGTCAAACTGGGAGCCGGCGGCGAGAATCAGCTGATAGCCGCGCTCGGCATACTCCCGGAAGGAGGACTCAAAATCCGATGCCTGTACGTTTTCCACATACTCCATCTTGGTGCCCAGTTTGGTGTTGCACGCCTGCAAGCCCGCATAGTTGGTGGCGTTCCAGCTCTGGTCATTGATGGGGCCGGGCAGCAGCAGCACGATTTTATAATCGGCGGCGGCAGTTGCCGTTGCCGCGGGTTCGGCGGGTTCGGCAGGGGGCTCTGCTGCGGGGGCGCCGCAACCGGCGAGAAGGGCGATTGCCATCAGTGCGCTTGCAAGTTTAAACTTCAGTTTCATACGCTCATCCCTTTCAAATTTGTGAGTTGCTCTGGGTGCATCCTCCGATGCTCCCCTTGAGTATATGGCAATCTGCACAAAGAGACAAGGGGGCAATCTTGACATTTTGTTTAGAATCTTGCGATTTTCCGGAATTCTCTCACAATAGGGGGAGATTCTTCTCCGTGGCAGTGCCCGTCGAGGACTGGTCTGCCTCTGTTATGCCGTTGCGGTATTCCAGCGGCGTAACGCCATAGAGCCGCTTAAAGGTACTGCTGAAATAGCCGGGGTCGTTAAAGCCCACCAGCGACGCAACCTCGGAAATCTTACAGCGGGGATCCATCAGATGTTGCTTTGCCCGCTCCATGCGGTATTCCGTCAGATATTCCGAGAGGTTTTGCGCGGTGTGTTTTTTGAACAGACGGCAGAGGTATTGGGGCGTGACATAGAGCGCGGCAGCCATATCCCCCAGCGTGATACGGCTGGCATAGTGCTGTTCGATATAGGAGAGCGCCGCCTTCACCGTCAGATTGGAAATCTGGGGCCCGTCCTTTCCGTCGGATTTTTCCGGTGCCTGCAAGCCGTGCAGTACCTCCAACAGCTCGGTGGGATTGGTGGGCTTGGTCAGATAGTGGGAGACACCCATGGCGATTGCCTGCTGGGCATAGGAAAACTCCCGATAGCCGCTGAGAATCACGATTTTCAAATCGGGCAGGGTCTGACGCAGGGCGCGGATCAGCTCCAAGCCCGAGAGCTGGGGCATCCGCACGTCCGTAATCAGCACATCCGCCGGATTGTCCCGCAAAAAAGCGAGAGCCTCCAACGGGTTTTCAAAAACCCCGCAGACGGAAAATCCCGCCTGTGCGCTCAACAGTTTTTCAAGGCCGACCCGGGTCTTCGGCTCGTCATCTACGATTGCGATGTTCATCCGGCTGCCTCCTGTTCTCATAGCATGCGCGCTGTCTCCGGGGTGGGCTCCGTCTGAGGGATGCGCAGGGTGACTGCCGTACCGCTGCCGGGTGCGCTCTCAATGCCCAGCCGATAGCCCTCGCCATAGTGGAGGCGCAGGCGCTTGTCCACATTGCGCACGCCGATGCAGGTATGTCCCTGCTGTCCCGCTGTCTGACCCGAGAGAAGGGCAGTCACTTGACTCTGCTCCATTCCGGCGCCGTTGTCTCTGACCACGATCACCAACTCTGCGGCATCCTCCCGGATGTCGATGGTGAGGACACCGCCGTTCGGTGTGGGCTCCAAGCCGTGGGTGATGGCGTTTTCCACAATCGGCTGTAAAATCAGCCGGGGAACCAGTCGGCTCTCCGCCCCGGCACAGCAGGAGATCTCATAGCGCAGCCGGTTCTCCAGCCGATTTTTTTGCAGGCGGAGATAGCTGCCCACATAGCACAGTTCCTCGTGCAGGGTGGCAAAGCTGCTCTGGCTGTATAGACTGTATTCCATGAGATTGCCCAAGTCGATGATGGCTTTACTGACCGGCAGATCCCCCGCGTCAATTGCCATCCAGTTGATGGAGTCCAGCGTGTTGTATAGAAAATGGGGGTTGATTTGCAGCTGCAATGCCTCCAATTCCGCATCCTTCTGCGCCAGCTTTTCCTGATAGACCTCACCGATGAGCTCCTTGATGCGGCGGAGCATAAAGTTATAGCTGTGGATCAGCTGCCCCATTTCGTCGCGCCGTCTGGTTTGCAGCTGCTCGGAAAAATCGCCCCGATGCACGTTTGCCATGGCGGCGGACAGCTGCTTGAGGGGTGCCACAAGGGCATAGGTGACAAAAAAGAGAAAGGCGGAGGCAACACAGGTACACAGCACCACAAAGAGCAGAATGAGGGCGCGGAGTCCCCGCAGCTGCTCTAAAATGCTGTCCATTGCAATCAGGGAATAGGACACCCACCCGGTCAGCCCGTTGGACTGTCCGCAGACGTAGTACTCCCGCCCGCCCCAAGTCATGGAAAACCGGCGCTTGCCTGCGGCAAAGTCCCGATCCACCTGACGCACCCACCGACCCTCCATGCTTTTGTTGCTGGAAATCAGGGTGCCCTGCCGATCTACAATAAAGGTGTATTGATTGGTATAGGTGTTTTGATTGTTCAGCAGAAGATTGCTAAAGGTCTGGGGATCCAGTTCCAGCAGAAGCACACCCTCCATCTCATGGGTGGCGGGGTTTTGTACGGCACAGGCGGCAGAGATGACGGGCTTTGCATCCCGCGCCCCATGGACAGGCGGCACCAAGCCCAGAAAAACCGCCTTGCCCTGATTGGCCGCCGCGCGGTCATACAGGCGGGGCAGGCTGCCCGGAAAGGACGGGGCAGACCCGTCGAGATCGCAGAGCACCGTGTCCCGGCTGCACAGCAGGACATTGGTGGCGGCGGAACAGGTTTTGCGCATGTAGTCCATGTATTCCTCCACCGCCGCAGTAGAAGCAGCGTCGCCGTCCCGGAGGTACTGGGAGAGGATGCGGTTGCCCGCCGCGCCCTCCAACTGCCACGAGGTATAGCGGACATTGGTGTTGATGGTGATGTCGATGCGGTTGACCAGATCGGCAATGTCCCCTTTTTTGTTGTTCAGCACCAGATCGGCGGCATAGCGAAGGGAAACAAAGCCGATGAGAAAGCCTTGCAGGATGACAACAACGAGAAAAATCGCGGTGATTTTCTTGCCAAAGGACAAGCTACAGCCCGTCCGAAACGGCAGCTGTCCCGGCTCTGGGTCGTCGTCTCTGCCGTGGAGGGAGCCCGGGGCATCCTCCTTTTTCCTGCAAATCATTCTGCCGTGCCTCCTCTGCCTATTTTATAAAAAGTGGCATATACGCTTTTCTTGGCGAAACAGCCCGGGTCGGATCGCCGCCGTCCCCGTGGGGCGCAGACAGTCCGGCGGTTGATTTGCGTGCTGATTGCAATGGGCATCGGGCTGCTACTTACCACTATTGTATCTGATTGGAGAGACAAAAGCAATAAGCGCGCCCCTCTCCTTGGCAGTCTTTCCCGCCCCATAGACAGAGAGACAGCAGGGGCTATACCATAGCGGTACAGCCCCTGCTTGATTCAAGAGATATAAGGCAACACCGCACAATTCACGGCGAACGCCTTAAGTGCCGCCATGGACTTTGGCAAGAGGCCACACCCGCGGAGAAACAGCGGGGAGGGGTTATGCATAGCTGCACAGCTCGATCAGATTTCCATCCGGATCGCGGAGATACAGAGACTGCATCTCCCCTCTTACCCCGTGCCGGGTTACGGGCCCAAGCTCGATTTCCAGCCCACTTTTTAGGAGAGCCCGCAGCGCAAGGGGATCGTCTATTTCAAAGCAGAGATCTGCGCTGCCGGTCTGCACGTTTTCTGCCTTTGGCATAAGCTCCTGCCCTTTGCGATGGACGTTGATCTTGAAATCGCCGGCAAACAGCTCCCAGCGCCCGCTTGCCTCCTGTGCCCGAAAGCCAAGCGCCTCGTAAAAGGCGATGCAGGCGGGCAGCTGGGCGGTGGTGATGACCATGTGGTCGATTTTACGGATCACTGCACTTCCCCCCCGTGGTGATACAGTCCCTTCAGGGTGTACTGCGCCAAAATATGTCCGTCCATTTTCCGATGGAGCTCGTTGAACAAAAAGCCGTTTTTCAAATCCAGCAGCGTATCTAACGCATACACATGCAGCTCATACAGATGGGGCGCATCCGGGGGACACATGCCGCCGTAAAAGCTGGAGAGCGCCGCGCTCTGTCCGCCGCCCTGGATACTTGTCCAGCTGTTTACCCCCTGAACAAAATCGGTTGCGGTTTGGCTCTCGTTTTCCAAAAGCTCGGTGCGGGTGATGTTTGCCGCCAACCAGTGAATCCATGCAAAGCCGCCGCTGACGGGATAGGCGTCCTTATCCTCCAATACCAGCGCGAAACAGGCGGTTCCCGCAGGGGCATCTTCGATGCGAACCGGGACGGAGCGGGTGGGAATTCCATTCTCGCTGAACTGCGTCCCCCGTTTTCCATAGGCATCCGCCCACACACCCGCTACCAGTCCACTGCTCAAAACTTTCATAAGACAACCTCCCAATTCAATTTGATATGGTCAGTATACCGCTGTGGGGACAACTTGTAAATTACCCACTTTTTCGTGGGTGCTGGGGAAAAAGAGCGCCCTCATAGGAGAACGCCCTTTTCCCGGAGAACATCTGCCATATTGTTCTCCAACATATAGTCAATTCCCACCGCCTGCATAATTTCCAAAGCCCGCAGCATTTTTTGACCGCGTTCCTCTGTGAGAAAATATTCCACCCGAAGCGGGAAGCCGTCAAACGTCTTTTTATCCACAAGCCCAAAGGCGATCAATTCCTTCAACTGTTCCAGCAGCATCTTTTGGGTGATGCCCTCGATATCCCTCTCCAACTTGGCAAGGGAGGTATGCCCCAGTCGGAGCCTCCATAAAATGATGGTTTTCCACTTGCCTTTTATCATATCATGGGTCAATTCCAGCGGGCAAGTATACGCTTTGCGAAGCAGCATAGCAAATCCCTCCTTCCTATGAGCCGCGTTTCCCTCGTATCCCCAGGCGATCGCCACCACCGCCAAGTGGCGCTGCCCTAAAATCCCCCGTCGTGCTGCCGCCGATCGGTCACCGACAGGGCGATCTGGGTGAT
>JAVVOA010000052.1:0-12011 GCA_036656515.1 Oscillospiraceae bacterium | reverse complement strand
GACGCTGTACTTATCCAATGAGCACTATGAATCTTATGCTATGGCGGCAGATGCCATAATGGGTCATAATATTTGGCTGGAATCATTTAAGGAATATGCTGATCAATGCGATGAACAACATACACTAAAAAAGCTTACAGGAGTTAAAGCTAAAATCCCGTTTAAAAATAAGCTGTCTTTTATTCTGGCCATTGCGGATACGCTGGAACCTTTGAAGCGAAACCTGCCGTTGGATGCTGTTCGCATAGAAGCCCTATCCCCCGGGGTTAAAATAGCGGTAAAAGTGAGCGACCCCGGCAATCAAAATACACTTCAACTTCAGGAAAGTATCTGGAACTTACAGGACTGGGTTGCTGTCACTGTAGAAAAATCAGAGCCCGGAAACGAAATATTTTTTACGCTTTCTCCGCTGGAAACATCTCAATCTTCCCACACCATTTAATCCGGATTGATTTGTCGGTCTCTTTAAAAAAGCGCATTCCCTATATACCCCCCGCAACATGCAAGTGGTGTGTGAGCTGCCCGGTGGTCAGGCGCGTGATATAGGTCGCCCGTCGGTGCTCCTTCCGATACGGCCTGCATCGCAGCCCGTATTTGCCATAAGTAGCGGGTTCCTCTTGCGTGGGCAGTAAATCGGGATAGAAATAATCCCCGTGTTCTGTATCGGTGATGTCCATGTAGACATGTCCTTTCTGTGGCAGTTTTGAGGGCGAATTCTGACCCTTATTTTGACCCTTTAGAGATGTGTTTCCTATAAAACAATCGGACTGACTGATACTGAATTTTGCTATTTCAAAACAAAACAGTGCATAATTTCATGTAAAAAGTTGCTAAAAACTGCAAAAACAGGTTCAAGTCCTGCCTCCGCAACCATAAAAAACCCTGTAATCGTCAGATTACAGGGTTTTTTCATATTCTGCCGCAATGCGGGCGCTTCTTTTTTGCGCCGTTCCAGTCCGCCGCTTCGTCCATAGCGGCTCAAATCCATAGAATCCATCCTGCCGGCGCTGGCAGCCCCGTTGCGCCCCGCTCCGTTTACCGGAAGGGCACCCCATAGCTGCGCATGGCGTGCTTGATATGGAGCTCCATCGCCAGCCTGGCCCCCTCTGGATCGCGGGCTTTGATATAGTATAAAAGCAGTTGGTGATCCTGATCTGTACCGGGGTACATCACCCGGTTGGCCTCGTTTTCGCGGATGAGCTTCATCAGTGCGCGGCTTAAAATCCCCATGAGCATGGTGCAAAACTCGCTGTGACAGGCATTGACAATGGCATCATGGAAAAGGGTGTTGCCCTCTGCATCCTCCAACTGAAGCTCGCTGCTCTGCTGGATGCGTTGCCCCATCTCTAAAATATGCTCGATTTCCTCATCCGTTCCCCGGAGAGCCGCATAATAGGCCATCTGTGGCTCCAACACCAGCCGCAGCTCATACACATCCTGTAGCTTTAAATGGAGAAAATTCAGCTTGTTAAACTGAAATTCGTCGTCGATCTTCTTGTTTGCCGACACAAAGGTGCCCACCCCCCGGTGGATTTCCAAAACCCCTTGCCCCAGCAGATACTGCACGGCAGTTCGCACGGTGGAACGACTCACCCCCAGCTCTGCCGCCAAGCCCTGCTCGTTGGGAAGCTGATCTCCGGGCTGATATTTTTTTTGCACAGAAATCAAGTCCAACAGCTTGGCAATTGCCTCGTCCGAAAGCTTCAACCAAATCCCTCCTCTTCCCGTTCTTCCTTTTTCTATATTATAACAGTAAATTTCGAAAATGCAATGCGGCAAAAGCATTGCATTTTTCTTCATTTCCAGATAAGATTCAGGAGTGGAAACCGAAAAGAGTGAGAACCGTGTTTTCAGATGATGGAATTTTCACCATGTCATATCGGAATACTGAAACTTGCACAAAAATGTCGAATCTGAATTATATGAAGTGTAGAATTGAAAAAATATGCAAAAAATAATTGACTTCTCCCGGGATTAATTGTATTGTATAGCTAAACACATGGGATGTCACACGCGACATGGGAAGATACACGGCGCGCATTGCTCGATATTTGATATCAAATTCCAATAAAAGTGGGAGGAATAAAACAATGGTATTTCATAATGTGGAATTGACAGGCCCCGCAAATGTCTATTTTGACGGAAGGGTTTCCAGCAGAACGTTCTATACCGCCGATGGAGAGCGCATGACACTGGGCTTTATTCTGGCGGGAGAATACACCTTTAACGCAGAGTATCGGGAGCATTTGGAAATTCTGGCCGGCAGCCTTGAGGTGGCCATGGACGATGCCGATACCTATACCCGCTATGAAGTGGGCGGTACCTTTGATATTCCTGCCGGCTCGGCGGCGCATATGCGAACCGACAGCTTTGCGGATTACAGCTGCGGCTATCTGATTCCCTGATCGCATCCCCCGCAAGATGCGGCGCGGGCTGCCTGAGGGCGGCTCTGCCACCCGCTGCTACACATGGGTCATTGCTTCGTTGGCGGAATTGCTTCCGGCCGTTGGCAGATTGCTTTCTCTGTGGGTTTACGAAGTGAAGATAGGTATGTTAGGATGGAGGAATGGAGGTTGGCGTCTATGCGAATCGGGCACACACCCTGATCCCTTGGTTTTGGGTGGGGTGGACCCGTCACAGAAAACCAAAAAATACTAGCATTGTGAGTAAAAAATTGGTATAGTTGGAGGAGAACACTATGAATGTTACTTTCTTATCAGCGCTGGAAGCATTCGTCACTGTCCTATGGGGATGGCCGCTGATTCTCGGTCTCGTCGGAATCGGCATATACCTGACAATTCGGGGTAAATTATGGCAGCTACGTCATTTTAAAGATTGCTTCGCCGGCGTCTTCAAGCAGAACGACGGCGCAAAAGGCGGAGAGCACTACGAAAAAACCGGTAAGCTGACCGCGTATCGCGCACTGGCTGTTGCCTGCGGCGCCGCAATCGGCGTCGGTAACATCGGCGGCGTCTCCAGCGCCATTGCACTGGGTGGCCCCGGCGTCCTGTTTTGGATGTGGGTCTGCGCATTTGTCGGTATGATGACAAAAATGTGCGAAGTCACCTTGGGCGTTCACTACAGAAGCGTTGACCAAAACGGCAAGACCTTTGGTGGCGCACCCTTCTACATTGAAAAAGGATTTAAGGAACTGGGCATTAAGGGCGGCAAGATCTTGGCCACATGCTTTGCCTTCAGCTTTTTCTTGGATATGTTCTTCGGCATGGAGAACTATACGATCTCTGAAGCAGTTTCCTCTACCTTCAATCTGCCCATGATCCCTGTGGCGATTGTGTACTTCTTGGTTTGTAAGTTCGTCATCTTGGGCGGCATGAAGAGCATCAGCAGCCTGAGCGCCTATCTGTTCCCCTTCATGGCAATCTTCTATATCCTGGGCGGCCTGTATATCTTGGGCAGCAACTTCTCCAATCTGGGCAACACCTTTGCCCTGATTTTCAAGAGCGCCTTCACCCCCACGGCAGCCATCGGCGGCTTTGCGGGCAGCGCATTGATCCTCACCATCCGCACCGGCGTTGCGCGAAGCGTCTATAGTAACGAGGCCGGCAGAGGCAGTTCGCCCTTTGCCCATGCCACGGCTGACGTGAGACACCCCATCGAGCAGGGCAAAATGGGTATTCTGGAAGTTTTCTTTGATACCTTTGTCATCTGCAGCATCACCGGCCTTGTCATCGTCAACACCGGCGTTTGGAACTCCGGCCTGTCCGGCGCAACCCTTGCACTGAGCGCCTTTAACATCGGCTTTGGCGGCACCTGGGGCGGCAAGTTCATGACCATTGCCCTGATCCTCTTCTGCCTGACCACTGCGTTCGGCTGGTTTGTGTACTTCGAATCCGTTCTCCGTTATCTGTTCCGCGGAAACAGCAAGATGAAGGAGAGAATGGTTTGGATCCTGAAGATTTTCCTCCATGGTACCCCCAGCATGCTGCTGACCATCGCGGCAGTTGTTCTGAAATGGGATACCTCCAGCGTCTGGATGTTCGCCGACCTTGCGTCGGGCATACCAGTGTACATCAATATGTTCTGTCTGCTCCTTCTGAGCGGAAAGTTCTTCCAGCTCCTGCGTCACTATAACAAGACCAGGTACCATGTGAAGGACGACGGGATTCCCGATGATATGCCTATCTTCTCCCAGATCAAAATGCCCTATGAAGAGGCGGCGGAACTGGAAAGAGCCAGCAAAAAGGCATAACCACCTCTCCCGGCAACGGATCGCCAGCAACATCAAATTATATATATAAGAGGTAAAAAGATGAAAAAAGTTATTGTTTTAGGCGGCGGCATGATGGGCCATGTGATGGCACAGGAGCTGAGCCGTGATCAGGACTATGACCTGACCATGGCTGACTTCAGCGAAAAGAATCTGGAGTCCGCGAAAAAGGATTGCCCCAACATCAAAACCATTCAGGTCGACCTGTCCAAAGCAGGCGAAGCTGCAAAGCTGGTCAAGGGCTTTGATCTGGTTGTGGGCGCACTGCCCATGGCTCTGGCATACAGCACCAGCGTAGAGATCCTCTCCTCTGGTGTGGACATGGTGGACATCTCCGGTCTGGCCTATAGCTATCGGACCGACGAGGAGAGAAAAGCCATGGATGACGCAGCTGCTCAGGGCGGCGGAACCCTCTGCTTGGGCATCGGCCTGGAGCCGGGCATGGTCAACGTCCTCACCGCACATGCTGTCACCAAGATGGACACCGCTCTGAAGGCAGAGCTGAGACTGGGCGGTCTGCCCATCGTCCGCGAGCAGCCCTATGAGTACAAGCTGGTGTTCTCCTGCGCAGATACACTGGGTCAGTTCGTTCTGCCTGTCAAGACCATCAAGGATCACAAGCTGAAAATCGTAGAGGCTTGCTCCGAGGTGAAGAACGTCGAGGTTGAGGGTCTGGGCACATTAGAGGCCTTTACCAGCAACGGCTTGACCAGCCTGATCTACACCTATGCCGACATCATTCCCGACATGCAGGTGATGACCATGCGTTATCCCGGCCATGTTGAGAAGATGCGTCTGCTCCGCGATTCCGGCCTGCTGAGCCACGACTACATCGACTATAAGGGCGCACACTTCCGCCCCGTGGACTTCACCGGCGATATGCTGACCCCCACTTGGAGATTGCAGCCCGGCGAGGGCGAGCTGACCGCCATCTTCTGCGACATCAAGGGCGTTAAGGACGGCAAGGGTGTCAACTATCATTACGAGTGCTTGGACTACTATGATGAAGAGACCGGCTATACCTCCATGGCGCGTACCACCACCTTCCCCGCACTGGTGATGGCGAAGCTGATCACCGATGGCAAGTTCAAGTATTCCGGCGGACTTTGCTATCCCGAATACATCGGCCGCGATGAAGACGCCTATAACGCTTTGGTTGCCGGACTTGCGGCAAAGGGCGTTTCCTACAAGGAAGTCGTCTCCGAAGTCGAGCTCTAAAAAAACCAACTCTGGTGGAGGGGGAATGCAGGCGCTGTATTCTCCCTCCACCAAAGGCTCTCTCAAAAAATCGAAAAACAGCGGGCGGGGGAAAAACCCTCCCCGCAGAGAGACCGCCCTCCCCTCTCCGGAGAATCGGGGGCGGCTTTTAAAATCCGCCGTGGGGACAGAGACGTATCCGTGCCATTCCTGCCTTTGCAGGGTCAAAATTCAGGGAGGTGTGCTATGAAACTTCAAAAACAGTCGCTCCCTCAGGCCATGGCAGGGCCCATGCCTCTCCGCGCCCAGATACAATGGGTGCTGTGGCTGAGTACACCCGCCATTTTGGCTCAAATCAGCTCGCTGGCCATGGGCTATATTGATGCTGCCATGGTGGGGGGTCTGGGTGGCAATGCCACCGGTGCAGTGGGTCTTGTGCTCAGCACCACATGGCTGTTCGGACAGCTGTGTTCCTCGGCTGCCACGGGATTTTCTGTCCAAGTCGCCCACCTCATTGGGGCGGGGGAGGAGGCGCAGGCGCGCCATGTGCTCCGCCAAGCCATTTTGGGAACCACGGGCTTTGGACTGCTGGTCTCTCTGACGGGTATCTGGGTCAGCTTTTTTCTGCCGCTGTGGCTGGGCGGCGCGGCGGATATCTGCCCGGATGCCTCCCGCTACTTTTTGATCTATGCCTGCGGCCTCCCCGCCACCCAGCTCCGTTGGATGGCAGGGAGCATTCTCCAATGCAGCGGGGATATGCGCACCCCCAGTGCGCTGAATATCCTCATGTGCGTTCTGGATATTCTCTTTAACAGCCTCCTCATCTTCCCCGGACGGCAGCTCTCCCTGTTGGGGATGAGTTTCTTCCTGCCCGGGGCGGGGATGGGCGTGGCGGGCGCGGCCTTGGGCACGGCGCTGGCCGAGGCTGTCACCGCACTTTTGATGGGCTTTGCCCTCTGCTTCCGCTCCCCCAAGCTCCGCTTGCGGCGGGGGGAGAGCTGGAAATTCCATCTGCCCACTCAAAAAACCGCTGCCCGCTTGGCGATTCCTGTCGCCTTTGAGCATGTGATCATCAGCGGCGCACTGGTGATGAGCACCCGTATCATCGCCCCCTTGGGCACCATCGCCATTGCCGCAAACTCTCTGGCTGTCACTGCCGAGGGACTTTGCTATATGCCGGGCTATGGAATCGGAACGGCCTCCACCACCTTGGTGGGACAGAGCATCGGCGCAGGGCGCACGGATTTGGCCCGCCGCTTTGCCCATCTCGCTGTGGTGATGGGCGTGGTGATGATGGCTATCACCGGCGCTTTGATGTATCTGTTTGCCCCCCAGATGCTGCTGTTTTTGACCCCGGATCGCACCATCCGGGCACTGGGCGCGCAAATGCTGAGAATCGAGGCCATTGCAGAGCCCTTCTATGCCATCTCCATTGTGGTCACCGGTGCCTTGCGCGGCGCGGGAGACACCATGGCGCCCAGCATCATGAACTTGGTGAGCATGTGGGGTGTCCGCATTCCCCTGTCCATCTTTTTGGCACCCCGCATGGGGCTGACCGGGGTCTGGCTGGCCATGAGCGGCGAGCTGTGCTTCCGGGGGATTTTGTTCCTCTGCCGTCTGCTCCGCGGGAAATGGCTGTCCAAAACCGTGCTGGCGGGGGGCGGCGATTGACCCCCTTTTCCGTGGGGAGAGAGGGACAATTCTGTCCGGGAAAAACATTGTTTTGCACAAAAACAGGGAATGCAAACTATGAAAAATGTAGAAATCGAAAGATATGGGGAAATGCCATTGACATCCCCTGCAATCCGTCGTATGATTCATACATAAGATGTCTGTTATGACATGCGATGTCGTATACAGAACCCCCGGTGGGGAAAAAGCGGAGAGCTGCCAGTGCGGCAAAACGCCCCCGACTGGGAAGCCCCGCCTCGTGGAGAGGCTTTCCCCCAAAAAAATGGATAGGCACATTATAATGTGTAAGGTGAACAATCATGGCTGAAAAAGCATACATGGAGCGGATTAATCGGCTGAAGGAGCGCACGTTAAAGGCGGTTCCCGAAATTGATCTGGAGGGTGCCCGCATCCTCACCAGAGGGTTTCAGGAGACGGAGGGCGAGCCTTGGGTCATGCGAAAGGCAAAGGCCTTCCGCAAGCAATGCGAGGAAAAGACCTGCTATATCTTAGATGACGAGCTGATTGTGGGCAGCCACGCCAGCAAGCCCCGTGCAGGGGCGCTCTGCGCCGATGCCTCCTGGGGCATTTTGGACGACGAGTTTGACACCATCAGCACCCGCCAATACGACCCCTTCCTCTTTACCGATGCGGATAAGAAGGTCTTTTTAGATGAGATCAAGCCCTATTGGATGGGCAAATCCGGCTACGATTTCTGGAAAAAGCAAAAGCCTCAGGTCTGCACCGACCTGTGCGACGACGGCTCTCTGTATATCGACAGAAAAATCGTCCGCGCGTGGGGCGATACCAGCCCCGGCATCCAAAATGTGGTCGATCTGGGCATGGAGGGCATTGTGGCAAAAATCAAGGCGCGTCAAAGCACCTTGGATCCCTATAACCACGATGACCACCAGAAAAACCAGTATCTAGAGGCCATGTTGGTCTCCGCAGAGGGCTGCTGCATCTTCGGTCGCCGGTATGGGGAGGAAGCCAGACGTCTGGCGGCATTAGAGGCCAATCCGAGCCGCAAGGCCGAGCTGCTGGAAATCGCAGAGGTCTGCGAGACGGTTCCTGCAAAGGGCGCCAAAACCTTCCGGCAGGCCGTCCAGTCCATGTACCTGTACCACTGCTGCTATTTCATGGAGCAGTGCGGCTCTGCATACAGCCTCGGTCGTGCCGACCAGTACCTGTACCCCTACTACAAGGCGGATATCGAGGCCGGCAGAATCACCAAGGAGCAAGCCCAAGAGCTGCTGGACTGCCTGTGGGTCAAGTTCTCCGAGGCCTGCCAGATGAACAGCGCCTCCTCTGCCGCCGTCACCGCCGGCTATCTGCCCTTCACCAACATCAGCTGCGGCGGAATTGACCAGTACGGCGAGGATGCCGTCAACGAAATCTCCTATATGATGCTGGATGCCACAGCCGAGGTGCAGATGTACCAGCCCTCCCTGTCCGTCCGCTATAATCTGGCAAAGAACAGCGACCGCTTCCTCCGCGCCATTGTCGATCTCATCAAGCTGGGCACCGGCTTCCCCTCTGTCCACAACGACTTTGCGGGAATGAAGATGATGATGAACCGGGGTGTCCCCGCAAACGAGGCGTGGGACTGGACTCCCGGCGGCTGCGTAGAGACCTATCTCTCCGGCAAACAGCGCTGCCTCACAGGACTGTCCGATATCAACTTGGGCAAGATTGTGGAATATGCCCTGCTCAACGGCGAGAGCCAGAAGAACAAGCGCTTTGTCACCACCCGCACCGGCGATCCCCGGGACTTCAAGACCTATGAGGAGTTCGAGGAGGCGGTGAAGGAACAGCTGCGCTATGCTGTCCGCGCTGTGGTCAAGGGCTGCTTTGTCACCGATGACATTTTCGAGCAGACCCGTCCCGTGCCCGCCCTGTCCCTGTCCTACCTCAACTGCATCGACACCTGCAAGGACTATGCTTGGGGCGGTGCCAAGTACAACTGCGGCGATGGCTGCATGTTCGTCGGCGTGGCGGATCTGGTCAACAGCTGTGTGGCCATCAAGAACCTGGTCTTTGATGAGAAAAAGGTCACAATGGCAGAGATGCTAGAGGCCTTGCAGCACGACTTCGTGGGCTATGAGCGCATTCAAAAGCTCTGCAAGGATGCCCCCAAATACGGAAACGACATCCCCGAGGCCGATCAGATGGTGTCCTCCTTCTTCCACTTTGCCGCCGAATATGTGGAGAGCTTCCGGAGCCATTACGGCAAGATGACCACAGGTATCATCCCCGTCACAGCCAACACCGCCTTTGGCAACGAGACCGGCGCACTGCCCTCTGGTCGTGAAGCGGGCGTTCCCTTGGCCGATGGCATCAGCCCCAACTGCGGCACCGACTTTAACGGCGCAACGGCTGTGATGAAGTCCGTCTCCCACTTGGTTCCCGATCGCTTTAGCAACGGCACCCTGCTGAACATGAAGCTGGATCCCGAAATGCTGGCAGACGAGCACGGCATTGCCCAGGCCATGAACCTGCTAAAGACCATGTGCATTCTGGGGGTATACCACTGCCAATTCAACGTGGTGGACAAGGAAAAGCTGCTGGATGCCCAGGCCCATCCCGAGGATTATCAGGGCATGCTGGTGCGCGTGGCTGGCTATACCGCGTACTTTGTAGAACTGGGAAAGGACATTCAGGACGATATCATTGCAAGAACCACCCAAAAGGTAATCAGTTCTGACGCTAGATAAGAATGGATGCTGTAAAAAACGATATGGTGGGAACCGTCCTCAGAATCGAAAAAGGCTCCATGCACGATGGGGACGGACTCCGCACGGTTGTCTTTATGAAGGGCTGTCCCCTCCACTGCTGGTGGTGCTCGACACCGGAATCCCAGCGCTTCGAGCCTGAGCTGGGCATTGTCTCTGACCGCTGTGTGGGCTGTGGACACTGTGTGGCGGAATGTCCCACCCAAGCCCTCTCTCTGGATGAAAACCACAAGGTGCTCCGGGACAAGAGCAAGTGCATCAACTGCTTCCACTGCGTAGATGCCTGCCTCCAGTCCGTCCACAAAAAATATGGCTCCAAAATGACGGTGGCAGAGGTGCTCCGTATCATCGAGCAAGATCAGGTCTCCTATTTCTTCTCCGGCGGCGGCGTCACGTTCAGCGGCGGCGAGTGCTTGGGACAGATGGACTTTATGGCAGAGGTGCTGAAAGGCTGCTATAGCCAAGGCATCAGCACCGCCATCGAAAGCGCGATGATCTACCCTTGGGAGGAAACCCAAAAGGTGCTGCCCTACCTCAACACCATCTACATGGATATGAAGCTGATGGATGAGACGCTCCACAAGAAATATGTGGGCAGCGATCTCACCAGACCCCACGACAATCTCCGCCGGATCGATGCCTCCCCCTATCCGGTGAAGCTGCGCCTCCGCGTGCCCACCATCCCCGGCATCAACGACAATATGGAGAACATGACGGCTTTGGTGGAGCTGTGCCGAGGACTGACCAAGGTGGAGCGGATCGAGCTTTTGCCCTATCACCGACTGGGGACAGAGACCTATCGAAATCTGGGTCTCTCCTATCAGCTGGCAGAGGTCAAAACCCCTGACGAGGCACATATGATCGACCTTGTCACCCAGATGAATCGTCTGGGCGGAACCGTCCCCGTCTACACCGGCAATCAGTTCTATCAATAATGCCCCCTCCCTTGGCCGGCACCCGCTCTGTGGGTGCCGGCCATCCCTCTTTTTATCCCCCGGCAGAAACTGGAAGAGGAAAACCGGAGAAAACCGAGAAAATCCACCCTACACAGGCAAAAGGGGGATAAAAAGTCTTTGAAAAATTTAATATTGAAGGAGAAACTTGGAAATATATCCGGTTCTGTAACCGGCGACTGGTATAATGCCCTTAAGAGCAAACCCAAAAGGAGGAGGTGAGTGCAAATGGCAACAAAAGTGCTGGGGGACGTTTTTCACACCACCCGCCTGTGTGTGGACAGCTATGACCGGCGCGTTCTCCAAGGACGGCTGTATAACCCCTTTGTGGCGGGCGGGATACCCTTTGGCTCGCTGATGGAGCTCCTTTTGCAAACGGATGCGCTGCTGGATGAGATGCATTTCCCCCAGCCGTTTTCCAAACTGCGCAGCTTTCAAGACACGCCGGAGCCCATACCCCCGGAGGAGGAGCGCGAGTGGGAGCAGGTGGGACTGCTGGCCACCTTTCGCCTGAAAATCATCTTCCGCCAAAATGCCAGCTGGCAGGGTGTCCTGTTCTGGCTGGAAAAAAACCGGGAGGAGAGCTTCCGCAGTTTTCTAGAGCTGGCGCACCTGCTGGACAGCGCCCTGAGCAGTCAACCGGATGGATAGACATCTGTGAACCTGCGGAGCCTCGCTCCGCGCTACCCCGAAATAGTGAAATAGCAAACCGCCCGAAAGAGCGGGACGCAAAGTCAGGAGGCTACGGCGGAAACGCTATGCCGGTCCGACCGCCAAATATTTCGATTTTCCAAAATTGAGAGGAGAACGAAATGAAGGCTAACTTAAAACACCGTACCCTGTCCCTGATCATGGCGCTGGTCATGATTCTTGGCCTGTTGCCCATGAGCGCCCTGGCAGAGGGCGAACCCGCCCCCGATACCACCGAAATCGTGGAGACTACCGGCGAGGCCGGTACCGAAAGCGAGACCTCGGACACCGATGCATCCACGGACGCAACCACGGACACCGATGCATCCACGGACACCACCGGCGATGCATCCACGGACACCACCGGCGATGCATCCACGGACACCACCGGCGATGCATCCACGGACACCACCGGCGATGCATCCACGGACACCACCGGCGATGCATCCACGGACACCACCGGCGATGCATCCACGGACACCACCGGCGATGCATCCACGGATACCACCGGCGATGCATCCACGGACACCACCGGCGATG
>JAVVOA010000051.1:0-12593 GCA_036656515.1 Oscillospiraceae bacterium | reverse complement strand
ATTTCCATTTTGGTAGTCTCCATTCTGGTACTGTGTTTTTATATGCAAAAAGAACCACCGCTTCCCATCTAACGGGATACTGAAAGCGGCTCCGCTCTTTTTGCGGAGCCGCTTTTTTGTATATATTTTTGGAAAAGTATTCTGGAAAATGAAAAGGAGAAAGAAAGAAAATGAAAAAGTTTGTCTGTATGGCGCTCACTCTTGCAATGGTTACAGGTATGATGTCCGGCTGCGGAGGCGGTGGCGAGGCCGCAAAAGAAGACGGCGGCACAGAGACCCTCAAGGTCGGTATGACCGGCTGCTACACGGGAGAATATGCCCAGTACGGCCTTGCCGTGCAGAACGGCGCAAACCTCTATTTCGAGAAGGTCAATGCCGCCGGCGGCATCAATGGAAAAATGCTGGAGGTCATCAGCTATGACAACAAGGCCAGCGACGCGGATGCCGTAAACGCCTTTACCCGACTGGTGGACGAGGGCATCACCGCCTATCTGGGCGATGTGCTGACCTCCAATACACAGGCGGTTGTGGGAGAAGCCTTCCCCATCAACATGCCCATGATCACCCCCTCTGCCACCGCCGAGGCCGTCACCTATGATGCCGAGGGCGACACCGTCTATACCAACGTCTTCCGCACCTGCTTCATCGATCCCTTCCAGGGACAGAAGATGGCGCAGTACGCAAAGGAAGTTCTCTCTGCAAAGACCGCTGCCGTCATCTTTGAAACCGGCAACGACTACGCCGTCGGACTGAAGGATGCCTTCCTGACCGAATGTGCCGCTCAGGGCATCACCGCAGTGGAGGAACAGGGCTATGCCAAGGGCGACATGGACTTCAAGAGTCAGATGACCACCATCGCCTCGAAAAATCCGGATGTTGTCTTCTGCCCGAACTACTATGAAAACGATGGCATGATCGTCACGCAGGCGCGTCAGGCAGGGCTCAAGGCCACCTTCCTGGGCGGCGACGGCTGGGGCGGCGTTGCAAAATATGCCTCTGCTGCCGACCTCGAAGGCTCTGTCTACTGCTCCGCATATGCCTCCGGCTCCAGCGAGGAGATCACCGCCTTTGAGACGGCCTATGTAGAGGCCTATGGCAAGGACGCTCCCCTGAACATGTTCGCGGCAACCGCCTATGATGCCGCCGTCGTCCTCTGCAACGCGCTTACAAAAGCCGAGACAACGGGCGAAAAACCGGGCAGCGATGCCTATAAGCAGGCCGTCATCGACGCCATCCGCGACCAGAGCGCCGCACTGGATGACTGCATCACCTCTGCCGGCTATACCTTTGACGCCCACAACAATCCCGTCAAGGACGCCGTGCTCATCAAGCTCGTCGGCGGCGCAGAGGTCTTTGACCGGCTGTTCTAAAGTTGTTTTGCATGGGGAGAGGGGCGCTATCCTCCGCTGTCGCCCCTCTCCCGTGCATGTACACAACCCCTCGCGGGGCGGTTGCTTTTCCCGCCCCGCGAGGCACACCTTCCCCGACTTTCCCCCGGGGCGGTCGGTTTTCTGCCCGCCGAAGACTGTCGGCGGAGCGGCGGTACCGCCGCCCACAAAATTCAAACCGGAAAGGACGGAGACGTTCATGTCCCTGCTCTACACTTTTTTGGGTCAGCTTCTAAACGGCCTGCAATCTGGCTCCATCTATGCCCTTGTGGCACTGGGCTACAGCATGGTCTATGGCATCATTATGCTCCTCAATTTTGCCCACGGCGACATCATCATGTTCGGTGCCTATCTCTGCTGGTTTTCCATGACCCGGTTCTCCCTTCCCCCCATCCTCGCCGTGCTGCTTGCCGTTGTCGGCTGCACGGTTCTTGGCGTTCTCATTGAAAAAATCGCCTATTCTCCCCTGCGCAACGCGCCGCGCATCTCCCTGCTCATCACCGCCATCGGTGTCTCCTTTCTCTTGGAGAATGTCGCGCAGCTGGTCTTTGGCGCGGGGGCGCAGTCGGTGCCCGTCTTCCTCTCCCCAACGCCCTTTGCCCTCGGCTCTCTGCGCATCAGTCCCGCCACGGTCATCACCCTTGCCGTCTCCCTCTTCTCCATGCTTGCCCTTCAATTTCTGGTGCGCAAAACCAAAATGGGCAAGGCCATGCGCGCCGTCTCCGAGGACACGGGAGCTGCACAGCTCATGGGCATCCCCGTCAGCCGCACCATCTCCTTCACCTTTGCCATCGGCTCTGCTCTCGCGGGCATCGGCTCGGTGCTCTATGTCTGCACCTATCCCCAGGCAAGCCCCACCATGGGCGCGATGCTGGGACTCAAGGCCTTTGTCGCGGCGGTGCTGGGCGGCATCGGCTCCATTCCCGGCGCGATGGTCGGCGGCTTTTGCATCGGCATTGCCGAGGCGTTCATCTCTGCCGTGGGGCTCTCCGTCTGGAAGGACGGCGTGGTGTTTTCCATCTTAATTCTGGTTCTTCTGGTCAAGCCCACCGGCATCTTTGGCAAGAACCTGACAGAGAAAGTATAAGGAGGCGACGGTATGATTCCAAAAAGACACATTCCCATGTATGGGCGCTATGCCATCAACGCCTCTCTCTTCGTCCTTGCCCTCGCAGTGCTGGGCGGACTGAAGGCAAGCGGTATTCTCTCCAATTCCAACTCTAAAATCCTCATGCTCATCGGCATCAACTGCCTCCTTGCCGTCTCCCTCAACATCGCCACCGGCTATCTCGGTCAGCTCCCTCTGGGGCATGCGGGCTTTATGGCGGTGGGGGCATATGCCAGCGCCATCTTCATGCGGGCAACGGACGGTGCCCTCTTTCCCGTCGGCCTGTTGCTGGGCGGCCTGCTTGCCGCCGTATGCAGTCTTCTCATCGGCATTCCCGCCCTGCGCTTAAAGGGCGACTACCTCGCCATTTTGACCCTTGGCTTCGGCGAAATCATCCGCGTGGTCCTGCTCAACATCGACGGCGTTCTGGGCTTTAAGCTCACCTACGGGGCGGCGAGCCTTAAAAATATTCCCAAAAGCACCACCGTGGTCAATACCTTTCTGGTGCTGGGCATCAGCTGCTTCCTCATCCACACCCTGATGAAATCCCGCCACGGTCGCGCCATCTTTGCCATCCGCGAAAACGAGATCGCCGCCGAGGCCTGCGGCATCCGCGTGGCTGCCTATAAGACGCTGGGCTTTGTGGTTTCCGCCGCCTTTGCAGGCGTTGCCGGCGGGCTTTATGCGGGCTATATCGGCATTTTAAGCCCCGGCGGTTTCGGCTTTATGCGCTCCATTGAGATTCTTGTCATGGTGGTGCTGGGCGGCATGGGCTCCATGCTGGGATCCCTGCTCTCTGCCACGGCGCTGACGGCGCTGCCGGAGCTGCTGCAATCTCTCTCCAACTATCGCATGGTGGTCTATTCCCTGGTTCTCATTCTGGTGATGATATTCAAGCCCTCCGGTCTGATGGGTACCTATGACTTCTCCCTCTCGCGGCTGCTCGAGGGGAAAAAGAAAGGAGAACAAGCCCATGAATAGAGCTCTCTTCCCCATTCCCACCGCGGGCTTTCTCCCCCAGGAAGATCTGGATAAGCTGCCGATTTTGGAAACCCACCATCTGGGCATCGACTTTGGCGGCCTGACCGCCGTGGACGATTTCAGCCTCATTGTGGGTTCAACGGAGATCGCGGGACTCATCGGGCCAAACGGCGCGGGCAAAACCACGGTCTTTAACCTCCTCACCAAGGTCTATGCCCCCACCCGCGGCACTGTCCTGCTGGGTGGGCGGGACACGGCGGGCATGAACACCGCCCAGGCAAACAAGGCGGGCATCGCCCGCACCTTTCAGAACATCCGCCTTTTTCGCAATCTGACCGTGGAGGAAAACGTCCTCATCGGGCTGCACAACGAAATCGGCTATGGCACGGCATCCGCCGTTTTCCGCCTGCCCGGCTACTGGCGCGCCGAAAAAATCGCGCGGGAGCGGACGCGGGAGCTGCTCTCCATTTTCCATATGGAGTCTCTGGCGAATGCGACAGCCGGCAGCCTCCCCTATGGCGCACAGCGGCGGCTCGAGATCGTCCGCGCCCTCGCAACCAATCCGGGGCTGCTGCTGCTGGACGAGCCGGCGGCGGGCATGAATCCCTCGGAGACCGCCGAGCTGATGGAGAATATCCGCAAAATCCGGGACACCTTCGGCATTGCCATTCTCCTCATTGAGCACGATATGAATTTGGTCATGGGCATCTGCGAGGGCGTTGCCGTGCTCAACTACGGCAAAATCATCGCCAAGGGCACCCCTGCCGACATTGTGCGCAATCCCGCCGTCATCGAGGCATATCTGGGCACACGAAAGGAGCGTTAAACATGGAAACGATGCTATCGGTTCGCGACATCAACGTATTCTACGGCAGCATTCACGCCATCAAGGGAGTCTCCTTCGAGGTGCATGCGGGGGAGATCGTCACGCTCATCGGCGCAAATGGCGCGGGAAAATCCACCGTTTTGAACAGCATTTCCGGTCTTTTGCGCCCCAAAAGCGGGGAAATTTCTTTTTTGGGCAACTCCCTCGCCGGCGTTGCGCCCCATAAAATTGTGGAGCGCGGTCTGGCGCAGGTGCCGGAGGGACGGCGCGTCTTTTTGCAGATGTCCGTGCAGGAAAATTTGGAGATGGGGGCCTTCACCCAGCCAAAAAGCGGCATTTCTGCGGATTTGGAGCAGGTTTTCACGCAGTTTCCCCGTCTGTTAGAGCGGCGCAAGCAGGTGGCCGGAACGCTTTCCGGCGGCGAGCAGCAGATGCTGGCGATGGGGCGGGCACTGATGAGTCACCCAAAGCTGCTGATGCTGGACGAGCCCTCCATGGGGCTTGCGCCCCTGTTGGTCGACCAGATTTTCGAGATGATCCAGCTCCTCAATCGCGGGGGGACAACCATCCTGCTGGTGGAGCAAAATGCCCAGATGGCGCTCTCCATCGCCCAGCGGGGCTATGTGCTCGAAACCGGAAAGGTCGTCTTGAGCGGAAGCGGCGAGGAGCTCATTGAGAGCCCTGCCATTCGCAAGGCCTATCTGGGCGGATAGACCGGCAACTCGCCCTCCCCCCCTCCAAAAGCGCAGAGGGCGATTGGATTTTCCAAGGCCTCCACCGACAGTCCACCTCCACCGAAAATGCCGACGGAACGCGGCATCTTTTCCGGCGGGACATCGCCAAACCCCTTGCAATGCGTCGGGATTCCTGCGTGTTTTCGGCGCTCTACGCCGACTCCCGGCGGAAAAAGTCCTGCTGCATCAAACAGCGCCCCGCAATCTGTAGATTGCGGGGCGCTGTCCTATAGCCGGGGCTTATTTGACGATTTCAAACTCCTGAATGCCCATATAGCCCGGCGCGATCTCGTATTTATTGAACAGGATCACCGGATTGCCGGCGGCGTTGACATAGAACTGCTGGTCGTCGCTGATGGTGGTGAAGCCCGGCTCCACATCGTCCGGCGCGCCCCAGTACACATTGTCCGGGTTCTTGGCGCGCTCTGCGATCTGCGCCGCGATCTGGGCGTTTGCCAGCGACTTATAGTCAGCGCCCAAGAGACCCTCCAACGTGATGGGCTGGCTGGTGGTCAGGTCATAGTTGTAATAGAACATGTCAAAATAGGCGCTGGCAAGGGTCTCGGTCTTGTACACGCAGAAGGACAGGATCTTGTCGTCCAGACACTTGACGTCATAGTCCACGGAGATCTCCCGGGGGACATAGTCCGCCTCGGTGCCGCCGGTTGCCAGATAGGCGGTCTTATACTCCTCCATCAGGGTCTGGGTCTCTTCCACCGCGGCGGTGACCTGCCGGTGTACCAAGTCATTGATCTCCTGTTGCAGCTTTTTGTCCTTCAGACCCTCGATGCCCGGGATTTGCAGGTCGGTCACCGTGGTGTCGTTGACCTCGTGGATTTTTTCGATGGTAAACACCCGGGCAAGGCTCCCCAGCACCGGGATGTCCGACACCGCCTCTGCAAAGCTGGCGCTGGCATTGACCCCCACGCCAAACAGCCCCACCGACAGCGCCAACGCCGCCGCCACACTGCCAATTCGTCTTCTCAGTTTCATAGAATGACTCCTCTGTCTTTTTTTGATTTCCAAGCTCTGCTCCAACAGCTCCGTCTCTGCGCCGTGGATGCTCTCCTGCACCAGAGACGCAAGGCGCTCCGGGATCTCCACGTCCTCATAGTCCTTTCGCAGGGCAAGCAGCTTCTCATTATTCTGCATTTTTCCAGACCTCCTGTCCCATCTCCACTTGCAGCGCACGCAGTCCCCGATAGAGCCTGCTCTTTACGGAATTTACATTTTCCTCTAAAATCTCGGCGATTTCAGACAGCTTTCTGTCCTCGAAATAGCGGAGGACGATCACGGTCTTGGTCTTTCCGTCCAGCCGATCCAGCGCCTGACGGAGCACTAAGATGTCCGCCCGGGTGGCAAGGCTATCCTCCCCCTCCTCGGGCAAATCCTCCGGCGCGGTGACGGTCACCCGACTGCCCCGCCGCAGCTCGTCCAGACAGGTGTTGACCACAATGCGGTAAAACCACGGGCGGATGCTGTCTGCGTTTTTCAGGGTTTCGTAATTTTTGATGGCCTTGTAAATGGACTCCTGCACCATATCCAGGGCGGTATCGCGATTTTTGACATAGCTATAGGCAAAGCGATAGATCGCCGCCTGATTTTCCTCCATCCATTGTACAAGGGCAGGATAGCGTTCCGGTTGACATGTCGACATTGTTTTTCTCGCCTCCTATGTGTATAACGTTTGACCCGGGGAAAAAGTTTCAAAAAAAGAGAGAGCCTGAAACCCTTTGGTTTGCAGACTCTCCCCGGGATATTTCATTGTCCCCCAAGGGGAATGGGGTTGCTCAAGGCGGGGGCAGCAGGGTGAATCGACCGTCCTTCACCGGGGAAATGGGATCTGCGGCCAGAGCGGTTTTCAGAATATCCCGAATCAGTACGCCGGTTTTTTCCAGCGAGGCAATGGCATCCTCTGGGACAGAGGCATCCATCACGGCGACGGAATAGAGCCGGTCGGGGTCGATATCCTCGCCCTCATCGGTGGTGATGGCGGCAATGCGCTTGCCCGGCGGGGCGGCGGGGGCAAAGTCCATGCGCAGGCCGGAGAAATAGTAGAACCAGCCGGCATGGTCGTTTTCCACCGGGACGGCGTATTCCAGCGTCCGCAGCAAATCCTTGCCGGTCATGGTGACCTTCCACAGCTCCCCCCGCTCGTTCTGTCGATAGTCCGGCAGAATGCGGTTCAAATCCACGGTGGTCACCGTGCCCTGATAGAGCTTTGCGCCAATGCCCTTGCCATTGGTGGAGCCGTCCTTGCCGTTGTCCAAAAACAGGGCGATCTCACAGCCGCTCTCTGCCCGCATGGCATCGGTGACGAAGCTGCCGGTCTCGATCTGGGTAAAATCTGCGGTGGCGGTACCCAGTATGGGCAGCGGTGGGGGCACCGCGGGATGGGCGTTTTGCGCATCCACTGCGGCGGCGACTTGGGCGGCGGTGAGCCGTCCCTCCACCATGCCGGCAAGACCGTCGCGCAGGGCAGCTTGGGCGTTTTTCAGCACGGGGAACACGGTGCAGCGCCCCCCTGCCAGCGCCGCCGAGATGTCTGCGATCTCTGGGACATCCGGGGGTGGCACGCCGGTGAGACTGGAGTACATGGCACCGGTATCCCCCGCCAGCGCCGCCTGCCCTGCCGGTGTGCTGATATAGTCCAGCAGACGGAGCACCAACTCGTATTTTGCCTTGTTCGCCGGCTCTGCCAGATGCTTGTTCAGACCGATGTAGCACACGGGATAGAGCCGCGCCCAATCGCTGTCTGTGCCGGGAGTGAAAAAGGGCATCAGCCCAAATTCGTCGGTACAGCCGTTGAAGCTGGGGCCTCTCCGCGCCAACAGCACCGAATCCTCCACCATGGCGCACTGCCGGGTAAAGATCATATTCTCCCGGTCGGCATAGGTCATCTGCAAATCCTTGGGTCGCAGAACCCCATGGTCGATCAGGGTCTGAAAGGTGTCCAACGCCGGGGCAAAATGGTCGGCAAAGTGCCCCTTGCCGTTGTTATAGTCGTTCAGCCATTGGGCATCGTCGGGGGCGCTGAAACAGTCCTCCAAGCTATAGCCCACAAAGGCGGTGTCCAGTACCTCGGCATTGCCCAGCCCCAATTGGAGGGCGCGGATGCCACTGCTCTCGATCTGCTGACAGAGGGCAAGAAACCCGTCGAAATCCTGGGGCACCGTCCAGCCATTTTCCCGAAACAGCGTCTTGTTATAGACGATGCCCCGAATTTGAGAGGGGCCGGGCAGATAATAGAGCTTTCCATCCTGAGCGGTTTTGTCCAGCTGGGCGGCGTTATAGAGGGCGGTGCAGGGCAGACCGGAGAGCTCTAACAGCTGATCTTCCCACTGGTCGTCCCCCACATGGAGAGGCCAAGTCATCACCATGTCGGGCAGATCGTCGTGCTCCAGCCGCGCCTCGTATTCCGCAATCCCCATGTCGGCGGTGTGGTTGCCCACCTGAATGATGTCCAGCTGGGGAAAGGCCTGCTCTGCCGCCTTTTCAAAGCTGTGGATGGTAAAGGCGTTTTTCACCAGCACGGTCACAGGACTGCGACCGGGTTCGGGTACCTTTTGACTGAGAATGTCGTCCGGTGACGGGGCGGCGGGGGCGGCGCAGGCGGAGAGAAGCAGGGAGAGCATCACCGCCAGCAAGCCAATTTTACGGGGCATCAAAGCACCTCCTCAGGTTGCAAGGTGACGTGGTTTTCGGATGGGGCGCGGGGAGAGCTAGGCCTGTCCAAAGGCCAGCGCCTCAAAGTCCGGGATGGGCATGGGTCTGGCAAAGTAATAGCCCTGAATATAGTCACAGCCCAGGCGTTGGAGCATATCCACCTGTGTCCGCTCCTCCACCCCCTCGGCGACGGTCTCCATGGAGAGCGCCCGCGCCATGGTGAGGATGCTGGCGACCACGGACTCTGTGCGTTCCAGATCGCCGGTGCCACTGCGGAAAAAGACCTTGTCCAGCTTGAGCACATCCACGGGGATGTCCCGGATGAGGTTGAGGGAGGAGTAGCCGCTGCCAAAATCGTCCATGGAGCAGCTGAAGCCCAGCTGGTGGATCTCCCCGATGATTTTTGTCAGGGTGTCCACATCCTCGAACACCACATTCTCTGTCAGCTCGATTTCCAGCAGGGACGGCGGGATATTGTGCTGGGCGGCGATGGCGCTGTATTCCATCAAAAAGCCCGGGGTTTTTAGGTGGACGCGGGAGCAGTTGACGGAGATGCGCATGGGCACGCGCCCGGCATCCAGCCAGCTGCGGAGAGCCAGACAGACCTGCTCGAACACCCAGAGATCCAAGCGGACGATAAAGCCGTTCTTTTCAAACAGCGGTATAAATTCATCGGGATAAATCATACCCTCGACAGAGCTGTTCCAGCGCACCAGCGCCTCGGCTCCCCCGATGCGCTCATCGCCGGTGCGGTATTTGGGCTGGAGATAGACTTCAAATTCGTGGGCGGCCAAAGCGCCCACCATCATGTCCTCCAACTGCTTTTCCCGCAGGAGCCGGTGCCGCACCTGCTGGTCATACATGGCATAGTGGATGCGGGCATCCACCTTGTGGGGCATCTCCCGCAGGGCGAGCTTGGCCCGGTCGATCATGTCCTGCACCGGCAGGGTATAGTCCTCCAATACATAGACACCCACATCCACGGAGAGGGGGAGGCCGGTGCTGCCGGTCTCCCGCAGGAGCCGGGCATAGTTGGCATTCCACACCGCCAGCCGACGAGCCAGCGCCGCCTCGTCCCGGTATTGCAGCAGCACACAAAAATTGTCGGCAAACAGCCGTCCCACGCACTCCCAGTCATCCAAATCCTGACGGATGCTTTTTTCGGTGGTAGCCAAAATCGTGTCGCAGGCGGCGCGACCCAATTGCTCGTTGAGTACCTTGAATTTGCTGATGTTGGTATAGGCCAGCGCATAGGGGGGCGGACCAGAGGCAGAGAGCAACGCCTCCGCCTCTACATAAAAGCGCTGGATGGTGTTGCCGCCGGTGATGGGATCCACATAGGCCAGCTGCTCCAATCTCCGCTTGTGGCGATAGGTGGTCAGCAGCAGAAGAATTTGCAGTGCGCCAAAGACCATGGAAATCCCCACGCAGAGCAAAACGGTCAGTCGGAGCAGGAGGATGGACTTGGCGTTGGCGACCTCTACCGGGACAAAGGTGAGGAGATACCACTCCTCGGTCTCCAACGGGGTATAGGACATATAGAGGGGCACGCCGTCCAGCGTCAGCTCGGCCTGTCCGGCTTTTCCGGCGGAGATGTCGGTGCGCAGGGTGGTGGGTGTCACGTCCCCGGCAAAGGGGGCACCTGCCAGCGTGGCAAGGATGTTATAGCCCGTGGGTGCCGCATAGGGGGAGCTGGAACGGATGACCACCCGCCCGTCCCGCCGGATGATGTGTCCATAGCCCTGCCCGTCAAAGGCGGTCATGGACAGGATCCGGTCAAAGGTGGACAGGTCATAGGTGGCGACCAAGGCAGCCAATTGGGTGCCGTCCACAGACAGATTGTCCAGCGGCAGGGCAAAGACCACACACTCTGTGCCGTCCATCATCTGAGAGGTGGACAGGGAGCGCTTGCGATCCACCACCGCCGTCTGTAAATAGGCGTCGTTGTCCAGCAGGGTGGAGTGCCCGTCAGAGGCATAGGCGATGCCGTCTGCATCCACCAGCAGGATCCGCTTAAAGTTCCAGTGCTCCCGCTGCTGCAACAAAATTTCATTCAATTGCTCCAAACTGTCTGCATGGGAATTTTCCAGCACCATAGCCACCGTGCCCAGAATGGAGAAGTTATCCGCGATGGTCTTGCCGGCATTGACGCTGATCTGTTTGGAAATCTCCTGTAGATAGCCGCCGCTCTCTGCCCGCACGGTCTCTTGCAGTTTGGAATAGTATTGAAAACAGGCGTAGATGACCATGGTACAGAGCAAGAAAGTGGTGACAAGAATCATCAAAAAAGGACGGCGTCCGGCAAAAAGACTGGTTTTCTTTGGTTGCATGATACACTTCGCCGCCTTTCTCCAATATTCGTCCATAATCTGTCACTATTATAATATAGTTTTCCATGCAAAACAAGCGGTATTTTACAGTTTGTGGCAGATTTGGGAGGAGAGTCAGGATAAGGCGGGGAAAACAGGGCATCTTGTAAAAAAGAACGCAAAAAAGCCCACCGCATACGGACATGCGGCGGGCTTTTTGTCTGCTGTTGCTTTAGAGGGTGGCGGTGACCAGTCCCTTGTGGTCGAGCTTGGACAGTTCTTTGACCTTGTCCAAACTAAGACCCATGGCGGCGGTCATCCGGGTGCCATATTCCGGGTCTGCCAGATAGCAGTGTACCGCGTGGCGGTACTTCACATTGTCGGTGACAGAGGCGATGTTCCGGGCGGTGTTGCCGATGAGCAGTTCCCGCTTGTCCTCGGTCAGCACCCGCCACAGATCGCCGCCGGCGCGGAAGCAATCGTCGGTGGGATCGTCCTTGGGGTCATAGCGATACATGGCACCGTCCAAATCCAGAGGGGGCTCCATGACCTCGGGCTGTGCCGTCCATGCGCCATAGCTGTTGGGGGAATAGGCCGGCGCGCCGCCATAGTTGCCATCCACCCGCATGGCACCGTCCCGGTGATACTCGTTGACCTCGCACTTGGCGCGGTTGACGGGGATCTCGTTGTGGTTCACGCCCAGCCGATAGCGCTGTGCGTCGCCATAGGCAAAGAGACGACCCTGCAAAAACCGATCGGGGGAGAAGCCGATGCCGGGCACCACATGGGCGGGGGTAAAGGCCGCCTGCTCCACCTCGGCAAAATAGTTGTCGGGATTGCGGTTCAATTCCAGCACGCCCACCTCGATCAGGGGATACTCTGCGTGCTTCCAAATCTTGGTGATGTCGAAGGGGTTTTCGTAGTGATTCTTCGCCTGCTCCTCGGTCATGATCTGCACATACATGGTCCACTTGGGGAAGTCGCCCCGCTCGATGGACTCATACAGATCTCTGCCGTGGCTCTCTCGATCCATGCCGCAGAGCTTCTCTGCCTCTTGGTCGGTGAGATTTTTGATGCCCTGCTGGGTTTTGAGATGGAATTTGCACCAGACCCGCTCATTTTTGGCATTGTAAAAGCTGAAGGTGTGCTCGCCAAAGACGTGCATGTGGCGGAAGGAGGCGGGGATGCCCCGGTCGGACATGACCACGGTGGTCTGATGGAAGGTCTCGGGCAGCAGCGTCCAAAAATCCCAGTTGTTCTGGGCGGAGCGCATCCCGGTGCGGGGATCCCGCTTGACGGCGCGGTTTAAATCGGAGAAGTTGTGGACATCCCGGATGAAGAAGGTGGGGGTGTTGTTGCCCACCAGATCCCAGTTGCCCTCCTCGGTATAAAACTTGCAGGCAAATCCCCGGATATCCCGCTCGGCATCTGCCGCGCCCCGCTCGCCTGCCACGGTGGAGAAACGGACAAAGACCTCGGTATCTGCCTTGGGCTGCAAAACCTTGGCGCGGGTAAAACGAGAGATGTCGCCGGTGACAGTAAAGTGTCCGTGGGCGCCCCAGCCCTTGGCGTGCATCCGAC
>JAVVOA010000050.1:239-12666 GCA_036656515.1 Oscillospiraceae bacterium | reverse complement strand
CATGGTGGGTCTCCGGGCACCGGACGGCACGGTCTTCCTCGCCGACTGTCTCAGCAGTGCCGCCACGCTGGAAAAATATCAGTTTTCCTTCATCTATGACGTGGCTGCCTATCTGCAAACCTTGGATTTGGTGGAGCACATGACGGCGAAGTGTTTTGTCCCCGCCCACGCCGATGCAACGGACGACATCGCCCCGCTGGCGCGGCTCAATCGGGACAAGGTGCTGGAAATCGCCGACTTTTTGACGGCAGCCTGCGCCCAGCCCCAGACTGCCGAGGCACTGCTACAGCAGGCGTTCACCCACTATGGCCTGACCATGGACTTCCAGCAATATGTGCTGGTGGGCAGCACCATTCGGTCGTATCTGTCGTGGCTGTCGGACAGCGGCAGGCTGACGGCACAGTTTGAAAATAATCAATTGCTCTGGGCGCAGGCCTGAAAAAAAAGCACCGCAGAAGACGTGAGCCTTCCGCGGTGCTTTCGATTTTAGGGTAATTAGGCCTTTTTGGCGTGGGCGGCCTTCATGCGCTTCTCGTGGTCGAGGATGCGCTTGCGAATCCGCAGACTGCCGGGGGTGACCTCCAACAGCTCGTCGTCCGCCAAGAACTCCATGGACTGCTCCAAGCTCATCTGCTTGGGGGGAATCAGCCGCAGTGCGTCATCCGAGCCGGAGGAGCGGGTGTTGGTCAGCTGCTTTTTGCGGCAGACGTTGACGGTGATATCCTCCACCTTGGGGGACTGTCCCACCACCATGCCGGCATAGACAGCCACGCCTGCACCGATGAACAGGGAGCCCCGCTCCTGTGCGCTGTACAGGCCATAGGTGATGGACTCGCCGGTCTCGAAGGAGACCAGAGAGCCGGTGCCCCGGCGGGAGATCTCGCCCCGATAGGGGGCATAGGAATCAAAGACAGAGGCCATGATGCCCTCGCCCTTGGTGTCGGTCATAAATTCGTTGCGATAGCCGAACAGACCCCGGGCAGGAATCAAAAATTCCACCTTCATCCGATCGCCCACAGGGGTCATCTCCAACAGGTCGCCCTTGCGGGAGCCCAGCTTTTCGATGATGGCACCCACCGAGCCGCCGGGCACGTCCACCACAAGACGCTCCATGGGCTCGCACTTTTTGCCGTCGATCTCCTGATACAGCACACGGGGGGGAGAGACTTGGAACTCATAGCCCTCGCGCCGCATGGTTTCGATCAAAATGGACAGATGCATCTCGCCCCGGCCGGACACGTTGAAGGAGTCGGTGGCGCCCTCGATATCCGATACCCGCAGGGACACGTCCTTCAAGGTCTCCTTCATCAGACGATCCCGCAGGTTGCGAGAGGTGACGAACTTGCCATCTCTGCCGGCGAAGGGGGAGTCGTTGACGGAGAAGGTCATCTCCATGGTGGGGGCAGAGATTTTCACAAAGGGCAATGCCTCGGCACAGGCAGAGGTGCAGATGGTGTCGCCGATGGTGATGTCGCCGATGCCGGACATGGCGATGATGTTGCCCGCCGTGGACTTGGTGACCGGCTTCCGCGCCAATCCCTCAAATTCATAGATGGACACCGCCTTGGCACGCTTGGGTGTGGCCCCGGGGGTGTGGAAGTTGCAGACGGCAATCTCCTGATTCTGGGTCAGGGTGCCCCGCTCAATGCGTCCGATGGCGATGCGACCCACAAACTCGTTATAGTCGATGGCGGACACCAGCATTTGCAGGGGAGCGTCCACCTCTGCCTCGGGTGCGGGGATATATTCCAAAATGGTCTCATACAGGGGCTTTAAGTCGGTGCCCAGATCCTCTGGCGTATAGGAGCAGATGCCCTGACGCGCCGAGCAGAACAGCATGGGGGAATCCAATTGCTCCGGGGTGGCGTCCAGCTCCATCAGCAGCTCCAACACCTCGTCCACCACCGCATGGATGCGCTGGTCGGGGCGGTCGATTTTGTTGACCACCACGATGACCCGGTGTCCCAGCTCCAGTGCCTTGGACAGCACAAAGCGGGTCTGGGGCATGGGGCCCTCTGCCGCGTCCACCAGCAAAATAACGCCGTTGACCATTTTCAGGATACGCTCGACCTCGCCGCCGAAATCGGCATGGCCCGGCGTATCCACGATGTTGATTTTCACGTCGCCGTAGCGGATGGCGGTGTTTTTCGCCAAAATGGTGATGCCCCGCTCCCGCTCCAAATCGCCGGAGTCCATGACCCGATCCATGACCTCCTGATTGTCACGGTACGCGCCGCCCTGCTTGAGCATCTCGTCCACCAATGTGGTCTTGCCGTGGTCAACGTGGGCGATGATGGCGACGTTTCTTAAGTTCTTGTTCTGCAAAATAAAAGCCCCTTTCTCGATGGCTAAAATAAAATTCAAATCTTGTCTTTAATTTTCATACCAGCGTAATATTATACGCCTTAACGATTTTCATTGCAAGGAAAACTTTCTATTTCCCTCCTTTTTCTTCCCGATTCCCTTGATTTCCTCGATTTCCTCCCTATTCTTTCCACAATTCCATGGCAAAAGCCCTTGAAAAAATTTCTTCTGTTGCCGATGCCTGCCTGTGGGCTGCGCCCGTTGCAGCAGCGCGGACAAAAAAAGTCTGTAAACAGTCCCGTTTACAGACTTTTCCGTTTTCCATCTGTCCTAGCGCAATTCGTCCAGCGTCACGCCAAAGGTATCGCCGAACCGGTCAAAAAACCAAGTGATCTCCGGCATCTCATAGCTTTGCAGCGCCGCCATGATCTCCAGCGCCGCCTGCTCAAACTCCTGATTGCCGGCATGGAGCTCGTTCTGGCACTTGAGATAGGCCGACAGCTTGTCCGCCGCCTTGACGATCCGGGCAATCTCCGGATCCTCCTCGTGGAGAATGGGGGCATAGACAGCCCGCAGCTCCTGGGGGAGCCCTGCCAGCAGCTTGTCCTGCGCCACCCGTTCCAGCGAGCGATACGCGTCCCGGATGACGGGGTTGTTATACTTCACCGGGGTGGGCAGATCGCCGGTCAAAATCTCCGACGCATCGTGGTACAGCGCCGCCACGGCGCAGGCGTTGGGGTCGGCGGGCTGATGGAAAATCTCCTTGCGGATGGTGGCGAGGGCGTGAGCCAGCACCGCCACCTCATGGCTGTGCTCCTGCACGTTTTCGGGAAAGGTGTTGCGCATCAGCGCCCAGCGGGCGATGTATCGAATCCGGGAAATATAGGCGAAAAAATAGTGCTTCATCGGCTCTCCTCGATTTCTCCCCACAGCACTGTCCCGTCTGTGCGGACAATTTTGACAGGCAGCACCCGGTTGTGGAGGTCGTCTCCCGTCGCTGCCACCTCCATATAGTTGGGCGCGTGTCCCACGAAAGCATCGTTCTTTTTTTGCTCGAACAAAACGGGATAGATTTTGCCCACACAGCCCTCCAAATAGGCGGCGTGGAGTCTCTCTGCCAGCGCAATCGCCTGCGCCCCACGGGCTTCCTTGATTTCATGCTCCACCTGAGGCAGGGTTGCCGCCGGGGTGCCCGGCCGGATGGAATAGGGAAAAATATGCATCTCCGCAAAGCCGCATTGCCGGACAAATTCCAGCGTGGTCTCAAACTCCTCCTCCGTCTCTTGGGGAAAGCCCACAATGAGATCGGTGGTCAGGGCGGGACGGTCAAAATACCGCCGCAGCAAGTCCGCCGATTGGAGATAGCGCGCCGTGTCGTATTTCCGATTCATCCGGCGGAGGGTGGCATCACAGCCGCTTTGGAGAGACAGGTGGAACTGGGGGCAGAGATTGGGCAGCTGTGCCGCCCGGCGACAAAAGTCCTCTGTGATGGTACGGGGTTCCAGACTGCCCATCCGAATGCGGCAGTCCGGCGCAGCCCCACAGACCAGCTCCAGCAGGTCGATGAGGGTCTCGTCCCCCGGCAAATCATCGCCCCAGGAGGAGATCTCGATGCCGGTCAGCACAATTTCCCGATAGCCCTCCCCCGCCAGACGGCGCACCTCCGCCCGGGCATCGGGCAGAAGCAGGGAGCGCACCCGTCCCCGGGCATAGGGGATGATGCAATAGGAGCAGAAGCTGACACAGCCGTCCTCCACCTTTAGCATGGCGCGGGTGCGTGCCCCCAAGCCGCCGGCAGGCAGCAGCTCGAAGTCCCGGCGGGCAAAGGAATTGTCCACCGACACCGCCGGTATCCGGGTGGCCACGGTCTGTTCCAGCAGCGTCAAAAACCCCTGCCGATCGCCCGTCCCGGCGATCAGGTCGATGCCAAGGCTCTCCACGTCCTCCAAATGGGTCTGGGGATAGCAGCCGCACAGTGCCACCACCGCCCCGGGATGGCTCCGCTTGGCCCGGGACACCATCTGCCGGGATTTCTTGTCGCTGACCGCCGTCACCGAGCAGCTGTTGATGACATAGGCATCCGCCGGCTGGTCAAAAGAGGCCAGTTCATGCCCCCGGCGGAGCAACTCCTGCTCCATCGCCTGGGTCTCGTATTGATTGACCTTGCAGCCCAAGGTATAGATTGCCACTTTCATAGGAGGTTCTCCTTGCTATTTTAAGCATTTTTCTCTATAATGGAAAAGATATCGTATTTTGCGAATGACACCTGTTTTGATTGGTTTCATTATACGTTGATTTTGTCTCCGGGGCAAGTCCCTTTGGAGGAAAGAGGGGTCTTTTCTTGCACTATTTGGATTATGCGGCGACCACGCCCATTCCCCGCGCCGTAGCGGACGAGATGTACCGTGTGCTGACAGAGGAGTTTGGCAATCCCAGCTCCCAATATCCCCTGGGCAAACGGGCGCGGGAGCTGGTGGCAGACTGCCGCCGCACCGTGGCAGAGAGTCTGGGCTGTCCGCCGGAAAATCTGTATTTTACCTCCTGTGGCACCGAGTCGGACAACTGGGCCATCCATGCCGCCCTGTGGCAAAACCGACACATGGGAAAGCACATCATCACCACCGCCGTGGAGCACAACGCAGTCCTAGAGCCCTGCCTTCTGTTGCAGCAGCAGGGCTATGACGTGACCTTTCTCCAGCCGGACGGCAATGGCAACATCACCCTCCAGCAGATCGAGGATGCCCTTCGGCCTGACACGGCGCTGATTTCCCTGATGCTGGTGAACAACGAGACCGGCAACGTCTTTCCCGTTCACGAGGTGGCCGAGCTGCTGCTGCGCTCCCGCCATCGCGCCCTGCTGCACACCGACGGGGTGCAGGGCTTTTTAAAAATCCCCCTGTCTGCCCGGGAGCTGGGCGCGGATTTCATCTCACTCTCCGCCCACAAAATCGGCGGACCCAAGGGCGTGGGTGCCCTGTATATCAGCGACCGGGTGAAGAATCCCCGCCCCCTCCTACCCGGCGGCGGACAGGAGCACGGCTATCGCTCCGGCACCGAGGCAACGGCACAGCTGGCGGGCTTCGCCAAGGCGGTTGCGCTCCGCAGTGACCATCTGGCGGACAAACTCGCCCATGTGGCGGAGATGAAGGACTATGCCACCCGGCAGCTCCTGCAAATCCCGGATGTACAGCTCGTCGGCGACGGGACGGCACCCCACATCCTCTGCGTCTCGCTGGTGGGCTATCCCAGCTCCAACGTGGTGGAGGATTTGGGCGCACAGGGCATCTGCCTCTCCGCCGGCTCCGCCTGCCATCAGGGAAAGCTCTCCCATGTGGTCACCGCGCTGAAGCTGCCCAAGGCGGTGAGCGCCGGGGTGCTCCGCTTCAGCTTCGCACCCGAGACCACCCGGGAGGACATCGACGCCGCCGTGGACGCCCTCCGGGCACACCACGACAATCGCTACCCCCTGCTCTAGGATACGGGGACGGGGGACAGGCTACGCGGCTTTTTGAAAAAAGCCTGCCAAAAACTTTCATGATCTGTTTAGATTGGATACCTCCGCCCAACAGAATCTGATCATAAAAGTTTCGCCAGGCCTTTTCAAAGGCCGCGTATCCCCCCCGTGAGTTTTTTAAGGAAGGCATTGTGCAACTTATGTTCAAGCAACTACGCCGGGAACCCGGCTTTTATCGCCGTCTGATGGCGCTGGCGCTGCCGCTGGTGCTGCAAAATCTCATCACCACCTCTCTGGGCTTTGTGGACACCTTTATGGTGGGACTGCTGGGCAACGCAGAGATGGCGGCAGTCACCGCTGCCAACGCCCCGATTTTTCTGGTGCAGGTCATCATCTTCGGCCTGATGAGCGGTCTGTGCGTCTTAGTCAGCCAGTATTGGGGGCGGGGCGACACAGATGCCATCAACCGGGTCATGGGCGTTGCCATGTATGCCGGGGTGCTGGTCTCGTCGCTGGTGGCGATCGTGCTGCTGGTCGAACCCTTTGCCATCATGCGACTGCTGACACCCAACGAGACGCTGGTGCAGATGGGTGCGCCCTATCTGCGGATCGTGGGCGTGTCCTACATCTTCAACAGCATCAGCAGTGTCTATGTGGCCATGCAGCGCAGCACCGAGAATCCCGCCTTCGGGATGCAGGTATTCACCGTGTCCATGCTGGCAAACACCCTGCTCAACTATATGTTCATCTTTGGCAAGTTGGGTGCCCCCGCGCTGGGCATCACCGGTGCCGCCGTCGCCACCCTGTCCTCCCGGGTTCTGGAATTTGCCATCGTGGTGCTCTACGGTCTGAAAAACAAGCGGATTCCCCTGCGGTTTTCCAACCTGTTTCGACCGGGCATGGAAATTTTCAAAAGCTTTCTCCGCTATTCCTCCCCGGTGATGTGCAACGAGACCCTGTGGGGTCTGGGCACCACCTGTATCACCATGATCATGGGACACATGGCGTTTAGCACCGAGATGCTGGCTGCCTATGCCATCATGGGCAACATCGACAAATTTTCCACCGTCACCTGCTTCGGTCTGGCGGGTGCCACCGCCGTCTTGGTGGGCAAGCGCATCGGCGAGGGGGCAAAGCCGGACGAGGTATACAGCCTTGGCATCTGCCTGCTGACCGTGGCGACAGCCGTGGGCATTGTTGTGGGTCTGGCACTGGGCGCACTGCTGCCCACCTTCTTCCTCCCGGTGCTCTATCCCCTGTTCCAGCTGTCCCCTCTGGCGACGGAGATTGCGGTGACGATGGCGATTCTCTTTGCCTGCACCATGCCCATGCGCGCCTTCGACATCTCCAACATCACGGGCTTGCTCCGGGCGGGCGGCGACGCGAAAATGGCATCTGTCATCGACCTGACCCCCCTCTGGTGCGCGGCAATTCCCCTGACCGCATTTCTGGCGCTGGTGGTACACGCGCCGGTGTTTTGGATTTGCCTCGCCATCCAGAGCGAGAGCATTTTTAAGATGCCGCTGGGCGTTTTCCGCCTGCGGAGCCGCAAATGGATCAACGACATCACAAGGGGGGCGCGACCATGAGTCTCTTTCGCTGTCCAAACTGTGGCGCTGCCCTGACCCGGGGGGAGCGAACCTACACCTGCCCGACAGGACACAGCTTCGACCGCGCCGCCGCCGGCTATGTCTATCTCCTGCCGGTGAATCAAAAGCACTCCGCCGCACCCGGCGACGATGCGGGTATGGCGGCTGCCCGGCGTGACTTTCTGGCAAAGGGCTTCTATCGCCCCCTACAGGACGCGCTGGCACAGCTGGCGGTGCAGCACACCGGCGAGGCACCTGCCATTTTGGACACCGGCTGCGGCGAGGGCTCGTACACCGCCGCCATCTATCGCGCCCTCTGCGACGCGGGACGCCATCCCCAGATGGCGGGGACGGACATCTCCAAATTCATCCTGAAAACCGCCGCCAAGCGGGAGCACGCCATCGAATGGGCGGTGGCCTCCTCCTACAGTCTCCCGCTGGCAGACAGCTCGGTGGACTTGCTGGTCAACTGCTTCTCCCCTCAGGCGACAGAGGAGTTTTTTCGGATTCTCCGCCCCGGCGGCACCCTGCTCTACGTCGTACCCGCCGCCGACCATCTGTGGGACTTGAAGCAGGTGCTCTATGACCAGCCCTATCCCAACGAGGAGAAAGAGGTGCCCTACGACGGCTTTACCTGCGAATGTGTAGTTCCGGTGGAGGATCGTCTGGTGCTGGAAAACCGGGCGGACATCCACAATCTCTTTCAGATGACACCCTATTACTGGAAAACACCACAGGCCGGTGCCGCCCGTCTGGCAGCGCTGGAGCGACTGGAGACCCGGATCGCCTTCCACATCCATGTGTTTACCCGAAATCCATAGCAGGGGGCGGGGGTACGAGGAATAGGATACGGGGGTACGCGTTCTTTCTTTTGAAAAAGAAAGAACCAAAGAAAACTTTAATGATCAAATTATGTGGGCTTTCCACTGGAATCAGAATAGCAAATCTTAGGACGAGCATGTCAGTAGGGGCGGATGGTATCCGCCCCTACGTCAATTTTCAAACAGCTGTCGTATCTAGCTGAAAAAATCAAACAAAGGGGCGGATATGATCCGCCCCTTTGTCCGTTTTCTGATGAATTGTCTAAACTCACATTAAAGTTTTTGCCAGGCTTTTTTCAAAAAGCCGCGTACCCAGCCCCCGCGCGTCCTGCCCCCCCGCGCTACATGCCGTAGAGCATGCCACGGTGGATGTCAGACAGCCGGTGTGCGCCGCACATAGCCATGGTGTCCTGCAACTCGGCGGATAGCTTGTCCACATAGACCTGCACGCCCTCGGCACCGCCGCCATAGACCATGGTGACGAAGGGCCGGGCGATCAAGACACCGTCCGCGCCCAGTGCCAGCGCCTTAAACACGTCCATGCCGGAGCGGATGCCGCCATCCACCAGAATCTTCATCTGACCACCCACCGCGTCTGCGATAGCGGGCAGTACCTCTGCCGTGGCGGGGCACTGATCCAGCACCCGTCCGCCGTGGTTGGAGACCACGATGGCAGACGCGCCCGCCTCCAAGGCCTTTCTTGCGCCGTTGGGTGTCATAATGCCCTTCAGGATAAAGGGTCGTCCGGCATAGGCGATGATGTCCCGCAGCTCGTCCACGGTTTTGCTGCCGGCAGGGGGTGTCATATTTTTCAAAAAGGGCAGCCCCGCCGCGTCGATGTCCATGGCGATGGCATAGCAGCCGGCTGCCTTGCAGGCATCCAGCTTCTGGCGGATCAAGTCCATGCTCCACGGCTTCACCGTGGGGATGCCCGCGTGGCTTTCGGCGATGGCCTTGACCGCGCCCTCCATGACGGCGGCGTTGAGTCCGTCCCCGGTAAAGGCGGCAATCCCCGCCTTGGCGCAGGCAGAGACCAAAATGTCGTTGTATTGCAGGTCGTTGTACTTGTCGCCGTAGTGCATGGTCATGGCACCCACAGGCGCTGCAAACACAGGCAGTGTAAAGTGTTGCCCGAATAGCTGAAGCGAGGTGTCCACCGGCAAATTCTCGCAGATGGTGTCCATATTCACGCACAGCTCCTGCCACTTTTGATAGTTGCGGATAGCGCCGGTGCCAAGCCCCTTCGCCCCGGGTCCCGGTACGGTGTTCTTGCACGCCATGCCGTTGCAGGTGGGACAGGCCTTGCAAAATGCGCCCATGCAGCCCCGTGCGTTTTCCAAAATTTCTTGATATGTCATTCAAAAACCCTCCAACGATTTCATTCCTTCTGTCCCTTTATCCTACTGCAAACTGTGGCAAAAGGCAAGGCGTAAAATGGACAAAGTGCCCAAAATCCCCAGAGAGGGGAACTTCCTCCCGGCGCATGCGTCAAAGGGGTAAGAGCGGACAGCTGTTGTCTCTTGCCCCGTTGCCGTCCGCGAAAAAACAGGGAATCCATCGAGATTCCCTCCGGGAGGTCAGCTGTATGAAACGGAAAAAAGCATTCTTTCTGCCGGCACTGGTGCTGGCAATCCTCTTGACCGGCTGTGGCGCAGTCTCCGCCGATGGTGCGTCCTCCCCTGCCGCCGCCCCACCCTCCGCCGGAGAGGTGCGGGAGGAGCTGGGCAACTTTGGCAGCGACACCGCCGCGTCCACGCCGGACAGAACCAGCGCCATCCCCAAAAACGCCAAGCTGATTTACACCGCCCAGTTGGAGGCGGAGACCACCGCCTTCGACCAGACCGCCGCCGATTTGACCGCCTTGGTCGCCCGCCTGGGGGGCTATTTCCAGCACTCCTCCGTCAGCACCTATGGCTCCCCCTATCGCTCCGGCAACTACACCGTCCGCATCCCCCAAAAGAGCTTCGACGGCTTTTTGCAGGAGGCAGGCACGCTGTGCCACCTGCTGTCCCAAAGCGCCTCTGCCGAGGATGTGGGGCAGGTCTATTACGACACCGCCCTGCGTCTTGCCACCCAGAAAACCAAGCTGGAACGGCTCCAAGCCCTGCTGGAAAAGGCGGACACCATGGAGTCCATCGTGGCGCTGGAAACCTCCATCAGCGACACCGAGCTTGCCATCGAGCAGCTCTCCGGCAGTCTGCGGGACTATGATGCCTTAATCGACTTCTCCACCGTGGACATCTCCCTACAGGAGGTCTCCCAGCTGTCCAACGTAGAGCAGCCCGCCACCGGCTTTGCCGCCCGTCTGGGTGCGGCGTTCGTGTCGGGCTTCCACGGCCTCGTGTCCGGGACAGAGGGCATGCTGCTGTTCTTTGCCGCCCACTGGGTGCTGACCCTCCTGCTGGCGGCAGCTGTGGTGCTGCTGGTGCGTCTTCTGAAAAAGCGCCTGCCCCACAGTTTCCATTGGAAACACCGCCAGCCCCCCACGCCGCCAGAGGATGGAGAGAGCGAGGGACGCGACGGACGCGGCCTTTGAAAAGGTCTGGCGAAACTTTTATGTGACAGGCAATTGTCCCCCTTCTCCCACGGAACAGGGCTTGTCAAACGAGAGGAAATGGGGTATACTATGGGGTACGGGATTTGATGAAAATCTGCAACGAAATAATAGAGATAACAGGTGATTGTGATGAGTTATACGAAAATTGCCACTGTTTTTGCCGACAGTGAGAGCCTCGCCGGTCAGGAGCTGACCGTGGGTGGCTGGGCGCGCACCATCCGAGACATGAAGACCTTCGGCTTTATCGAGCTAAACGACGGCTCCTGCTTCAAGAATTTGCAGGTGGTCTTTGCCGACGGTGAGATTTCCAATTTCAAGGAGATTGCCGGGCAGAACGTGGGGGCTTCTCTGGTGGTGCGGGGCACCGTGGCGCTGACACCGGATGCCAAGCAGCCGTTGGAGCTCCGGGCGCTGTCCATCGAGGTGGCAGGTGCGTCCACCCCGGACTATCCCCTGCAAAAAAAGCGCCACAGCCCGGAATATCTGCGCACCATCGCCCATCTCCGCCCCCGGACGAACCTCTATTCCGCTGTGTTTCGGGTGCGCTCCGTGGCGGCGTTCGCCATCCATGAATTTTTCCAAAATCAGGGCTTTGTATACGTCCACACACCCCTCATCACCGCGTCGGACTGCGAGGGTGCCGGCGAGATGTTCCGGGTGACCACCCTGCCCATGGAGGATGTCCCCAAGAAGGCGGACGGCTCCGTGGACTACAGTCAGGACTTTTTCGGCAAGTCCGCCAACCTGACCGTCTCCGGTCAACTGAACGCGGAGAGCTTCGCCATGGCCTTTGGCGACGTGTACACCTTCGGCCCCACCTTCCGGGCAGAAAATTCCAACACCGCCCGGCACGCGGCGGAGTTCTGGATGATCGAGCCGGAGATGGCGTTTACAGACTTGGCGGGCGACATGGACATTGCCGAGGCGATGATCAAGTTCACCATCCGGCGGGTCATGGAAAAGTGCCCGGACGAGATGGCATTTTTGGGCAGCTTTGTGGATAAGGGCTTGGTGGAGCGGCTGACCCATGTGGCAAATGCCGACTTTGGGCGGCTGACCTATACCGAGGCGGTTAAGCTTCTCGAGCCGCACAACGACAAATTCGACTACAAGGTCTCTTGGGGCTGTGATTTACAGACCGAGCACGAGCGCTATCTCACCGAGGAGATTTTCAAAAAGCCGGTGTTTGTCACCGACTATCCGGCGGAGATCAAGGCGTTTTACATGCGCATGAACGACGACGGCAAGACCGTTGCGGCGGCGGACTGCTTGGTGCCCGGCATCGGGGAAATCATCGGCGGCAGCCAGCGCGAGGAGCGTTTGGACGTGCTGGAAAATCGGATGCGTGCGCTGGACATGAACCCCGAGGACTACTGGTGGTATCTGGATTTGCGGCGCTACGGCGGCTGTCCCCACGCAGGCTTCGGTCTGGGCTTCGAGCGCATGGTGATGTATCTCACCGGCGTCTCCAACATCCGGGACGTGCTTCCCCATCCCCGCACCGTGGGCAGCGCAGAATTTTAACGACAAAAGGACGACCGGTCAGTGACTGGTCGTCCTTTTTGCGCCTCCCATGGGGGGATATGTCGCGCCGGTACCCGGCGGGGTGCGCTCCCGCGCGGGGCGGCTCCCGCCGGGGGAAAGCATCTTTTTCCCCGTGGAAAAAGACGCTTTGCAGAAAAAGACGTACCGCGGGAAAATC
>JAVVOA010000050.1:0-230 GCA_036656515.1 Oscillospiraceae bacterium | reverse complement strand
CGGATTTCTCCACGCGGGCGGGGGATGCTGGCGTGGGGTGAATTTAGTGGCATTCCGAAAACGCGAGGGTGCGGCAAAATGCGGAGTCACGGAGGTCAAAGGATACCCCCTGCCTCTTGCGCCGCTGCCGCTGATTTGTAGTTCGAATGAGCGCCATCGTTAGGACACCCGTATCCAACCCCCGTCCCCGCGCCCTGTGGGCGCAAACCCCACGTCTATCGTCCATCGTC
>JAVVOA010000049.1:0-12707 GCA_036656515.1 Oscillospiraceae bacterium | reverse complement strand
TTCCGCGTGGAAAAAGATGCTTTCCCCCGGCGGGAGCCGCCCCGCCCGGGAGGGCATCCCCTGCGGGACGCATAACGTCGATACCCGATAATTTAAGCGCATCCCTCCCCAAGTAGGAGGAATGCGCTTTCTTTTTTTAACTTTGTGCGGCAGGCAAAAGCACAACCCCCCATTCGTCCAATGCGAATGGGGGGCTAACGCGCTCCGTGGTGTTCAGTCAAATTGCCTACCTCCACTTTCTACGGGATGGGTACGGAATCCGGGGGCTGCTCTCACAAATACTGGAAACATCGGGTGCACGCAGAACAGATCTCGTGCTTCTCATCAAAATGAGTGTTGTTCGATTTGCGGGAAGATTAACTGGGATTTCGCACCTGCAAGGAAAGAGAATCTCCAAGATGTAAGTGGTACATGGGACTCACTCCTTTCTTGTAAATTCAATATACCACGGGTTTGCCCCCCTGTCAACATTAGTAGTAAATTTAACAAAGAAAATGCGATCAAATTCCATATCTTTGTAGACCTGCACAAATTTACCGGCAAATTCTTGATGCTGTCCTCTCTGGGAGAGACTATCGTTTGTCCCCCGGACGAAACAGCACCGCCATCAAAAGCCCGAAGACCACGGCGGCGGCGATGCCTCCTGCGGTGGCGGTCAGTCCGCCGGTGAGCGCCCCCAATAGGCCCTGCTCCGCCACGGCGGTCTTAACACCCTTGGCCAGACTGTAGCCGAAGCCGGTGAGCGGCACGGTGGCACCTGCGCCGCCCCATTGCACCAGCGGCTCATAGAGGCCGATGCCGCCCAAGAAAACACCTGCCACCACATAGCCGGTGAGGATGCGGGCGGGGGAGAGCTTGGTTTTGTCGATGAGAAGCTGTCCCACGGCGCAGAGCACGCCGCCGCAGAGAAACGCATTCAAATACTCCATGACTTCCTCCTATGATCGGATGCTGCTGAGGCAGACCGCGTGGCAGATGCCGGGGATGCTCTCCCCCTGGCCGGAGGAGATGGGGGAGAGGAGGGCACCGGTGGGGGCGAACAGCACCCGCTTCCACCTGCCGTCCCGCATCACCTGCAACACATAGCCGTTGAGCACGGCGGCACAGCAGCCACAGCCCGAGGCACCGGCGTGCATATCCTGCTGCTCTGCATCGTACAGCAGCATCCCGCAGTCCTGATACCGCCCGCCCAAGGCCATGCCGTCCTTTTGAAAGAAATCCAACACGATGTCGTGCCCCAGCGCACCCAAATCCCCGGTGAGAATCAGGTCAAAATCGGCGGGGCGGGTGCCGGTGTCCCGAAAGAAGGCGGCGAGGGTGTCATAGGCGGCGGGTGCCATCGCCGCGCCCATGTTGTTTGCGTCGGCGATGCCCAAATCCACGATTTTGCCGCAGGTGACGTGGGTCACATAGGGGCCGTCCCCTTGGGCACCCAGAATGCAGCAGCCGGCGGCGGTGGCTGTCCACTGGGCGGTGGGGGTGCGCTGGTTGCCATAGGGCAGGGGCATTCGATACTGCCGCTCGGCGGTGCAGAAGTGGGAGGAGGTCATCGCCGCAACAAACGAGGCAAAGCCGCCGTCGATGAGCATGGCACCCAAGGCCAGACTCTCCCCCATGGTGGAGCAGGCACCGTACAGCCCATAGAAGGGGATGCCGAAGTCCCGCAGACCGAAGGAGGTGCCGATGCACTGGTTGAGCAGATCCCCCGCCAGCACATAGTCCAGTTGAGCCGCGTCCATCCCCGCCTTTTCCAGAGCCCGGGTCAGCACCTGTTTTTGCATGGCGGACTCGCCCTTTTCCCACGTCTTCTCCCCGAAAAAGGAGTCCTGAGACAGGCTGTCAAACTGGGCGGAGAGGGGGCCCTTTGCCTCCAACTTGCCGCCGATGTTGGAAAAGGCCACCACCGAGGGTGGTGTTGCCAGTGCCACGGTCTGACTGCCCCTGCGTTTGTTGTGCAAAGTCAATGCGCCTCCCTTTCTCGGAATCTCTGCCGGATAGTCTGTCCCGAGAGCGGAAAAATATGAGGGCGACTTTCGCCGCCACGGAAAATAGTGCAAGAGCGGCGTGAATTTTCCATAAATACTGGAATTTTATCAAAGATGCGTGTATACTGAATCGCAAAAGACCGCAGTGGCAGCGCCGAACCCAAGTCCGGGCGACCCAGCGGTCAAAAAACAACCATCGGAGGTTTCCTATGCAACAAGAAGAAATGAGAAGCTTCGGCTATCTCTGTCCCAAATGCGGCAAGCCCGTGCTGGCGGAGCGCTCGGTGTTCGCGCTGGAGGCCTCGGGCGTGGCGATTGCCTGCGACTGCGGCGGCTCCACCCTCCGGGCGGAGAGCGACGGCGCAAAATTCCACCTGTCGGTGCCCTGCGGCATCTGCGGCGAAACCCATCAGGCGACCTGTGAGCAGGGGCAATTGCTCACCGGCGACGGGGTGGGCTTCGGCTGTCCGGACACCCACCAGATCTGCTGCTATATCGGCACCCTGCAACGGGTGGAGCCTGCCCTCCGGGAGTTGGAGGCCATCGCGGCGCTGGACAAGGACAAGGAGCCGGATGCCTTTGCCGACAGTGTGGTCATGTACGAGGTGCTGTCGGAGCTGAAAGAGATTGCCGCCCGCCCGGATGGCATCACCTGCGCCTGCGGCAGTCACAGCTATGGCATGGAGGTGCGGCACACGGCGGTGGACTTAGTCTGCCGTGCCTGCGGTGCCCGCCTGCGGATCCCCGCTGTCACGGCGGAAAATCTGGATCAGCTCTGCTGTCGCATGACCCTGAAAATCCAATGAGTGCCCCTATCATTCAATCAAAGGAAATACTGCTATGATTACTTGGCTTTCTAAACTCTTCATCAAAAGCCGGGCGGACATGACCGAGGCCGCTGCTCGGCGTGCCTATGGCATCCTCTGCGGCGCGGTGGGCATCGGCTTTAACCTCTGCCTGTTCGCCGGCAAATTCTTTGCGGGCACCCTCTCCGGCTCCATCGCCATCACGGCGGATGCCTTTAACAACCTGTCCGATGCCGGCTCCTCAGTGGTGACCCTGCTGGGCTTTCGGATGGCGGGACGGCAGCCCGACCGGGATCACCCCTTCGGTCACGGACGGATCGAATATCTCTCTGGCCTGATTGTGGCGATGCTGATCGTGCTCATGGGCGTGGAGCTGGCAAAGTCCTCGCTGAACAAGATTCTCCATCCCGGCGCGGTGGAGTTCTCCCTGCTGTCGGCGGGGATTTTGGTGATTTCCATCTGCGTCAAGCTGTACATGTTTGCCTATAACCGGTCGGTGGGCAAAAAAATCAACTCCCCCGCCATGCACGCCACGGCGATGGACAGTCTCAGCGACAGTGTAGCCACCACGGCGGTGCTGGTCGCCTCCATCGTGGGACAGCTCACCGGCCTGCAAATCGACGGCTGGTGCGGCCTGCTGGTGGCGCTGTTCATCCTCTGGTCGGGCATGGGCGCGGCAAAGGACACCATCAGCCCCCTGCTGGGGCAGCCCCCCACCCATGAATTTGTACAGGAGATTCACGAGCTGGTCATGGAGCACAGTACCGTCCGGGGTCTCCACGATCTGGTGGTACACGACTATGGCCCCGGGCGCAGAATGATCTCCCTCCATGCCGAGGTGTCGGCTGGGGACAATATTCTGGCGCTCCACGACGAGATCGACAACATCGAGCGGGAACTGCGGGAGAAGATGCACTGCGAGGCGGTGATCCATATGGACCCCGTGGTCACCGACGACGGGGTGACCCAGGAGACCCGGGAAAAGGTAGCCACCATCGTCCACGCCATCGACAGTGAGATCAGCATCCACGATTTTCGCATGGTGACGGGTCCCACCCACACCAACGTGATTTTCGACGCGGTGGTGCCCTTCCAGTTCCGCCTGACCGACGAGGAGGTGCGGGACAAGATCGAGAACGCCGTCCGCGCCCTAAACGGCAACTATTTTGCGGTGATCACCGTGGAAAAATCCTTCATATAGGGGCAGGATACGCACGGGCGAGGATACGCGGCCTTTGAAAAGGCCTGGCGAAACCACGGGGACAGGATACGCGGCCTTTGAAAAGGCCTAGCGAAACTTTTGTGTCAGTTCAGTTAGGGCATGTCCGAAAAGAATAGCCTCTATGAGATCATTAAAATTTTTGCCAGGCTTTTTTTAAAAAGCCGCGTACCCAACTCCGCGTACTCTCGTATCGTCCTATTCCCACGTCTCCCAGATCTCCGGGCAATAGCCCACGGTGACCTCCTTGCCGTTGCGGACGATGGGGGTGCGGAACAGCTCCGGGTGGAGCAGCAGCTTGTCCTCTGCCGCCTGAGGGGTGAGATAGGCCAGATACAGGTCGGCATAGGCGCGGCACCCGGTGTCCACCAGCGCGTCATAGCCCACCCGCTGCTTGATGGACAGATATTCCCGGGGGGACAGTCCCTTGGCGGGCAGATCGATGGACTGGAACTTGATGCGGCGCTCCTTGAACCAGCGCTGGGCCTTCTTGGTGTCAAAGGATTTGGCAGAGCCGAAAATTTGAATGTTCATGGCAATTTCTCCTGCAAATCAAAATAAATAAGGGGCGAGGATATGACGGAACAGATCAAAAAACTCAGGGAAATGGTGAACAGCGCGGAAAACATCGTCTTCTTCGGCGGTGCGGGGGTCTCTACCGAGAGCGGCATCCCGGACTTTCGCAGTGTGGACGGCCTGTATAACCAAGAGTATGCCTATCCGCCGGAGACGATTTTAAGCCATAGCTTCTATGTGCGTCGCCCGGAGGAATTTTTCCGGTTTTATCGGAATAAGCTGCTGTGCCCCAACGCCTTGCCCAACGCCGCCCACAAAAAGCTGGCAGAGTTGGAGTCCGGCGGCAAGCTGAAGGCGGTGATCACCCAGAATATCGACGGGCTCCATCAGGCGGCGGGCAGCCGCAATGTGCTGGAACTCCACGGCAGCGTCCTGCGGAACTACTGCGAGCGCTGTGGCAAATTCTATCCCATGGAGACGATTTTGGAGAGCGAGGGCGTGCCCTTCTGCCCCTGTGGCGGACGGATCAAGCCGGACGTGGTGCTGTATGAGGAGTCCCTCGACGAGGACGTGATGAACCGGGCGGTGGAGCACATCGGGGCGGCGGATCTGATGCTGGTGGGCGGCACCTCGCTGGCGGTCTATCCCGCCGCCGGACTGCTGCGCTATTTCCACGGCAGACGGCTGGTGGTGCTGAACAAAACCGCCGTGGGTGCCGATCTCTCCGCCGATCTGGTCATCACCGAACCCATCGGCGAGACCCTGTCCCAAATCTGACATTTAGTGTATCACAGACGATTCCGCCGCGCAATGGCGAAAAATGACGGCGGCTCCCCCTTGAAAATGCAAGAAGAAAAGATGGTCGTGCAAAAATTTGCGTATATTTTTCGTTAATTTGGTATTTGCCACTTGAAAATGCAAGCGTCGCGTGTTACTATTGCAAAATAAACGGCGAATTGAAATGAAGGGGCGCAGAGAAACATGAATCGGAATCAACTGAACAGCAATGCGTACTGTGACATCACACCGGAGATTTTGGCTTTGGAATCCCAGTGGGCACAGCATAACTATATCGATCCCACCCTCTATCAGAAATACAATGTCAAGCGGGGACTGCGCAACGAGGACGGTCGGGGTGTCTTGACCGGACTGACGCGGGTGGCGGAAATCTCCGCCTATTCCGTGGGCGCGGATACCTCGCTGGTGTCGCAGGATGGTATGCTGTACTATCGGGGCGTGGATGTCCGGGATTTGGTCAAGGGCTCCGAGGGGCGGGGACGGCTGGGCTTTGAGGAGTCCGCCTATCTGCTGCTGTTTGGCGAGCTGCCCTCCACGGTGCAGCTAGAGGCCTTCCAGACCCAGCTGGCGGGCTATCGCACCCTGCCCTCCAACTTTTTCCGGGATGTGATTATGAAGGCACCCTCGCGGGATTTGATGAATACCCTGCAACGGGGCGTGCTGACCCTGTATTGCTATGATGATAAGCCCAACGACATCAGCCTGCAAAACGTCCTGCGGCAGAGCTTGCAGCTGATTTCCAACATGCCGGTGCTGGCGATTTACGCCTATCAGGCGTACCGCTATTACGAGGGGCACAGTCTGTTCATCCACCAGCCGCGCCCGGAGCTGTCCACCGCCGAGAACTTTTTGATGATGCTGCGGGAGGATCGGGGCTATACGGAGCTGGAGGCACGGGTCTTGGACGTGGCGTTGATTCTCCACGCCGACAACGGCGGCGGCAACAACTCCACCTTCACCAACCATGTGGTCACTTCCAGCGGCACGGATACCTATTCCGCCGTCTCTGCCTCTATGGCGTCCCTGAAGGGACCGCGCCACGGCGGTGCCAACAGCAAGGTCATGGAGATGATGGCGAATATCAAATCCAATGTGACCGACTGGACGGACGAGGATGCCATTCGCGCCTATCTGAAAAGTATGCTGGCGGGGGAGAATTTCGACCGCAGTGGCTTGATTTACGGGCTGGGACACGCGGTGTACACCAAGTCCGATCCCCGGTGCGAGGTGTTCCGGGGCTATGTGCAGGAACTGTCGAAAAACAAGGACAGACTGGACGAGATGGAGCTGTACGGGCGGGTGGAGCGCATCGGAAAAGAACTGCTCACCGATCGGGGACGGAAAAAAGCCGTCTCCACCAACATCGATTTCTACAGCGGCTTTGTCTATGAGATGCTGGGACTGCCCACCGAGCTATACACACCCCTGTTCGCCGTGGCGCGGATCGCCGGTTGGAGCGCACACCGGATGGAGGAGCTGTCCGAGGGCGGCAAGCTGATTCGGCCTTGCTATAACTGCGTGGAGGAGCACCACACCTATCGCCCCATGGAGGAGCGCTAAACGGGAGGATACGCGGGGGTTTAGTACGCGGCTTTTTGAAAAAAGCCTGGCAAAAACTTTTATGAGAGTTTAGATAGGGCTGTACCATTGATTGGGACATAGACAAAGGGGCGGATGATATCCGCCCCTTTGCTTGATTGCATAGCGAGATACGACAGCACTTTGCAAAATTGACGTAGGGGCGGATCCCATCCGCCCCTACTGGCTTTCCAATCGAAGAATGCACCTTGCCGATAGATATAAATTGGCTCATGAAAGTTTTTGCCCCGCTTTTTTCAAAAAGCGGGCGTACTCCGTTCCCCGTCCCACCCCCGCGTCCCCCGGCAAAAAAGGCTGGAAATTTTTGCGCGGGGGTGATATACTATTGTCCATATGTGTATCGGTCTGCATGGGTGCACAAATTCAAAGAACCGGGGGCATCACGCGTGACCGTTTTATCTGCTTTTCTCTTGGGACTGGTGCAGGGCGTGGCGGAATTTCTGCCCATCTCCAGCTCGGGACACCTGTCTATCGCCCAAAATCTGCTGGGTCTGTCCGTGGGCGGGGAGGATTTGTTTTTCGATGTCCTGCTCCATCTGGGCACGCTGGCGGCGGTGCTGGTCGCCTATTGGGGCGACGTGATAGAGCTGGCGGGTGAGCTTTTTCGCGGCATCGGCGATTTGGCGCAGCATCGCACGCCCGACCCGGTGCCTCCGTCCCGGCGACTGCTGCTGTTGCTGGCGGTGGGCACCCTGCCGCTGTTTGCCGTCCTGCCGGTGCAGGAGCAGGTGGAGAGCCTGTATGGCAACCTGCCCTTCATCGGCGGCGCATTGCTGATGACCGGTGTCCTGCTGTTTGCCGCCGACCGGGTGCGGCGTGGCAGAGCGACGGAAAAGAGCGTCTCTCTGCTGGATGTGCTGTTGGTGGGTGTGGGACAGGCCATCGCCACCGTGCCCGGCATCTCCCGCTCGGGCATGACCATCGCCAGCGGCTGCCTGCTGGGCTTTGACCGCCGGTTTGCCGTGCGGTTTTCCTTTCTGCTGTCCATTCCGGCGGTGCTGGGTGCCAATCTGTTGCATCTTGTCCAGGCGGCGCAGACGGGCATCGACTGGTCGCTGCTGCCGGTCTATGGCGTGGGGCTGGTCACCGCCGCCCTGTCGGGCTATTTTTGCATCCGACTGCTGCGACTGGTGGCAGAAAAAGGGAAATTCGGCTATTTCGCCTATTACTGCTGGGCGGCGGGCATCTTTACACTGGTGCTCACCGCAATCAAATAGAGCCGCAGGCGCGGCACACAACCAAGGAGGGCTATCCTGTGGCAAACAGTACCAAACAATCCAAACCAAAAACCAAGCCGAAGACCGGCGGAGCGCGTACCGCGTCCAAAGCCGCCCCGGCTAAAAAATCCACCGCCCGCCCCATCCGCCGGGAGATCGGGGGACTGGTCTGCCTGCTGTTGGCGCTGTGCGTCACCGTCAGCTACTTTCAAATCCCGGCGATTTTCATCGACTGGATCGCCCTGCTGCTGAAGGGTCTGTTTGGCGGCGGCTATTATCTGGCCGCCCCGGCTCTCGTGATCGCGGGACTGATTCTACTGCGCCATCAGGGACGACCGGTCTGCTTTCGAGTGACCTGCGCCCTGCTGTCCCCGGTGTTTGCCGGCACCCTGCTCCATCTGATTCTCTGCAAGGAGACCTATGCCTCGTCTCTGGGGATTTTAAAGACCCTGTGGGTCTCGGGACTGGCGCTGGTGTCCGGCGGCGCGGTGTCCGGCGCACTGGCGGTGGGCTTTATCGCCGTGTTTTCCAAGGTGGCATCCATCATTCTGTTTTCTGTCCTGCTGGCGCTGTCGCTGGGACTTGCCCTGCGACTGACCATCGCCGCTGTGGTGACGAAAATGCGGGAGCGGGATCGGCTGGAATACGAGGAGATCCCCCTGCCCGAGCCCGTCCGTCCCGTCGCCCGCACCAAACCTGTGATCGACATCCCGCTGGACGGCACGCCCCTTGCGGCGACCACCCCGCCCGCCCCGGCGGAAGCCCCTGTCCGCACCGGCTTTTTCCGGCGGAGAGAGGCGGCCTTTTCCCCGGTCGCACCGACTGTCGCACCGGATGCCGTATCAGATTCTGCGCCGATTGTGCCGCCGATTGCGCCGATTGCCGCACCCGCTGTCCCGACAGCTGCCCCGCCGGTGACCCCGCCTGTCGCACCCCTTGTGCCGCCGGAATTTGCGGGGGAGCGGAAGCCCAAGGCCGTCGCCGCCGAGATTGCCGCCGCCACCGAGGCGGTGGCGCAGGAGATCGAGACCAAGCAGGCGGACGAAACCGCCTATCAAGCCCCGCCTATCTCTCTACTGGACGAGAGCCACAGCGACAACTTTACCGAGGCCGGGGCGGAACTGCGGGAGAATTCCCGCCGTCTGACCGAGACGCTGGCCAGCTTCGGCGTGGATGCCAAGCCCGGCGACGTGGTACACGGCCCGTCGGTGACCCGCTATGAATTTGTGCTGGATCAGGGGGTCAAGCTGTCCAAGCTGACCAACCTGTCCGACGATATCGCCCTGGCGCTGGGTGCCTCCGGCGTCCGCATCGCCCCCATTCCCGACAAAAGCTCCGTGGTGGGCATCGAGGTGCCCAACAAGCAGGTGTCGTCGGTGCTGATTCGGGACGTGCTGGACTCCAAGGAATTTACCCGCCACAAGTCCAACGTCGCCTTCGCCGTGGGCAAGGACATCGGCGGCAACAACATCATCGGCAACATCGCCAAGCTGCCCCATGTGCTCATCGCCGGCACCACCGGCTCCGGCAAATCGGTCTGCACCAACTCCCTGATCGTCTCCCTGCTGTATAAATCCACCCCGGACGAGGTGCGGTTTATCATGGTGGACCCGAAAATGGTGGAGCTGGCACCCTATAACGGCATCCCCCACCTGCTGATTCCCGTGGTCACCGACCCCAAAAAGGCGGCGGGCGCGTTGCAGTGGGCGGTGTTCGAGATGATGAAGCGCTATAAGGCCTTCTCCGAAAACGGCGTGAAGGACTTGGCCTCCTTCAATGCGCTGGCGGCGCGGAGCGAGGAACTGAAAAAACTGCCCACCGTGGTGGTGGTCATCGACGAGCTGGCGGATTTGATGCTGGTGGCGGCAAAAGAGGTGGAGGAATCCATCTGCCGCGTGGCACAGATGGGTCGTGCCGCCGGGATGCATCTGGTCATCGCCACCCAGCGTCCCTCTGCCGATGTGATCACCGGCATTATGAAGGCGAACATCCCGTCCCGGATCGCCTTTGCCGTGGCCTCGTCGCTGGAATCCCGGATTATTTTGGATACCCAAGGCGCGGAGAAGCTGGTGGGGCGCGGCGATATGCTGTACTTCCCTCTGGGCTCCGGCAAGCCCCTGCGGGTGCAGGGCTGTCTCATCTCACCCGAGGAAATCGAGCGGGTGGTGGCCTTTGCCAAGCAGAGCGGCGAGGCGGACTACTCCGACGAGGTCATCCAGAAAATCGAGGAGACCTTGCAGGAGAAGGAGAAGGGCAACGGCTCCCGGGGCAATGGCGACGCTGTGCCCGAAAACGAGGAGGACGAGCTCCTCCCCGCCGCCGTGGAGGTGGTGCTGGAGACCGGACAGGCCTCTGTCTCCATGCTCCAGCGCCGATTGAAGCTGGGCTATTCCCGGGCGGCACGGGTGGTGGATCAGATGGAGGAGCGGGGCATCGTGGGGCCGTTTGAGGGCTCTAAGCCCCGGCAGCTGCTGATCACCCGGGCTCAGTGGCAGGAAAAGCAGCTGGGCGGCGTGGCGCTGCCCCAGCAGGAGATCGACCTCCCACAGGAACCGGAGGATGCCATCGACGAGAACGACGAGGGCGACGAGAGCTAATCCCTATAAAAAGTCCCCGATGCACGGCTGTGTGTCGGGGACTTTCCATTGTCACCAAAAAAGCACCGGGAAAAGTTGTACAATTTGTTGAAAACGGAAAATAATCCCGGGAACTTGCGGGATAGATTGTCCAGAAGATGTTGACAAGAGGGGGCAATGTGATACAATATCTATAGAGCAAATTGCCGCCTTGTGCGGCGGATTTCCTGCGCGCGCGCCGGCAGAATCCGGTGACACGCGATTCCCGCCTTTCGCTTCGGAGCTTCGGGGCGACACGCGGGCGTACAAACTGGTTGCCGAAATATATTAGGAGGTTTGTAACATGAAGTTTTCAAGCAAAATCGAGAAATGCGGTCTGTCCCCCATGCGGAAATTCCATCCCTACGCAGTGGCGGCAGAGGCAAAGGGTCGCAAGATCTACCATCTGAATATCGGACAGCCCGATATCGAGACACCAAAGGCATACTTTGATGCAGTCAAGAATTTTGAGCTGCCCGTATTGGAATACGCGCCCTCTCCCGGAATGCCCGTCCTGATCGACGCCATTCAGAACTACTATGACAAGCTGGATATTCACTTTGAGAAAAGCGATATTCTGGTCACCACCGGCGGCAGCGAGGCCTTGCAGATCGTTCTGCAATGCATTTTGGACGACGGCGACGAGATTCTGATTCCCGAGCCCTTCTATCCCAACTACAACACCTTTGTCCGGGTGACCGGCGGCTCCATCCATCCCATCCCCACCACTCCCGAGGAAGGCTATCACTATGCCGACCGCAAGAAGATCGAGGCTGAGATCAACGAGCACACCCGTGCCATCATGGTCACCAACCCCGGCAACCCCACCGGCGTGGTGCTGACACCCGAAGAGATGCGTATGATCGCAGACGTTGCCAAGGAACATAACCTCTTTGTCATCGGCGACGAGGTGTATCGTGAATTCGTCTATGGCGGCGAGGCACTGGCCAGCATGGCGCAGTTCCCCGACGCGGCGGATAACGTGGTCGTCATCGACTCTGTGTCCAAGCGGTTCTCCGCCTGCGGCGCCCGTATCGGCGTGCTGATTTCCCGGAACAAGGAACTGATGGCACAGGCGATGAAGTGCTGCCAGGGCAGACTTTGCTCCGCCACTCTGGATCAGGTGGGTGCTGCGGCTCTGTATTCCGTCGGCCCCGACTATTTTGCCAAGGTGCGTGACGAGTATAAGAAGCGCCGCGATGCCATCATGGCGAAGCTGGAGAAAATCCCCGGCGTGGTCTGCAAGTGCCCCAAGGGCGCATTCTACATCATGGCAAAGCTGCCGGTGGACAATGCGGACACCTTCCAGATTTGGCTGCTGGAGCATTTCGAGGATCATGGCGACACCGTGATGTTCGCACCCGGCGAGGGCTTCTATGGCACGCCCAACACCGGCAAGGACGAGATCCGTATCGCCTATGTGTTGAAGCAGGCTGACTTGGAGCGCGCCATGGACGTGCTGGCTGCCGGCATCAAGGCATACAACGCAAAGTAAGCGCAGAGAAAATCACAAAACCAAGGGGGGCTGTTGCAAGAAGTTGCGACAGTCCCCTTTTGCTTTCAAGAGGGGGGAGACGGCGATGATACGGCACATTGTACTCTGGAAATTCCGGGCGGGAGAGGAGGAGCGTGTGCAGCGCTTTTTGGACGGCTTGCGCAATTTACAGGGGACTGTCCCGGAGCTGCTGCACAGCGAGGTGGCGGTGAGCATCGGCGGAAACTACGACGCGTCGCTGGTGGCGGAGTTTGCAAGCATGGAGGCGCTGGAAATCTATAAAAACGACCCCTGCCATGTGGAGGTCTCCGCCCTGTGCCGCGCAATCCGCACCGATCGGGCATCGGTGGACTATGAATTTTAACCACGGGGGCGAGAGTACGCCCGCTTTTTGAAAAAAGCGGGGCAAAAACGGAGTACGCGCTTTTTCGAGAAAAATATGTGCAAAAAGCTTTGA
>JAVVOA010000048.1:3818-12710 GCA_036656515.1 Oscillospiraceae bacterium | reverse complement strand
GTTGCCTGATAGAATTGTCCAAATCTGATCACAAAAGTTTTTGCCAGGCTTTTTTCAAAAAGCCGCGTATCTTGCCCCGCGCGTACTTGCCTTCGCGCCTCGCCCTTATACCAGCAGCTCCTCGAAGCTGGTGAGGTAGACGTCGCAGAAGCTGCGCAGCTCCGCCTGAAAGCTGTCGAAAAACGGGTCATACATGCCGACCACCCGCATCCCGGCGGCGCGTGCGCCCCGGCAGGCGGCGAGGGAGTCGTCGAAGAGGGTGCAGTCCTCCGCCGCGATGCCGCAGGCAGTGGCGGCGTGCCTAAAAATAGCGGGCTCCCGCTTTTCCAGCCCCAAATCGTGGGCGAAAAAGATCTGTTCAAAAAACGGCTCCAGCCCGTGCTGTGCCAGCACAGTGCGACAGTGCTCCGGCACGCTGGAGGTGATGATGGCGAGCCGCCGCCCCTCTGTCCTGCACTGCTCCAAATAGGCGCGCACCCCGGGCTTTAAGGGCACAGACTGGGCGTAGGCGCTTGCGGCAAGGGCCATCCACTCGGCGATGATGTCCCCGCAGGACTCGGTGAGCTGGCAGTAGTCCTTGGTAAATTCCGCCGCCACCGGCAAAATCGTGTGGGCGACACCCTCGTAATAGGCGCGGGTGTAGGGCAGATTCCGCCGCGCCAAAAAGGTGCGATCCACCTCCTGCCAGATGCCGTTGGAATCCACTAAGGTGCCGTCTAAATCAAAGAAAAACATCGCTTACCTCCTGCTCCGGCCAAAATCGCCACGGGAAATCCACCCCTTCTTAGGCATCCCCGTGCCGGTGTGGCTGGCTTGGGGAGGTACGGGGGAAACGGGGCGTACGCGCTTTTTCGAGAAAAAGCTGCGCAAAAAGCTTTGATGAGAGTTTGGATAATTTGTCCAGAAATAAGCGCAGGGGCGGATGGTATCCGTCCCTTTGTCCGTTTCCCAATCAAATCTGATGATTGCCTGTCGTTTGTATAGCCCTGACGAAACAGATCACAAAAGTTTTTGCCAGGCTTTTTTCAAAAAGCCGCGTATCTTGTCCTTCGCGCGTATCCCGCCCCCGCGCTGCAATATAAATTTTGCGGAAGTCTTGCCATTTTGCGTCCACTTTGATAAAATGATATCTTGTGAGCCTATCGCCGGGAAATCGCGAAGCCTCATTTTTTCTTCCACGCTTCCACAGTATAACACGGTTTCCGATAGGAGTAAATCAATGAACGAAGCTGTCCTGAAAAAATGTGCAAAACCCATGATGCTCACCGCTGCGATTATCTGGGGCGGTGCCTTTGTGGTGATGAAAAACGCCATCGACACCATCCCCATCCACTACCTGCTGGCCATGCGCTTCTTGGGGGGCGCGCTGCTGCTGTCGCTGGTCTTTTTCAAAAAATGGAAGACGGTGACCTGGGGCGATGTTTGGCGGGGCTGTGTGCTGGGCACACTGCTTTTCATCGCCTTTGACATCCAGACCTTTGGGCTGATGACCACCACCCCCTCTAAAAACTCGTTTTTGACGGCGATCTACTGCGTGATCGTGCCGTTTTTGCACTGGCTGGTGGCAAAGGAACGACCGGATCGCTATCACCTGATTGCCGCATTTCTCTGCGTCACCGGCGTGGGACTGGTGGCGATCAACGGCAGCATGACCATCACCGTGGGGGATTGGCTGTCCCTGCTGTGCGCCTTTTTCTATGCCGCCCACATGGTGGCGGTCAACAGCCTTGCCGAGGGGCACGATGTCTACCTGATGACCATCTTTCAGTTTTTCTCCGCCGGATTGCTGGGATTGCTGGGTGGCTTGGGCTTCGAGACCGCGCCCTCTCTGGCGGTGGTGACAGAGGCGGCAATCCCGCTGCTGTACCTGATTGTGCTGTCCACGGCGGTGGCACTGCTGTGCCAAAACGTGGGGCAGGTCTATTGCGAAAGTCCCGCCACGGCATCCATGCTGCTGTCCACCGAGTCGGTATTCGGCGTGCTGTTCAGCGTGATGTTCTATGGCGACCACCTGACCGGCAAGATGATCTGCGGCTTTTTGCTGATCTTTTTTGCCATCGTCTGCTCCGAGACCAAGCTGTCCTTTTTGCGGAGGCCATCCGGCTGCAAGCAGGAGGAGTAGCGCACCTCCTCGCTTGAAAAAGGAGGGGCGACCCGCGGGGGAATCGCAGTCTCGACAAGCGGTGGGGTTTGTGGTATTATATCCCCGACGCGGATAGGATGTCGTGATGCCCGTTTTCTCGCCGCCGTGACCGGTGGCAACCGAAAATGTGATAGCATTTTACGACTTGTGATTGAAATAGACGAGGTGAATCCATGCGGATTGATGTATTGGGCGTGGGCTTTGACAATTTGACCATGGACGAGGCGGTGTCCCGGGGCGTGGAGCTGGCAACCGCGCCGGGTGCCCACTATGTGGTGACGCCCAACCCCGAGATCGTGGAGCTTTGCCGGGAGAATCCGGCGGCGATGGCGGCGGTGAATGCCGCCGATCTGGTGCTGCCCGATGGCATTGGCGTGATTCGTGGCGCAAAAATGCTGGGTACGCCTCTCAAGGAAAAGACACCCGGTGTGGAGTTTGCCGCCCATTTGATGGAAAAAATGGCAGAGAGGGGACTGTCCCTCTATCTGCTGGGCGCAAAGCCCGGTGTGGCTGCGCTGGCGGCAGAGCGGCTTGCCGCCCGGTATCCGGGACTGAAAATCGCGGGCAGCGGAGACGGGTATTTCAAGGACGACGCGCCGGTGCTTGCCGCCATACGGGAGAGCGGCGCGGACGTGGCGTTCATCTGTCTGGGCGCGCCCAAGCAGGAGCTTTGGATGGCGCAAAACGGCGCGGCTACAGGGGCGCACCTGCTGTGCGGACTGGGCGGCTCCATGGATGTGTTCGCCGGGACGGTGCAGCGTGCGCCGGCCTTTTGGTGCAAGCTGGGTCTGGAGTGGTTTTATCGACTGTTGAAGGAACCACGCCGCATCGGGCGGGTGGCGAAGCTGCCCCTGTTTTTGGTGCATGTCCACCATGCAAAGGGCAGACAGGGATGAGAGCCTGTCCCACCCGGTCTGTGCAAAATGGGACGCAGAGCGTCCCACGTTGCCGGCTTTAGCAGTTGTCGTTACAGCCACAATTGCAATTGCGGGCACAGCCGCAGTTGCCACTGCCGCAACCACAACCACAGCCACAGCCATTGTTGCCACAGCCACAGCCGCCCATAGAGCAGCCACAGCCGCAACCACAGCCGCTATGGCTGCTGCCGCAGCCGCCGTTGCCGCCCAGGACACCACCGCCGCAACAGCACAAGAGGACGATAATGAGGATAATCCAGATGCAGGAGGAATTGCTGCCGGAATTTTCAAAGCACATTCTTTTCACCTCACTTGTTGTTCATTGATACATCTTATGCGGCAGATGCCGTGGGGGAACTTGACCACAAAAATTTATTTGCGGGCGGAGGAAAAAACCGACGCTCTGGGGAAAGGTCGCTATTGCATATGGCAAACTATGAAAAGCAGGACACCACCGGCTGGGACGCAGAGCGGGTGCGGCACAGCGAGGAGCCGGAGAGACGCCGTCCCCGGAAACGGAGACGCAATCCCATGTCCGTCGTGCTCTATGTCGCCTTTGTGCTGGTGACCTCCGCCATTTTGGCGGGGGTGGGCTGGCTGCTGGCCAACGATCTCTGCGCCTTTAACAAGCCGCCGCTGGAGGTCACCATCGAGATCTCCAACGAGGACAATCTCAGCTCTGTGGCAAAAAAGCTGAAGACAGAGGGACTGATTGAGTACAAATGGTTCTTTAAGCTCTTTGGCGCAGTGGCGAATGCCGAGGAGAAGATCGGCGGCGGCAGCTATACCCTCAACTCCGATATGGACTATCGGGCGCTGATCGCCGCCATGGAAAACGGCTCCGGCAACCTCAACTCCGCCACGGTGAAGGTCACCATACCCGAGGGCTATACCGTGGCGCAGACCATCGCCCTGCTGGCAGAGAACAAGGTCAGCACTGTGGAGCTGTTGACACAGGCCGCCCAAACCCAAAAATTCGACTATCCCTTTATCGACAATGTGAATTTGGGCAGCGCCTCCCGGTTGGAGGGCTATCTCTTTCCGGACACCTATGAGTTCTATGTGGGCGAGGCACCGGAGTCCGCGCTCAAACGGCTGATTTCCAACTTCAACAAAAAGCTGGACGAGGAGATCAAGACCCTGATTCAAAATTCCGGGCACACCACCCAGGAGATCATCACCATTGCCTCGCTGATTGAAAAAGAGACGGACGGCAACGACCAGTCCCGCATCTCCTCGGTCATCTACAACCGGATGCGCACCCGGGGCGAGACGGCGGGACTGCTGCAAATCGATGCCGCGCTGCTCTATGCCATCCCCAGCCATGCGGGTGTCATCACCAACGAGGACAAGAAGATCGACAGCCCCTATAACCTCTATACCCACAAGGGACTGCCCCCCACGCCCATCGCCAATCCGGGACTGGCCTCCATCCGCGCGGCGCTGAAGCCGGAGACCACGGACTTCTATTTCTATGCCTTGGGCAAGGACGGTGTCCATCATTTCTTCAAGACCTATCGGGAGCATGTGAACTTCCTCAACAGCGGAGAGGCGGCAACCGCATGAGAAAACCAGAGCTGTTAGCGCCGGCGGGCGATATGGAAAAGCTGCGGCTGGCCGTGCGCTATGGCGCGGACGCGGTCTATCTGGCGGGTGCGGATTTCGGCATGCGCGCCGCCGCCCGCAACTTTACGGAGGAGACCCTGCCGCAGGCGGTGGCCTTCGCCCATGCAAACGGTGTCCGCGTCCATGTGACGCTGAACACCATGCCCAGAAACGACGAGGCGGCGCGGCTCCCCGGGTGGCTGGACTGCTTAAACGCCAGCGGCGTGGACGCGGTGATCGTGGCGGATCTGGGGGCGTTTGCGCTGGCGGGAAAGTATGCCCCGTCCTGCGAGCGGCACATCAGCACCCAGGTGTCCGTGGTCAATTACGAGACCGCCCGGGCGTGGTATGAGCTGGGCGCAAAGCGGGTGATTCTGGCGCGGGAGCTGTCCTTGGAGGAAATCCGGGAAATCCGCGCCAAAACGCCCCGGGAATTGGAGCTGGAGGCCTTTGTCCACGGCTCCATGTGCGTCAGCTATTCCGGGCGCTGTCTGCTGTCCAACTATATGACCGGGCGGGACTCCAATCGGGGTGCCTGTGCCCAGCCCTGCCGCTATCAATATGCGCTGGTGGAGGAAAAACGCCCCGGACAGTATTTTCCCATTGTGGAGGATGAGACGGGCAGCTATATTATGAACTCCCGGGACATGTGCATGATCGACCATATGGACGACCTGCTGGACGTGGGACTGGACAGCCTGAAAATCGAGGGACGGGCCAAGTCCGCCTACTATGCCGCCGTCATCACCGGCGCGTATCGCCATGCCATCGACGCCGCCGTGGCGGGACAGCCGCTGGATCCCGTCTGGCGGGGCGAGGTGGAGCACGTCAGCCATCGACACTATGCCACTGGCTTTTACTATGGCGCGCCGGGGCAGTATTACGAGGATTCCCGCTATATCCGCAGCAGTCAGGTCTGCGCACTGATCGAGGACTGCGACGAGAGCGGCAGGGCAACCCTCTCTCTCCGCAACAAATTTGCCGCGGGGGACACCATTGACGTGGTGGGACCCGACTGCAAGCCCTTTTCCTTCGTCGCCCCTATGATGGAGGACGAGGAGGGCAACCCCCTCACCGAACCCCGCAACCCACAGATGCGTTTTCGTATGCAACTGCCCCGCCCTGTGCCCGCCCTTTCGCTGGTGCGCCACGCGGTGGAGCTTTCCGCGACTTAGAATTGGAGGATAAATTGATGCAAGCAGATGTTGTCATTGTCGGAGCCGGCCCCGCCGGTATCTTCACCGCACTGGAAATGATCAAAATGGGCAGCCACCAGAAGATTGTCATGGTGGAAAAGGGACAGTCCGTGGAAAAACGCCACTGCCCCAAGGACAAGACCCACCAATGCATGAATTGCAAGCCCTATTGCCACATCACCACGGGCTTTTCCGGCGCAGGCGCGTTTTCGGACGGCAAGCTCTCCCTCAGCTATGAGGTGGGCGGCGATTTGCCCACCCTCATCGGCGCGGATTTGGCGCAGGAGACCATCGACTACACCGATAAAATCTATCTGGAATTTGGCGCGGACGACCATGTGGAGGGCTTGAATGCCGGCGAGGAGGTCAAGGCGATCCGCAAGCGCGCCATTCAGGCGGGACTGAAGCTGGTGGACTGCCCCATCCGCCATCTGGGCACGGAGAAGGCGCAGAGCCTGTATCTCGCCATCGAAAAATACCTGCTGGCGCAGGGGGTGGAGATGCTGTTCGGCTATGAGTGTACCAACATCATTTTAGACGGCGATGTCTGCCGTGGCGTGGCCATCACCGACGGCAGAACCGATATGGAGATCTATGCCACCCACACCATCGTGGCGACGGGACGGCGGGGCGCGGACTGGCTGGAAAAAATCTGTGCCGAGCACAGCATCGCCCATGCCCCCGGCACCGTGGACATCGGCGTTCGATTAGAGGTACGCAACGAGGTGATGGAGACCGTCAACAAGGTGCTCTATGAGTCCAAGCTGGTGGGCTATCCCAAGCCGTTTAAGAACAAGGTGCGCACCTTCTGCCAGAATCCCGGCGGCTTTGTCAGTCAGGAGAACTATGACAACAATCTGGCGGTGGTCAACGGGCACTCCTATAAGGACTTGAAAACCGACAACACCAATCTGGCGATTCTCTGCTCCCACAATTTCAGCACGCCCTTCAATCAGCCCATTGCCTATGCCCAGAAAATCGGCGAGCTGACCAATATGCTGGGCGACGGACATATTTTGGTGCAGCGCTTCGGCGATATTTTGGATGGCAAGCGCACCTGGCCCAAGGAGCTGGCGCAGTCCAACCTGCGTCCCACCCTGCCGGATGCCGTGGCGGGGGACATCACCGCCGCCATGCCGTATCGCTCCATGCTGAACATCATCGGCTTCATTCAGGCCATGGATCAGGTGGTGCCGGGCTTTGCCTCCTATGAGACCCTGCTCTATTCCCCGGAGCTGAAATTTTACAGCAATCGGGTGAAGATGGACACCGATTTCAACACCAATCTGGTGGGGCTCCACTGTCTGGGCGATTCCTCCGGCTGGACGCGGGGTCTGATGATGGCATCTGTCATGGGCGTGCTCATGGGCAGAAGAATCGCAAACGAGGGCAAGTAGGCAGGCGAGGGCAGGCTACGCGGCTCGACGAGAGCAGGCTACGCGGCTTTTTGAAAAAAGCCTAGCAAAAACTTTTAGGCAAAAACTTGAATCTAAAATGCAGTGAAGCAGCCCATTCCCGCCGCGGTGAGAAACGGCGGGGATGGGCGAAGCGCGTGAAAAAATACAGGTGGAAGAAGAAAGAGAATGGCAAAGGATCTGACAGTAGGGAGTCCCGGCAAGGTACTGACTTGGTTTGCGCTACCCATGGTGGTCAGCGTGGTATTCCAGCAATTTTACAACATCGCCGACAATGTTGTGGCCGGTCAGCTGATCAGCGACAACGCCTTGGCGGCGGTTTCCATCTCCTATCCCATGACCATGATTTACATGGCCTTTGCGCTGGGCATCAACATCGGCTGTTCGGTGGTGATCTCCCAGCTGTTCGGCAGTCGACAGTTTCAAAAGATGAAAACCGGGGTCAGCACGGCGCTGCTTGCCACCGGCGGCGTGGCGCTGGTACTGACGGCGCTGGGTCTGCTGCTGATGGGACCCATACTGACCCTGCTGCGCACCCCGGCAGAGATTTTCAGCGACACCCGCGCCTATCTGATGATTTACACGGCGGGACTGCTGTTTATTTTCATCTACAACATCTGCACCGGCACCTTTACCGCCATGGGGGACTCCACCACGCCCCTGATTTTCCTGATTCTCTCCTCTGTCGCCAACGTGTTTTTGGATGTCTGGTTTGTGGTCAGCTTTCACATGGGCGTGGCGGGCTGTGCCCTTGCGACCTTTCTCTGTCAGGGGGCGGCGGCGCTGGCGGCCTTTCTCGTCCTGCGGAAAAAGCTACATCAGCTGTCGGACGAGCCCTATGAGAAATTTTCTCCGTCCCTGCTGCGTCAGATTTCCGTGCTGGCGATTCCGGGCATTTTGCAGCAGAGCTTTGTGTCGGTGGGCAACCTGCTGATTCAGGGCTTGGTCAACGGCTATGACCTGCCTGCCATCATCGGCGGCTATGGCGCGGCGGTGAAGCTGAACACCTTTGCCGTCACCATGCTGACCACGCTGTCCAACTCCGTCTCCAGCTTCACCGCCCAGAATATCGGCGCAAATCAGCCGGAGCGGGTGCCAAAGGGTGTCCGGGGCGGCATCCTGCTATCCCTGTGCGTGGTGCTGCCGTTTTTCGTGCTATATGTCTTTTTCGGCGATGTCGCCATGCGGCTGTTCGTCAAGGCAGAGAGCACAGAGGTCATCGCCGTGGGGGTGACCTATCTGCGGATTGTGGCACCGTTCTATGCGGTGGCGGCGGCGAAGCTGGTCTGCGACGGTGTGCTCCACGGCACCGGCGCGGTGAAGTGCTTCATGGCGACCACCTTTACCGACCTGATCATCCGGGTGGTGCTGGCGTACATCCTGCCCCACTGGTTCGGCTATGTGGGCATCTGGATGTCTTGGCCGGTGGGCTGGTGCGTGTCTGCCGCGCTGTCTGTCTGGTTTTACACCAGCGGAAAGTGGAAGGGCACCGGCTTTTTGGAGCGGCTCTAACACGGGGACGCGGCTTTTTAAAAAAAGCCTGGCAAAAATTTTAATGAGAAGATATATGCAATATGACATAAAAGTTTCGCCAGGCCTTTTCAAAGGCCGCGTAT
>JAVVOA010000048.1:0-3719 GCA_036656515.1 Oscillospiraceae bacterium | reverse complement strand
TCGCGTGGTTCCCCGGCGCTTGGATAAAACAGACAGTTGACAACCGGCGAAAATGTGCTACAATGAAACACAATATTGAAATTGGCAGAGACGGAGAATAGCCGCACAGTCACATCACAGCGAGAGGGGAATCGGTGGAAGCCCCTTGGTGCAGACACGCAGCACGCCACTCCCGAGCCGTCCGCGACGAGCGGAACGCCCCATCCCCGTTAGCGGATGAACTGAGATGCCGGCTTCTTTGTCGGCAAATTAGGGTGGTACCGTGAAGCAACAGCCTTCGCCCCTAGTCCGGGGCGAGGGCTGTTTTTGTCCCGCTTTTTGAAAAAAGTGGGACAAAAACGGAGGGGTACGCCAGCTTTTTGAAAAAAGCTGGGCAAAAACTTTTGTGAGCAGATGCAGATAGTACCTGCCGATTTGCGTGCAAAATCCCATGAAAAACAGAGCATAAAGTTTTCTTTGGTTCTTTCTTGTTCACAAGAAAGAAGAGCGTATCCCCACTCCCTCGCATATGGAAAAAATCAATTTTAGAAATTACAGGAGGAAGAAATGATGGCACATCCCACTTACGGACTCAACCAACTGCGCGAGATGTTTCTGGCATACTTTGAGAGCAAGGGGCACCTGCGTCTGCCCAGCTTTTCCCTGATTCCCCACAACGACGCGTCCCTGCTGCTGATCAACTCCGGCATGGCACCCATGAAGACATGGTTCACCCGGGCGGAGGAGCCGCCTCGTGACCGGGTCTGCACCTGCCAGAAATGCATCCGCACCGGCGACATCGAAAACATCGGCAAGACCGATCGCCACGGCACCTTTTTCGAGATGCTGGGCAACTTCTCCTTTGGCGACTACTTCAAAAAAGAAGCCATCCCCATGTGCTGGGAATTCTTGACCGAGGTGGTGGGTCTGGAGCCGGAAAAGCTCTATCCCTCCATCTATTTGGACGATGACGAGGCCTTTGACATCTGGAACCACGACATCGGCATCCCGGCGGAGCGCATCAAGCGTCTGGGCAAGGAGGACAACTTCTGGGAGCACGGCCCCGGCCCCTGCGGCCCCTGCTCCGAGGTCTACTATGACCGTGGCGTGGAGCACGGCTGCGGCGATCCCAACTGCGGCGTGGGCTGTGAGTGCGACCGCTTTATCGAAATTTGGAACAACGTCTTCTCCCAGTTCGACAACGATGGCGAGGGGCATTACACCGACCTGTCCACCAAAAATATCGACACCGGCATGGGCTTGGAGCGTCTGGCCTGCGTCAGCCAAAACGTCAACTCCCTGTTCGACGTGGACACCGTCCGCCACATCACCGACCATGTGTCCAAAATCACCGGTGCCACCTATGGCGCGGCGCACAAGACCGACGTGTCGCTCCGGGTCATCACCGACCATATCCGCTCTGCCGTGATGATGATTTGCGACGGCGTGCTGCCCTCCAACGAGGGACGGGGCTATGTCCTCCGCCGCCTGCTCCGCCGCGCCGCCCGCCACGGCAAGACCTTGGGGGTCAACCATCCCTTCCTGTTCGAGGTGGTGGAGACCGTCATCGGCGAGAACGAATTTGCCTATCCCGATCTGCGGGAAAAGCAGGGCTATATCACCAAGGTCGTCCGGACAGAGGAGGAAAATTTCTCCAAAACCATCGACGATGGCATCAAGATTTTCAACGAGCTGTTGACCGCCCACGCAGGCGAAAAGCAGTTCTCCGGCGCGGATGCCTTCAAGCTGTACGACACCTTTGGCTTCCCCTTTGACTTGACGGAGGAGATGCTGGAGGAAAACGGCATGACCGTCAGCCGCAAGGAGTTCGACACCCTGATGAACGAGCAGCGGGAGCGCGCCCGTGCCGCCCGTGCCGCGCTGGGCGATCTGGCTTGGGCAGGCATTGATCTGGGGCTGGATGCCACCCCCACCGCCTTCACCGGCTATGACATGCAAAAGGACATCGGCAAAATCCTTGCCATCGTGGCGGACGGCGAGTTGCGGGACGAGATCGCCGCGGGAGTCGAGGGCTTTTTGGTGCTGGACAAAACGCCGTTTTACGCCGAGATGGGCGGTCAAGTCGCCGACCACGGCACTATCGCCGTGGAGGGCAACCTATTCCAAGTCACCAATGTGGTCAAGGACAAGGGCGGCAAATTCCTCCACTCCGGCGTGATGCAATCCGGCTCTCTACAGGTGGGGGCGAGTGTGTTCACCGCCATCGACATGGAGCGCCGCCGCGCCGTCATGCGTGCCCACTCCGCCACCCATCTGCTGGACAGAGCCCTGCGCAATGTGCTTGGCGACCATGTGCATCAGGCGGGCTCACTGGTGGAGCCGGATCGTCTGCGGTTCGACTTTACCCACTTCTCCGCCCTGACGGCAGAGGAGCTGTCCACCGTGGATCGGCTGGTCAACGAGGCGATTTTAGAGGGCTATCCCATCCAGACCGAGGAGCTTCCCATTGAGGAGGCAAAGAAAAAGGGCGCGGTCGCCCTCTTTGGCGAAAAGTACGGCAGTGTCGTGCGGGTGGTGGACATGGGCGGCTGGTCCATCGAGTTCTGCGGCGGCACCCATCTGGACAATACGGCGAAGGTCGGCCCCTTCCGCATCGAGAGCGAGGCATCCATCGCCTCCGGCGTGCGGCGGATCGAGGCCATCGTGGGCAAGAGCTGTCTTGACGTGATGAACCAAAATCGCTCCACCCTCTATGGCGCGGCGGCTCTGCTGAAGGTCAAGCCCACCGAGCTGATGGAAAAGGCCTCCCAGCAGCTTGCCGAGCTCCACAGTCTCCACCATCTGCTGGAGAGCTATCAGGCAAAGGAACTGCGCAACGAGGCGGAGCACTTCCTGTTCGCCGCCAAGCAGGTGGGCTGTCTCAAGGTCATCACCGCCACGCTGGCGCAGGACAGAGATGCCGCCACCCTGCGTCAAATGGGCGATTTCCTCCGGGACAAGGATCCCTCCACCGTCGCCGTGCTCTCCACGGTCAAGGAGGAGAAAATCACATTTTTGGCGGTCTGCGGCAAGGACGCCATCGCTGCGGGCATCCGGGCGGGGGACATCATCAAGCAGGTATCGTCGCTCTGCGGCGGCTCTGGCGGCGGAAAACCCGACTCTGCCATGGGCGGCGGCCGGGATGTCTTAAAGCTGGACGACGCGCTGGCGGCTGTGGATGATTTTGTGGCAAGCAAGCTGAAATAACTCTGATTTCCCAGTCACTGTAAAGCAAATACACCTGCGGGATAAGCTTGCCCATTTTTGGGCGGAAGGGAGAAAAAATACCATGTCTGATTGTCTGTTTTGCAAAATTGCGGCGGGAGAGATTCCCTCCAACAAGGTCTATGAGGACGAACAGGTCTTCGCGTTTTACGACATCGCCCCCCAGGCACCGACCCATTTTCTGGTGATTCCCAAGACCCACATCGCCTCCTGCGGTGCCATCACGCCGGAGAATTCCGCCATCGTGGCACACTGCTTTGAGGTGATTTCCCAAGTGACCCGGGAACTGGGCATCTCTGAATTTCGGGTGGTGTCCAACTGCGGGGAGTCCGCCGGACAGAGCGTGGCGCACCTGCATTTCCATGTGCTATCCGGACGGGATATGACCTGGCCTCCGGGCTAAAGGGCTGGTGCTTTTCGGCTACCCACCGGGGGGATACGATTTGCCGCTGTAGCGGCAAAGGACGATTTCGCCCTGTAGGGCGAAAGGACGGTTCAAACCCCCCATTCTCTTT
>JAVVOA010000047.1:0-13316 GCA_036656515.1 Oscillospiraceae bacterium | reverse complement strand
CGCCCGGCGTGCTGCTCCACGGCGGCTTGGAGGATGGCGGTGACCTTTTCCGTGTCCAGCCGACTGCGGACGATATCATCCTCGCAGAGAATGGTGAGCAAATCCCCCTCCAACGTGCCGGACGCCTTGTCCAGATAGACCCGGTTCATGGGGGGCAGCTGTCCCTTGCAGGACTCCGCCAGCTGTGTCCACAGGGCAGAGTCACCGGATTTTTCCGGCGCTTTTGAGACAGCCGGCACCGTGGGTTCCTCCGGCATAGCCGCGACGGGTCTCTCCGGCGGCTCCTCTGGCAGGGGCGGCTGGTCGTCCCGATCGTCCATGGGCGGGGCGGGCTCGTCCCACGGGGGACGGTCGGCGGGTGGCTCGGGGCGGGGGGCGGGGGGCACAGGCTCCCCACGGGCACCGGCGCTTGGACAGCCGGTTTTTCCGACACGGCTGCCGGTGGAATGGTCTGCCCCAGATCCGCCGCCGGGTCGATGGTGCCGGGGCGGCAGGCGATGGACAGCACCGTATCCTCCAACCGGGAGACCCGGGTGGCAAGGGCGGTCAAATCGCCGGAGAGACTTTCGTCGCAGAGCCGCAGGAGGCAGAGCTCGGCATCGGTGCGCCGGTTGGCACTGCGCCCCAGAGCGGCGTTCATCTCCTGTAGAGTGCTTGCCAGATAGAGCAGGCGGCGGTCGGTGACCTGCTTGCCCAGACTCTCCATGGTGTGGCGGTCAAAGCCGCCGGAGAGCAGTGCCGCGCCCCCCTCGGGGGCGATTTTTTGCAGCAGCAAGTCCCGGGTCAGGGTCGCCAGCTCGCCTAAGACCGCGCCCACGTCCTTGCCCCCGGCATAGAGCTGACCCAGCAGCAGCACCGCCGCCTTGGCGTCCCGGCGCAGGATGCAGTCCATGAGCTGGGCGGTTTGGAGATTCCCCGCCAGACCCAACGTCTCCAAGACGGCGCTGCTGTCAATGGGGCGATCCGCCGCCGCACACTGATCCAGCAGGGACAGTGCGTCCCGCAGAGCGCCGTCTGCCAGACGGGAGAGCAGCTCTGCGCCATCCGCCGTCAGGGGCAGCTTTTCCTGCGCCGCCACATAGGAGAGGCGACCGGCGATGTCCCCGGGGGTGATGCGCTTAAAGGAGAAGCGCTGACAGCGGGAGAGAATGGTGGCGGGCACCTTGTGCAGCTCGGTGGTGGCGAGGATGAACAGCAGGTGGGGAGGCGGTTCCTCCAAAATTTTCAGCAGGGCATTGAACGCCGGGGTGGACAGCATGTGTACCTCGTCGATGATGTACACCCGAAATTTCACCTGTGCCGGGCTATAGATCGCCTCGTCCCGGAGGGCGCGGACTTGATCCACACCGTTGTTGGACGCGGCATCCAGCTCCAGCACGTCCATAAAGCTGCCGTTTTCGATGCCCCGACAGGAGGCGCATTGGTTGCAGGGATCGCCGCCGTGGGGGTTTTCGCAGTTGACCGCCTTGGCGAGAATCTTGGCGCAGGTGGTCTTTCCGGTGCCCCGGGTGCCGGTGAACAGATAGGCGTGGGACGTGCGCCCGTCCGCCACCTGCTTTTGCAGGGTCTGGGTGATGTGTGCCTGTCCGATCACGTCGGAAAAGGTCTTGGGCCGCCATTTGCGGTACAGTGCCTGATACATGGAAGCGGCCTCCTTTGTCTGTAATATAGTCGCAGGACATAGATGTAGGAATTGTACCACATTTCTCTCCCGATTGCCACAATTATTTGGCGGCACAGCCCGGTTTTCCCCCGGTGTTTCCATTGCATTTTTGTTGCGATTCTGCTATACTGCATGGGATTCAACCGATATTAAAAGGAATAGAAGTATAAAGAGGAATAGAAGGATGGTACAGCCGATGGTAACACTTACAGTTCCCTGCCTGTTCGGGCTGGAAAGCCTGGTGGGCGACGAGATGAAAAAGCTGGGACTTGCCGATGTCCGCGCCGAAAACGGCCGCGTCCATTGCAGTGGCACGCTTTTGGACATCCCCCGCCTGAATATCAATCTGCGCTGCGGGGCGCGGGTGCTGCTGGAGCTTGCCAGTTTTCCCGCCACCAGCTTCGAGGAGCTGTTCGAGGGCGTGCGCGCCATCCCGTGGGAGGACTATATCCCCCAGGACGGCGAGTTCCCTGTGAAGGGCTATACCATCAATTCGGGGCTCCACTCTGTCCCCGCCTGTCAGGCCATCACCAAAAAAGCGTCTGCCAAGCGGCTGGGCGAGCACTATGGCATGGAGCAGCTGCCCGAGACCGGCAGCCGCTATCAGATTCAATTTGCCATCATCAAGGATGTGGCGACCCTGTATTTGGACACCTCTGGCGACGGCCTGTATAAGCGGGGCTATCGCGCCCAAGGCGTGGTGGCTCCCCTCAAGGAGACCATGGCGGCGGCGATGGTGCTGCTGTCCCGCTATCGGGGACGGGACCCCTTCTGCGACCCCTTCTGCGGCTCCGGCACCCTGCCCATCGAGGCGGCGCTGATCGCCAAAAACCGCGCCCCGGGTCTCGATCGCAACTTCGCCGGGCAAAAGTGGAAAATCCTGCCCTCCGGCCTGTGGATGGATGCCGCCAGCGAGGCGATGGACAAGGAATTTCACGGGGAATACGACATCTGGGGCGGCGACATCGACCCAGAGGCGGTGGCACTCTCCCGCCACAATGCCGAGCTGGCGGGGGTGGACGACTGCGTGCGATTCGAGGTCGCAGACGCGGGCAAGTTCCATCGGGACAGCGAATATGGCCAGCTGGTCACCAACCCCCCCTATGGCGAGCGGCTGATGGATCATGCCGAGGCAGAGGAGCTGTATCGCAGCTTTGGCGTGGCGGCAAAGGAACTGCCCCCCAAGTGGCGGATTCTGGTGCTGTCCTCCCACACGGAGTTCGAGCGCACCTTTGGCAGACAGGCGGACAAAAAACGCAAGCTCTATAACGGCATGATCAAGTGCGATCTGTATATGTACGGCAAATAGGATGGAGTAGGAGAGACCGAGGATGAAGCACATCTTTATTGTCAATCCCAAGGCGGGCAAGCGCAACCAGACCACCCGGGTGTTGGAGATGGCGGAAAAGCTCCGGCAGAGCCACGGGCTGGACTGCACCTGTATGCTGACCCAAAGTCCCGGCAGCGCCCGATTGCTGGCTCGCCGCGCCGCCGAGGAGGGGTCGGACATCCGGCTCTATGCCTGCGGCGGAGACGGGACGGCGGGAGAGGTGGCAGACGGCATCGCCGGTTTTCCAAACGCCGCCATGACCTGCATCCCCATCGGCACCGGCAACGATTTTCTAAAGAACTTCGGCGACGATGAGCCCCGATTTTCCGACGCGGAAAACCTGTGGGACGGGGACGTTTTTCCCCTGGATCTCATCGACTGCAACGGGCGCTGTGCCCTGACCATCGCCTGCTCCGGCATTGATGCCCGGGTGGCGGACGACGTACATAAATACAGCCGCAACCCCCTGCTCTCCGGCAAGGGGAGCTATATCGCCTCCCTGCTGGTGAACGTTCTGTTCAAGGGCATCGGGCAGCGGTGGGTGCTGTCCTTGGACGGGCGGGAGATCATCGGGGAATATGCCCTGATCTCCGTCTGCAACGGTCGATATTACGGCGGCGGCTTTCAGCCCGTGCCCCAGGCGCGACCGGACGATGGCGTTTTAGAGACCATGATCGTCCGCACGGTCAGCCGCACCCAGCTCATCCGCTTTGTGGGACTCTATGCCCGGGGCGAGGCAACCAAGCTGCCCCGCATTGCCCGGGTGGTGCGGGCGAAGGAAATTCGGCTCCACAGCGACGGGGACGAGATCGTCACCTGTCTGGACGGCGAGACCATCCGGGGACAGGATATGACCATCCGGCTGTCCGACCGCCGGGTCAATTTCTTCGGCCCCAAGGGCTGCGATCCCAACGCCACCGCAAAATAGGAGGGGCGCTCCGCCTTTCCCCCGGGGACAGCAAGCGAATTCACAATTTTTTCATAAATACCCCCTTTACAAACCCGGGGTGATGTACTATGATAACGGTGTTAGCACTCGAAGACAATGAGTGCTAACACCGTTTTTGATCGACGCTCCTGCGCAGGCAGGCGCCAAAACATTTGTTTATCAATGAAAATAACGATAAGGAGGCACATTCCCATGAAACTTACCCCATTAGCAGACCGTGTCATTTTAAAGATGGTAGAGGCCGAGGAGACCACCAAGGGCGGCATCATCCTCACCGGCTCCGCCAAGGAAAAACCCTCTGTAGCAGAGGTCATCTCCGTGGGTCCCGGCGGCGTGGTGGACGGCAAGACCATCACCATGACCGTGAAAATCGGCGACCGCGTCATCACTGACAAGTATGCCGGCACCAAGGTTGTTTTGGAGGACATCGAATACGTCGTCGTCCGCCAGAGCGACATTCTGGCAATCGTAGACTGATTGTAAAACGCTTTTTTTAAAAAATTGGGAGGTATGAAGCATTATGGCAAAACTGATTAAGCGGGGCGACGATGCCCGCAAGGCGCTGGAGAGCGGCGTCAATATTCTGGCAGATACCGTCAAGATCACACTGGGCCCCAAGGGGCGCAACGTGGTGCTGGACAAGAAATACGGCACCCCCACCATCACCAACGACGGCGTGACCATCGCCAAGGAGATCGAGCTGGATGACCCCTTTGAAAACATGGGCGCACAGCTGGTGAAAGAGGTCTCCACCAAGACCAACGACGTGGCGGGCGACGGCACCACCACCGCCACCCTGCTGGCACAGGCCATGATCCGGGAGGGCTTGAAGAACCTCGCCGCCGGCGCAAACCCCATCATTATGAAAAAGGGTATCTCCAAGGCGGTGGAAGCCGCAGTTGCCTCTGTGAAAAAGCAGGCACAAAAGGTCAAGGGCACCGAGGACATCGCCCGTGTGGGTGCTGTCTCCTCCGGCGACGAGACCATCGGTCGTCTGATTGCCGAGGCAATGGAGAAGGTCTCCTCTGACGGTGTCATCACCATCGAGGAGTCCAAGACCGCCGAGACCTATAGCGAAGTGGTAGAGGGCATGTTGTTTGACCGGGGCTATATCACCCCCTATATGGTCACCGACACCGAGAAGATGGAGGCCATCATCGACGATGCCTACATCCTCATCACCGACAAGAAAATCTCTGTCATCGCCGACATTCTGCCCCTGTTGGAGCAGCTGGTGCAGGCGGGCAAGAAGCTCCTGATCATCGCTGAGGACGTGGAGGGCGAGGCGCTGTCCACCCTGATCGTCAACCGTCTGCGGGGCACGCTGAACATCGTCTGCGTCAAGGCACCGGGCTTCGGCGATCGCCGCAAGGAGATGCTACAGGATATCGCCACCCTCACCGGCGGCACCGTGGTGTCCGAGGAAGTGGGCTTGGAGCTGAAAAACACCACTCTGGATATGCTGGGTCGCGCCCGTCAGGTCAAGGTCGCCAAGGAGACCACCACCATCGTGGACGGCGCAGGCGAAAAGTGCGTCATCGACGAGCGGGTTGCCCAGATCCGCGCCCAGATCGCCAACACCGCCTCTGACTATGACAAGGAAAAGCTGCAAGAGCGTCTGGCAAAGCTGGCTGGCGGCGTGGCTGTCATCAAGGTCGGCGCAGCCACCGAGACCGAGATGAAGGAGAAGAAGCTCCGCATCGAGGATGCACTCAACGCCACCCGCGCGGCGGTGGAAGAGGGCATTGTCGCCGGCGGCGGCGTGATCTTCATCAACATCATCGCGGCGGTGGAAGCTCTGCTGGACACCGTGGACGGCGACGAGAAGACCGGCGTTCGCATTGTAATGCGTGCGCTGGAGGAGCCTCTGCGTCAGATTGCCGCCAATGCGGGCATCGACGGCTCCGTGGTGCTGGAGAAGGTCAAGAGCTCCGGCAAGCCCGGCTATGGCTTCGACGCATACAAGGAAGTATATTGCGACATGGTCGTCAGCGGCATTGTGGATCCCGCCAAGGTGACCCGGAGCGCGCTGGAAAACGCCGCCTCCGTTGCCGCCATGGTGCTGACCACCGAGTCTCTGGTGGCAGATAAGCCCGAGCCCGCCGCACCCGCTGCCCCCAATATGGGCGGCATGGGTGATATGGGCGGCATGTATTAAGCCAAAGCCCCTGTGATTTCGAGGGGGGAATCCGATTCCCCCCTCGAAATTTCAAAAAAACAGAAAAAGCTATTGACAAAAGGTCGGTCTGTCTGATATAGTTATCCGTGCCCTCTATGGGCGATTTGGCGGCATAGCTCAGTTGGCTAGAGCATGCGGTTCATACCCGCAGTGTCCCCGGTTCGAATCCAGGTGCCGCTACCAAAGTCCCACGGAACGCAGGCGCGTTCCGTGGGCATCCTTACCAAAAGCGCGCATATGGCCCGTTGGTCAAGAGGTTAAGACACGGCCCTTTCACGGCTGTAACGTGGGTTCAATTCCCGCACGGGTCACCAACTTCCCCTTTTCCCATCCCCGGCTTGTCAGCACCGCTGCTGCGGGTCGGGGCAACCAAATACGGAGGCTTAGCTCAGCTGGTTAGAGCGCCTGCTTCACACGCAGGAGGTCGATGGTTCGAGCCCATTAGTCTCCACCAAAAGAAGAATCCTTTTCTCAAAAAGAAAAGGGTTCTTCTTTTTAAAGCCCCCGGGCTTGCCCTGCCGGTGCGGACGTATTTTTTACGCAAAAAGATTGGTGGAAATGCACGGAAAACGTAAGAGCGACTTCACCCGTTTCGTTCATTCGTCCAAAGTCGCGTTTTTTTCCAGTCCGTGGAAAAGGATGCTTTGCAAAATCCGTTTATTTATGCTACTATGAATCCGTTAATAATACCGTGTAGTCCAGACAGGGGCAGGGTTTGCGAGCATTCTTTTTGTCTGGCTACAAAAATTTTTTTGAGGGAAGTGGAAAATTTGGACGCACAGAATTATTTCTGGATCGGTCTGGTCGGCGCGGTGCTGGCCCTGTTATTCGCGTGGTTCCAAAGCAGAAAGGTCATGCAATTTTCGGAGGGCACGGACCTGATGAAAAAAATCGCCGCCTCTATTCGTGAGGGCGCGAACGCCTATTTGAAGCGGCAGTATACCGCCGTCTTCAAGTTCTTTGTGGCGATGGTCATTGTGCTGGCTATCCTCGCCGCTGTGAAATTCGTCTCCCCCTTCGTCCCCTTTGCCTTCGTCACCGGCGGATTTTACTCTGCACTGGCGGGCTTTGTGGGCATGAAGATCGCCACCAGCTCCAACGCCCGCACCGCCAATGCCGCCAGCGAGGGTTTGAACCGCGGTCTCTCCGTGGCGTTCTCCTCCGGCGCGGTCATGGGCTTTACCGTGGTGGGTCTGGGACTGCTGGACGTGTCCGTCTGGTTTATGGTGCTGAAATATGGCTTCCACTGTGACTATAAGGTCATTGCGGAGACCATGGTCATGTTCGGCATGGGCGCATCCTCTATGGCGCTGTTTGCCCGTGTGGGCGGCGGCATCTTCACCAAGGCGGCAGACGTGGGCGCGGACCTTGTGGGCAAGGTCGAGGCCGGCATCCCCGAGGACGATCCCCGGAACCCCGCCGTCATCGCCGACAACGTGGGCGACAACGTGGGCGACGTGGCTGGTATGGGCGCTGACCTGTACGAGAGCTATGTGGGCTCCATCCTCGCCACCTTTGCTCTGGGCGCAACCGCCTATGGCGCGTCGAATCTGGGCTGGAACGCCATGCTGTTGCCTCTGGCAATGGCTGTGGTGGGCGTGCTCTGCTCCATTCTGGGCTCCTTCCTCATTCGCACCAAGGAAAATGCCACCCAGAAATCCCTGCTGTCCACCCTGCGGAAGGGCACCTATACCGCCGCGGCGCTGGCGGCAATTCTGGCGGCACCCCTGACCTATTTCATTCTGGGTGCAGAGAATATGGGCGTTTTCGTGGCAATCCTCGCCGGACTTGTGGCGGGCTGTGCCATCGGCTATTTCACCGAATACTACACCTCGGACACCTATAAGCCCACCCAGGAGCTGGCGGCCTCCACCGAGACCGGCGCTGCCACCACCATCATCGGCGGCATCTCTCTGGGCATGCGCTCCACCGCCGCGCCCATTGTCATCATCGGCATCGCCGTCATCGTGGCGTTCCTCGCCGCCGGCGGCTCTCTCTCCACCAATAGCGAGGGCTATGCTGCCCTGTTTAACAAGGGACTGTACGGCATCGGCATCGCCGCTGTGGGCATGCTGTCCACTCTGGGCATCACCCTCGCAACCGACGCCTATGGCCCCGTCGCCGATAACGCCGGCGGCATCGCCGAGATGAGCGGCATGGGCGAGGAAGTCCGGGAGCGCACCGACGCGCTGGACTCCTTGGGCAACACCACCGCCGCCACCGGCAAGGGCTTTGCCATCGGCTCTGCCGCCCTCACCGCGCTGGCACTGCTGGTCTCCTATGTGGACGTGGTCAACGGCAAATTAGAGGCCGGTCATGTGATGGATCTGAATATCACCAACCCCGCCGTGCTGGTGGGTATCTTCATGGGCGCGATGCTGACCTTCCTGTTCGCCGCCCTGACCATGAGCGCTGTCCAGCGTGCCGCCCAGACCATCGTGGTGGAAGTACGCCGTCAGTTCCGCGAGATCGTCGGCATTATGGAGGGCAAGGCCGATCCCGACTATGCCACCTGCGTGGATCTCTGCACCCGGGGCGCACTCCACGAGATGGTCGCCCCCTCCCTGCTGGCTGTGGTTGTCCCCATCGTCACCGGCCTGATTCTGGGAGCCGAGGCCGTGGTGGGTCTGCTGGCGGGTGTCACCGTCACCGGCTTTGCTATGGCGGTGTTCATGTCCAACGCCGGCGGCGCGTGGGATAACTCCAAGAAGTATATCGAGGGCGGCGCACACGGCGGCAAGGGCTCTGACTGCCACAAGGCGGCGGTCACCGGCGACACCGTGGGCGATCCCTTCAAGGATACCTCCGGACCCTCTCTGAACATCCTGATCAAGCTCTGCTCCACGGTCTCCATCGTGTTCTCCACCTTGATCGTTCAGTTCCACCTGTTTTAAACCATCGATAAAGGCAGGGCATCCCGTTTTGGGATGCCCTGCCTTTTTTGCGCTCTGATTGTCGTCGTCACACCGTCTCTGTCTGCTGAGGCACCACCCGGAAGTCCCCCCGAGCCGTGGCCTCCTGTCGCCGGCGCTTGTCCTCTGCCAGCACGTCCAGCAGGCCGCCGATGATCTGGTTGGACACCAGAAAGCCCTCTGGGGTCAGATGCCAGCGTCCGTCCACGCAGACGGCATAGCCCGCCGCCCGATTGCGCTCTAAAAACGGCAGGAAAAGGGCGAAACTGCGGCGAAACAGCCGCTGATAGTCGGCGGGGTCAAGCCCCTCGGTCAGCCGCAGACGCAGCATCAGATACTCGGTGTCCCGCTGGGCGAGAGGCAGGGTCTCGGACTCGGAGAGCAGGGGCGCACCCGCCAAAACCCCGCTGATATAGCCCTCTAAATCCCGGGCAAAGGCATAGCGCACCTCGCCGAAGTCGGAGTGGGCACCGGGGCCAAAGCCGGCGTATTCCTGTAGCGTCCAGTATTTCAGATTGTGGCGGGAGGCATGTCCCGGCAGGGCGAAGTTGGAGATTTCGTACTGCTGATACCCCGCCGCCGCCAAGGTCTCCACGGTATAGAGATACATCTCCGCCTGCACCTCGTCCCCGGGCAGCTCCGCCTGCGCCTGTCGATCGAACAGGGGGGTGCCCGGCTCTACCTTTAGGCCATAGCAGGACAGATGCTCCGGGCGGAGGGCGATGGCTGCCGCCAAATTCTCCTGCCACCGCTCCATGGTCTGGTGGGGCAGTCCATAAATCAGGTCGAGGGACAGGTCAGGCAGCTTTGCCCGCCGGATCGCCGCCACCGCCTGAACGGTCTGGCTGGCTGTGTGTACCCGCCCGATGTCCTGCAACTCGTCGTCGTTTGCCGACTGCATCCCCAGAGAGATGCGGGTGAAGCCCCCCCGGCGGAGGGCGCGGAGGGCGCGCCAGTCCAAGGCGGAGTCGGGATTGGCCTCGCAGGTGATCTCGGCGTTTTTGTCCACAGCATACAGCTTGCAGATGGTTTTCAGGATTTTCAGCAGTCGCTTTTTCCCCAGAAAGCTGGGGGTGCCGCCGCCGAAATAGATGCTGTCCACCCGATGGAGCGCCGCCCGGGGGGCGGTTTCCGTCAGCTGGGCGATGACCGCCCGGGTATAGGCATCCATCCGCGTCTCGGCCTGGGGCAGGGAGTAAAAATCGCAATAGACGCATTTGCTTTTACAAAACGGGACATGGATGTACAGTCCCAGTGGCTTTTTTTCAGTCTGCATACTCTGTTGCCTCCGACATTTCCGGTTTTCTGTCCAGTGTAGCGTTTTTTTTGAAAAGATGCAAGAAAATTTGCATGTTTTATGGGATAGGGGAGAAGCTAGGACGGCAAATCAAGGGAAAACAGGAGGCAACCATGGACATGACACCCAAGGAATATCAGGACTATGTGCAGCAAAAGCAGAAAAAATCACCCCTTGTCAAAAATACGGCGCTGGCGTTTTGCGTGGGCGGTGCCATCTGCGTGCTGGGACAGGGGATTTTAAACGGCTATCTGGCACTGGGACTGTCCCCGGAGGACGGGGGCACCGCCTGCTCCATCACGCTGGTGGCGCTGTCGGCGCTGCTGACGGGGCTGAATCTCTATAACAAGCTGGCGCGGTTTGGCGGCGCGGGGACACTGGTGCCCATCACCGGCTTCGCCAATGCCGTGGTCTCCCCCGCCATCGACTTTCGCAGCGAGGGACTGATCACCGGCATGGCGGCAAAGATGTTTCTGGTGGCGGGGCCGGTGCTGGTATTTGGGGTCTCTGCCTCGGCGCTGTATGGCGTGGTGCTCTGGCTGCTGTGACCGGGGACTGTCCGCCTGTGGAAAACTGTGGTTACAGATTGGGAAAAGCCCAGCACGTTCCGGGGAAGGGGGGAACAAATTGCCGCAAAAGGATGCCGCAGGGTGTCCTTTTCGCATTTTAAAGGGGATAATGGCGTTGACATAATGATGTGTACAACTCTGTGGATAATGTGTATAACTCTTGTGGAAAAGCGGTTTGAGACCGTTTTGTTCTTTTTATGTCACCTTTTGAAACCAATGGAAACGGAAGCTTTTGGGCAGGATGGTTTACCCTGTGAAAGTGGGGCTTCCGCCGTAAAATGCTTGCACTCGTGGAACAAATGAGCTATGATACAAAAGACAACATCCCACCATGCACGCGGTGCGCAATGCCGCGCTTAGAATGGTGCGGGATTGCCAAAAGGATACAAGAACAGATGGCTTTGCCGTCGGCGCAGGCCCCCGGGCAGCTGTTTTGAAAACGGATTGGAGATCCCTATGACAAAAGCAAAAAAAGAATACGGCAACGAGAGCATCTCGTCTTTAAAGGGCGCGGATCGCGTCCGCAAGCGACCGGGTGTCATCTTCGGCTCCGACGGGTTGGAGGGCTGTGAGCACGCGGTATTTGAAATTCTCAGCAACTCCATCGACGAGGCGCGGGAGGGGCACGGCAACCTGATCACCGTCACCCGGTACTTAGATCACTCAGTGGAGGTGGAGGATGCCGGGCGGGGCTGCCCCGTGGACTGGAATCCCAAGGAGAACCGCTTTAACTGGGAGCTGGTCTTTTGCGAGCTATACGCCGGCGGCAAGTATGACGAGGGGGACGGGGAAAACTATGCCTATTCTCTGGGCTTAAACGGCCTGGGCTCCTGCGCCACCCAATACGCCGCCCGCTATATGGAGGTCACGGTCTGGCGGGATGGCTTCGAGCATCACCTGCGGTTCGAGCGGGGCGAGATCGTGGGGCAGCTGGAAAAGACCCCCCTGACCAAGAAGAAATCCGGCACCCGCACCCGCTGGCTGCCAGATCTGGATGTGTTTACCGACATCGACATTCCCACGGAGTTTTTCGTGGACACCATAAAGCGACAGGCGGTGGTCAACGAGGGCATCCGCTTTTTGCTCCGGGACGAGACCGAGCCGGGCAAATTCGAGACCACGGAGTTCCTCTATGCCCACGGCACGCTGGACTATGTGGCAGAGCTGGCGGGAGAGGACAGTCTCACCCTCCCCACCTTTTGGCAGACGGAGCGGCGGGGGCGGGATCGGGCGGACAAGCCGGAGTACAAGGTCAAGCTGTCGGTCTCCTTCTGCTTTTCCAACCGGGTCACCGCCATGGAGCACTATCACAACTCCAGCTGGCTCGAGCACGGCGGCTCGCCGGAAAAGGCCACCAAATCCGCCTTTGTCTCCGCCATCGACGCGTATTTGAAGCAGAACAGCAAGTATCAAAAGGGCGAGAGCCGGGTGACGTGGAACGACATCGAGGACTGCTTGGTGCTGGTGTCCAACAACTTCTCCACCGCCACCTCCTATGAAAACCAGACGAAAAAGTCCATCACCAACAAGTTTGTACAGGAGGCGATGACCGACTTTCTCCGCAGCAATCTGGAAATCTATTTCATCGAAAACCGGTTCGACGCAGAGAAGATCGCGGAGCAGGTTTTAATCAACAAGCGCAGTCGGGAATCCGCCGAAAAAGCCCGGCTGAACATCAAGAAAAAGCTGTCTGGCACGGTGGACATCGCCAATCGGGTGCAGAAGTTTGTGGACTGCCGCTCCCGGGACGCGGGACGGCGGGAGATTTACATTGTGGAGGGCGACTCCGCCTTGGGCTCGGTCAAGCTCTCCCGGGATTCGGACTATCAGGGCATTATGCCCGTGCGGGGCAAGATTTTAAACTGCCTGAAAGCCGACTATGCCCGGATTTTCAAAAGCGAGATCATTGTGGATCTGCTGAAGGTCTTGGGCTGTGGGGTGGAGGTACAGAACAAATTCACCAAGGATTTGGCGACCTTCGACCTAAACAACCTACGCTGGAACAAGGTGGTCATCTGCACCGATGGCGACGTGGATGGCTTTCAAATCCGCACCCTGATCCTCACCATGCTGTACTGCCTGACTCCCACCCTGATTCGAGAGGGCTATGTCTACATCGCGGAGACACCCCTGTTTGAAATCACCTGCAAGGAGAAGACGTGGTTCGCCTATTCCGATCGGGAGAAGACGGAGATCGCCGCCTCCCTGGCGGGACAGAAGTTTAAAATCGACCGGAGCAAGGGTCTGGGCGAGAATGACCCGGACATGATGTGGCTGACCACCATGAATCCAGAGACGAGACGGCTCATCCGAGTCATGCCCTCTGACGTGGAGGCCACCACCGCCGCCTTCGACCTGCTGCTGGGCGAGAATCTAGCCGGTCGCAAAGCACACATCGCCGAGAACGGCTACAAGTA
>JAVVOA010000046.1:2145-14263 GCA_036656515.1 Oscillospiraceae bacterium | reverse complement strand
GACGGCAGTCGCCCCCGCACGGGAGTGCGCCCCGACGGCAGTCGCCCCCGCACGGGAGTGCGCCCCGACGGCAGTCGCCCCCACACGGGAGTGCGCGAGGTATCCCCCCCCCGGGCACGGCGGGAATTTCTTTTTTTTCAGATAAAGTGAAGCCGAACGGGTGAAGATACTTCGATGATATGCAACCAAATGGTAGCATAATCACGAGGTGATTTCATGTATTTTCAGCGGTTAGAGGACTTGCGGGTCGATCACGATATGACACAGGTGGAAATTGCCCGGTATTTGCATTTAAATCGAAATGTCTACTGGCGCTATGAAAAGGGCGAACGGGAAATCCCGGTCTGGGCTGTCATCAAGCTGGCGGAATTCTATCACACCAGCACCGACTATATTCTGGGGCTGACCAGCCGGCAAAAGCCATGAGAAAGCTGGCGACCCTAGTCGCGGCATGGACAGTCGGCATGGTGCTGGGGCAGTATCTTTTGCCCACCCCATGGCTGCTGCCCGCCGGGGCGCTGGCACTGCTGCTGGGCGCACTGGGCTTTCTGCAAAAGGACGACAGGCGGCTGCGGATTTTCCTGCTGGCAATCGGACTGTGCGCCGCCCTGTGCTATCGCTTCGGCTATGCCCAAATTGTGCAGGCACCGGCAGAGGCACTGGCGGAGACCAACGTCACCGCGACGCTGGAGGTCTGCGGCTATCCCATCCCCACCGACCGGGGCGGCAAGGTGACGGCGCGACTGCTGCGGGACGGCATCCACGGCGTGAAGGTTCTGTATTACGGCGGCGCGTCTGTGCTGCATCTGGTGCCCGGCGACCGGATCACCGGCGCACTGCGCTTTTCCAGTGCCGCCACCATCCGGGACACGGACATCACCGCCTTCACCTCCAAGGGGATTTTTCTGCTGGCCTATGAACGGGGAGAGCTGACGGTGGAGCCGGCGGCGGGCGGCGCTTGGCGCTATCTGCCCCTGCGTCTGGGACATGGGGCGCAGGAACAGCTTTCGCGGCTGTACGACGGCGAGACCGCCGCCTTTTTGCAGGCGATTCTCATCGGGGACACCACCGATCTGTCCACCCAGAGCACCGTCGATCTCTCCGAGGTGGGTCTGCTGCACATCACGTCTGTCTCCGGCCTGCACTGCGCCTTTTTGCTGGCGCTGATCGGCCTGCTGGTGGGAAAGCAGCGGCGGCGACTGCTGGCGGCCATCGCCATCCCCACCCTGCTGTTTTACATGCTGCTGGTGGGGGGTGCGCCGTCGGTGATACGCGCCTGCATCATGCTGATTCTTCTGCTGATCGCGCCGCTTTTGGGGCGGGAGAGCGACGCGCCCACGGCACTGTCGGTGGCACTGCTGCTGATTTTATTGCAAAATCCCTTTGCCATCGCCTCCATCGGCTTGCAACTCAGCTTCTCCGCCGTGCTGGGCATCCTGTGGGTGACACCCCGGGTGTATCGGGCGCTGACGGGGGAGAAAAAGCGGGGCAAGGTCTATCGCTTCGTGGCGACCAGCATCGCCACCACGGCGGGCGCGTTGATTTTCACCTCGCCGCTGGTGGCAATTACCTTCAAAAATCTGGTGCTGATCTCCCCAATTTCCAATCTGCTGTGTCTGTGGGCGGCGAGCCTTGCCTTTTCCGTGGGGATGGTCTCGCTGGTGGTCAGCTTTTTCTGGCTGCCGCTGGGACAGTTGCTGGCCTTTGTGCCGGAGCTTTTGACCCGGTATCTGCTATTCGTGTCCCATCTGCTGGCACAGGTGCCGTACCACGCCATCTATTTCACCGGCGATGCCCTCAAGCTCTGGATGGGGTACAGCTATGGCCTGCTGGGGCTGTGCCTGCTGTCCAAAGAGGGCGGCAGGCGGAAATACGGCGTGGCGGGCGTCCTCTGTCTGGTGACACTGCCCTGTGCGCTGTGGCTGGCGCGGCTGCCTGCGGGCGGTACGTTTTCCGATGTCCGCTTGGAGATCGTGGCGCTGGACGTGGGGCAGGGGGAGAGCGTCCTGCTGCGCTCCGGGGAGCACGCCGCGCTGATGGACTGCGGCAGCAGCAACCGCTATTTGGACCCGGGCACCACGGCGGGGGCGACTCTGCTGACCATGGGCTGTCCCAAGCTGGACTATCTGGTGCTGTCCCACTATCACGCCGACCATGTCAACGGGGTGGAGACCCTGTTGGCGCGAGTCAAGGTAGACACGCTGGTGGTGCCGGACATCCCGGAGGATGAGACCGGGGCGGAGATTGCGGCGCTGGCAGAGCGATATGGCATCCGGCTGACCTATGCCCGGGAGAGCGAGACCTATGCTCTGGGCGATGCCACCCTGTCCATCTATCCGCCGGTGGGGGTGGGCAGCACCAACGAGGTGGGTCTGAGCTTGGTCTGCACCTTAGATGAATTTGACCTGCTGGTGACCGGCGACATGGACGGCGAGACGGAGAAAAAGCTGCTCGCCGCCGCGGCTTTGCCGGATATCGAGGTGATGATGGTGGGGCACCACGGCTCGAAGCACTCCACCACACCGGAGCTTTTGGATGCGGTGACGCCGGAGGTTGCCATCGTCAGCGTGGGGGACAACAGCTACGGACACCCCACACACCAAGCGCTGGGGCGCTTGGCGGATGCCGGTGCCACGATCTATCGCACCGACCTGCACGGCAATGTGCATATTTCTGTGAATTGAGGCGTTTGCATGGCAACGAAAAAAGACAGCTATCAAAAACTGAAAAAGGATTTGGCAGAGGGCACCACAGCGCCGATCTATCTCTTTCACGGCGAGGAGACCTATCTGCGGGAGCACTATCTGGAGCAGCTGCGGAAAAAACTGGTGCCCCCCGGCTTCGAGGAATTCAACTACCATCGGCTGGACGGCAAGGGACTGCTGGTACAGGCGCTGGCGGAGGTGACAGAGGCACTGCCCATGCTGTCCGACCGGACGCTGGTGACCGTGACGGACTATGACATCTTTAAGCTAAACGAGGAACAGCGTACCCGGCTGATTGCGCTGCTAGAGGATTTCCCCCCCTTTTGCTGTCTGGTTTTTATCTACAGCGGCATTCCCTATAAGCCCAGCGCCGTGTATAAAAAGCTGACCCGGGCGCTGGCGGATTTCGTGCAGGTGGTGGAGTTCGAGCCTCAGGGCAGCGGCGATTTGGTCAATTGGGTGTCCCGCCGGTTCCGTGCCATGGACAAGGACATCGACAAGCAGACTGCCGAGCATCTGATTTTCACCTGCGGCGGGCTGATGACCGGTCTGGTGCCGGAGATTGCCAAAATCGGCAGCTATGCCAAGGGGAAGGCGATCACCATAGCGGATATCAACGCCGTGGCAGATCCGGTGCTGTCCGCCCGGGTGTTCGACATGACCGGGGCGCTGACCGCCAACCGCTATGAACAGGCGGCGGCGATTTTGGGGGATTTGCTCAAGGAGCAGACCGAGCCCCTGATGATTCTGGCGGTGATCGGCAAGGAGATGCGGAAAATCTATACCGCCCGGATTGCCATCGACGGCGGACGGGACAAATATTGGCTGATGGAGCTGTGGAATATGCGGTCGGACTATCCCGCCCGGCTGCTGATGGACGTGGCGCGAAAGACCACCCGGGACTGGTGCGGCAATGCGGTCAAGCTCTGCCAGCGGCTGGATCGCCGGATGAAAAGCGAGACCGGCATCGACGGGGTGGGGGAGCTAAAGCTCCTGCTGGCACAGCTGGGTGCGACGCGGACATGAGAAAAATTCGAGAGGTCATCGTGGTGGAGGGTCGCTACGACAAAAACGCCCTGTCTCAGGTGGTGGACGCCACCATTGTGGAGACCGGCGGCTTCTCTGTGTTTCGGGATGGGGAGAAGCTGGCATTCTTCCGCCGACTGGCAGAGGCACGGGGTCTGATCGTCTTAACCGACAGCGACGGTGCGGGCTTTGTCATCCGCAACTATCTCAAGGGCGCTCTGCCGGCGGGCAGCGTCAAGCAGGCCTATATCCCCGATGTCTATGGCAAGGAGCGCCGCAAGCGGGTGGGCGGTCGAGAGGGAAAGCTGGGGGTGGAGGGCATGTCCCCCGGGGTGCTGTTAGAGGCGCTCACGGCGGCGGGTGCCACCTTTGAGGACGAGGCTCCGCCCACCGCTCCGGCGGGGGAACCCATCACCAAGGCGGATTTTTTTGCGTGGGGACTGACCGGCGGAGAGGGCAGCGCCGCCCGGCGGCAGCAACTGCTGCTTAAGCTGCAATTGCCGGAGCATCTCACCACCAACGCCCTGCTGGATGCCCTCAATCTCCTGTATGGCAGAGAGGCCTTCGTGGCACTGTGGCAAAAATGACAGACACAACATCTTGTATGCGACAAGCTTCCCCTGTATATTCCACCAGAATTTTCTGGCTTTTTTTCGAAAAATTGGGTGAATATTAAATTCGTTCGACAAAGTTCGACAAAATACCCCAAAGTATTCGTGCTATGATAAGGCAACGCCGCGCCACTTCACGGTAAGAATTGGGCGGTGCTGCCAAAAAACAGCGGGCGAGAATTTTGGGGGAGGCGCATGATGGTGCGTGCAATTTTGATGGGTGAAAACACGGTATTGGATGGTCGCGTGGCATATTATCTGCTGGTTTCCACGGCGGCGGACGAGACGGAGCGCTATGGTGTGCGGATTGATTGGGGTGAGAGCGAGACGGCCTCGGTGCCGGACGTGACCGCCTCTGCGGCGGAGATTGCGGCGCTGCTGGACGCGCTGGTGCGGGGCAGTGTCACCCCGGTGACCCTCCGCGATGTGGTGCTGGATGCCATCTCTTGACAGGCGGGGAAACAGGGACTTGCAATTTTGCCGGAAATTCTGTATACTATTTGCACTTGTATCCCATATTTGCGACAGGCACATAGAGAGGAATGAACTGGTTTGGCTGAGGAAATGAAGACCCCGTTGTCGGAGGATTCCGGCAAAAACTTTATTCAGAATTTCATCGAGGAGGACATCGCGGAGGGTGGCACATTCCAAGGCATGACCGTCCACACCCGCTTTCCGCCGGAGCCCAACGGCTATCTGCACATCGGACACTGCAAGGCGCTGTCCATCGACTTTGGCATGGCGGAAAAATTCGGCGGCGTCTGCAATCTGCGGATGGACGACACCAACCCCACCAAAGAGGATGTGGAGTATGTGGATGCCATCCAAGAGGACATCAAATGGCTGGGCTTCACATGGGAGGATCGCTTCTACTATGCCTCTGACTATTTTGATAAAATGTACGACTGCGCCGTGGAGCTGATCCGCAAGGGGCTGGCCTATGTCTGCCAGCTGACCCCGGATCAGATGAAGGAGATGCGGGGCGATTTGACCCACCCCGCCGTCAGCCCCTTCCGGGACAGACCGGTCGAGGAGAGTCTCGACCTGTTTGAGCGGATGAAAGCCGGGGAATTTCCCAACGGCACCATGACCCTGCGGGCGAAGATCGACCTTGCCTCCGGCAACTTCAACCTCCGGGACCCGGCGATCTATCGCATCAACCACATGGTGCATCACCGCACCGGCGCCAAATGGTGCCTCTATCCCATGTACGACTTTGCCCACCCCATTGAGGACGCTATGGAGGGGATTACCCACTCCCTGTGCTCTCTGGAATTCGAGGCGCACCGCCCCCTGTACAACTGGGTGGTGGACAACTGCGACCTGCCCGCAAAGCCCCGCCAGATTGAATTTGCCCGTCTGGGCATCAACTATACCGTGATGAGCAAGCGCAAGCTCCGCCAACTGGTCGAGGAGCACATCGTGTCCGGCTGGGACGATCCCCGGATGCCCACCCTTTGCGGACTGCGCCGCCGGGGCTATACCCCCCGCTCCATCCGCAATTTCTGCGAGCGTATCGGCGTGGCGAAGGCCTCCTCCACCGTGGAGTATTCGTTTTTGGAGCACTGCCTGCGGGAGGATCTCAACGAGACCGCCCAGCGCACCATGGCGGTGCTGCGCCCCATTGCGCTGACGGTGACCAACTATCCTGCGGACAAGACCGAGCTCTTTTCCGTGGAGAAAAACCCCATCGACCCCGCCGCCGGCACGGTGGACATCAGCTTCTCCCACAAGCTGTGGATCGAGGCAGACGACTTTATGGAGGAGAAGGTGGGCAAGTTCTTCCGCCTGTTCCCCGGCAACGAGGTGCGTCTCCGGGGGGCCTATGTGGTCAAATGCACCGGCTTTACCAAGGACGAAAACGGCCGGGTGACCGAGGTGCAGTGTACCTATGACGAGAACTCCCGGGGCGGCGATCCCGCCGACGGACGGAAGATCAAGAGCACCATCCACTGGGTGGATCAAAAGACCGCCATCACCGCCGAGGCGCGGCTGTATGACACGCTGTTCACCGACCCGGATCCCGACGGCGCGGACAAGAATTTCATGGATTTTGTCAATCCCGCCTCTCTGGAAGTTTTGAAGGACTGCAAGGTGGAGGCGCATCTGGCGGAGGCCGCCGTGCCGGCCAACTTCCAGTTTATGCGGCTGGGCTATTTCTGTCTGGACACGGACAGCCGTCCGGGACAGCTGGTATTCAACCGCAGTGTCTCGTTGAAAGAGAACAAAAAATAAGAGAAGCAGGGATGACCCACCGGGTTGTCCCTGCTTTTTTGCCCTTGCAACTGTTGGCGGTTGGTGCTAGGATAACGGGAGAGAGTATCCGTTTTGGCGGGAATCAAAAAAGAATCGGAGGGATTTTCATGTCTTATTCCCCATCGCTCAGCTCCGGTGTGACCCATGCCCGGAACCGCAGCAATTATCTTGCGCCCCAGTCCGGCATGTGCGCCTTTTGCACCGAGGACTGCGCCGGCACCTGCGAATTGGCGCTTGCCGCCGTGCTGGGCAAGCAGACCGTGTATCCCATGACCACAGGCAACAATCAGATTGCCTCGGAAAAAGATTACCCCATTGATTTCTCGCATTTTAACATCAACGGGCATGTATTCGGCGCGATTGGCGCAGAGGAGACCTATGACTCTGCCGAGATTTTCAACGTGGGCTTGGAGCGCAGCTATGGCCTGCTGCACCCGGTGAAACTGGCGCTGCCCCTGCTGCTCCCGGCGCTGATCAAGCTCAACTGGCGGGACTATTTCGGCGGAGCCGCCATGGCGGGTGTCGCCTGCGTGGTGGGCGAGGATGCCAAGAGCAAGGATCCCAACCTGAAAATGGAGCACGGCAAAATCACGGACTTCCCCTTTATGCGGGACATTTTGGAGTCCTTTACCCGCTATGACCGGGGCTATGGACAGATCATCCCCCAGTGCAACGTGGAGGACGATCTGGTCGGTGTGCCGGAGATTGCGCTGGAGAAATACGGCGCAGAGGCAATCGAGTTCAAGTTCGGACAGTCCGCCAAGGGCACACAGCCGGTGAATCGGCTGAAAAGCATCGAGGCGGCGCTGGAAAAGCAAAAAATGGGCGGCTTGGTGCGTCCCGACCCCTCCGATCCGGCGGTGCAGAAGGCCTATGCCGACGGGGTTTGCCCCAACTTCTATCTCTATGGACGGCTGCCCCAATGGACAGAGGAATACATGGTGCGCCGGGTGGCGGAGCTGCGGGAGCTGGGCGCGAAAAACATCTATTTCAAGATGGCGGGCTATGACCGGGGCGATTTGGAAAAGGTACTGCGCATTGCGTCGGCGGCAAACGTGGACATGGTCACCTTCGATGGCGCGGGCGGCGGCAGCGGCTACAGCCCCTGCAAAATGATGAATGAATGGGCGCTGCCCACGGTCTGCATGGAGGACGCGGTGGTGTCTATCGCTAGGCGCATCCGGGCAGAGGGCAGGACACTGCCCGCCATCACCATCACCGGCGGCTTCGCCAGCGAGGATCAGGTGTTTAAGGCGCTGGCCTATGGCGACGGACTGGTCACCGCCGTGGGGCTGTGCCGGGCATCTATGGCGGCGGCGATGAGCGGCAAAAAGGTGGGCGAGCTGCTGAAGACCGGCAACGCGCCGGAGCTGTTCCGCCCCTATGGCAGCACCGTGGAGGAGGTCTTCGGCGACCTTGCCGATCTGCGCGCCATCTATGGCAAGGAGGCAAACGACTTCTCCACCGGTGCCATCGGCGTGTTCTCCTATCTGCACAAGATCGGCTTCGGCCTCCAGCATTTCGGCGCACTCAACCGCAAGTTCGACGTGCAGTATTTCGACCGCACGGATTTGATCCCCCTGACCCGGGACGCCAAGGACTTGATGCACGGCAAGTGGTTCTAAACGCGGGGGACAGGCACGCGCGGGGGCTGAGTACGCGGCTTTTTGAAAAAAGCCTGGCAAAAACGGAGTACGCGCTTTTTCGAGAAAAAGCTGCGCAAAAAGCTTTGATGAGAGCTTCGTCAGGGCTGCACCATTCTATCAGAAGACGGACAAAGGGGCGGATGATATCCGCCCCTTTGTTTTGTTCAAATCACTAGATACGATGGCCTTTTGGCATTGACGCAGAGTCGGATACCATCCGACCCTGCGTTCGTTTGCGCTGCGATCCAAATGCATTCATTAAAGTTTTTGGCAGGCTTTTTTCAAAAAGCCGCGTAACTCCCGCGTCCCCACGCCAGACTTTCGACAGACGGTGTAGCCCTGACAAAACAGATCATCAAAGCTTTTTGGCAGGCTTTTTCTCGAAAAAGCCGCGTAACCCTCGCGTCCCGCGTCCCCACGCCGGGCTTTCGACAGACGGTGCAGCCCTGACAAAACAGATCATCAAAGCTTTTTGGCAGGCTTTTTCTCGAAAAAGCCGCGTAACCCGCCCCCGTCCGGGAAAAATTCCCCTTGCAATTCGGATGCATCTGCTGTAATATAGTAATCAATACCATGTGACAAGGTATCGACCTGTCAAAAGGAGAACAAGATGCAAAATTTATTTCACAGTGCGCAGGATCCGGTGAGCTGTGGCACCCATGCGGCGGGTGCGGTGCTGGCGCTGCTGGGCGGCTTCGCGTTTCTGCTCCGCGCGCCGGATTCCTCGCTTACGCTGGGTGCGGCGATGTGCTTTTGCCTGTCCATGATCGCCCTGTATTCCGCCAGCGCGGTGTACCACTACTATCCCGGCACGGCGGACAGCCCCGGCGTAAAAAAAGTGCTGCGCAAGCTGGATCACAGCATGATCTATGTGCTGATCGCGGGCAGCTATACGCCGTTTTCTCTGGCGCTGCTGCCGGAGGGCGAGGGCGCTACCTTCTGCCTCGTGCTGTGGGCAATCGCCATTGTGGGCATTTTGGTTAAGATGTTTTGGATGAACGCACCCCGTATTCTGTCCACTGCTGCATACCTTGCCATGGGCTGGTCGATTGTGTTCGTCATCCGGGATTTCGTGATCACCGACCCCGCCTGCCTTGCGCTGATTGTGGCGGGCGGCATCTGCTATTCCGTGGGTGCGGTGTTCTATGCCCTGAAAAAGCCAAATCTGTCAAGGGCTTGGACCTTTCACGAGCTGTTCCATGTGCTGATTTTGGCGGGCTCATTTTTCCATTATTTAGCAGTTTATTTCTACGTTTTGTAATGCTGCCGGGTGAGAATATACCCCATCGCTCCTCTGACACAGTCGGGGGAGCGCTCTTTTTCCCACTGGGGAATGCCGGGGCAAGTTTTCCGGGGATTGCCCTTGTTTCGCGGACAGGCTGGTGGTATAGTAGAGATGTATCCCGCATTCTTGCGCGGGAAAATTTTGAACAGGAGGAGCATTTACATGATGAAAAAGCAACGGATTCTCTCTCTTGCACTGGCACTGACTCTGGCGCTGAGCCTTGTGACCACCACTGCCTTTGCGGCGGACACCAAGGTCACGGTCACGGTGCTGGAAACCAGCGATCTCCACGGCATGATCGCCCCCTTCGACTATGCCTCTAACAAGGCGACCAAAACCAGTATGGCCCATGCGGCGGCGGTGGTCAAGGCAGAGCGTGCCATCGACCCCGATCTGCTTTTGGTGGACTGCGGAGACACCACGCAGGCAAACTACATTCAGGAATTCCGTCAGGACGAGGTGCCCGCCATGGTGCGTGCCATGAATCTCATGGACTACGACGCATGGGTGCTGGGCAACCACGAATTCAACTTTGAATTTTCCAATCTGCAAAAAGAGATCGCCAAATCAACCGCCAAGGTTTTGGCGGGCAACATCTATCAAAAAGACGGCACCCGGTTTCAGGATGCCTATCTGATTCAGGACGTCAAGGGCGTCAAGGTGGCGCTATTCGGTCTGGACGCGCCCCACGTTCCCCAGTGGGAGGCCTCTGACCCCACCCACTATGACAACATGAAGTTCACCACGCCCATGGAGGAGACCGGAAAAATCCTCAAGGAGCTGGAGGGCAAGGCGGATGTCATCATCGGCGTCGTACACTACGGCCTCGAGGGCGAGTACGGTGTGGATGGCATGGAGGCCGTTGTCACCAAGTATGCCGACCAGCTGGACGGCGTGCTGCTGGGTCATGCCCACGCCAAGGTCGAGAAGGAAATCGCCGGCGTGCCCGTGCTGGAACCCGCCAATAACGGACAGTATGTGGGCAAGCTGACGGTGGATTTGGAGCAAAAGGACGGCAAATGGGCCGTGACAGAATCCACCGGCAAGCTGCTGGATTGCGCCACCTACACCCCGGACGCGGCGTTCCTCACGGCCATGAAGGACGTGGACGAAAAGAGCCTTGCCATGGCGGCAAAGGTAGTCGGTCAGGTGGGGGCGGACTTCGTCTCCCCGCTGGAGCTGCTGCCGGGCATCCCCAACACCATCATTCAGGACACGGCGCTCATCGACCTGATCAATCAGGTGCAGCTGGACGCAACCAAGGCGGACGTGTCGCTGGCAGCTCTGTTTGACGCAAGCTCCAACCTGACCAAGGGCGATTTCTTGAATCGCGACGGTGTCAAGGTCTATAAATTCGACAACACACTGTTTGCGGTGAAGGTCACCGGCAAGCAGCTGAAGGCGATTATGGAGCAGCAGGCGGGCGCGTTCTTCAACACCTATACGCCCGGCGACGTGACCATCAGCTTCAACCCCGACATCCGCATGTACAACTATGACATGTTTGCCGGCGTGAACTATGAGATCAACATCTCCAAGCCCGTGGGGCAGCGCATCGAAAACGTCACCTTCCAAGGTGCGCCCCTCAAGGACGACCAGCAGCTGACTCTGGCGCTGAACAACTACCGCTATGGCGGTCTGAAGGCCGCCGGCATGATCGACGGCTCGGCTGAGGCGGTGGTCTATGAGGGCGGCGCTATCCGGGATATGATCGGTGCCTATGTGGCAAAGGTCGGCACCCTGATGCCCGCCTGCGACAACAACTGGAAAATCACCGGCGCGGCGCTGGACGATCCCCAGAAGGATCTGATCTATGAGAAGGTCATCGCCGGCGAAATCAAGATTCCCACCTCGGAGGACGGACGCACCCCCAACGTGGCATCGCTGAACGGCCCCGCGCTCCGCGCCGCCGGCACCCTGCCCAAGTTGGACGGGAAGCCCACGACTCCCGCGAAACCCGAGACACCGGTGACACCGGTGGTTCCCACAACCCCCACCGTACCGGCGAAGCCCATGGAAAACGGCACCTATGTGGTCATTGCCGGCGACAATCTGTGGAAGATTGCCCAGCTGAAATACGGCACCGGCACCAAGTGGACTGTGATTTTCAATGCCAACCGCGATGTGATCCGCGATGCGGACTGCATCTCCATCGGTCAAGTGCTGAGAATCCCCGCATAAAACCCGCTGCACTCCCGGCACCCCCTGCGATTTTGAATCGTGGGGGGTGCTTTTTTCATCCATTTTTTGGAGGACACAGCCCGGTTTCGACAGAAAAGAAAAGGGGGGACGTGCTATCATCAAAGCAGGAGAATCCTGCCGACGGCCATGGATTTTTCAAGGGCACTACCGCACAATTCGAAGCGCGGCATGGCGCAGTCGGATTTTTAGCTGGCGTAAAATCTGACTGCAAGGGTGCATTTAAGGCGGTAGCCGCGCATTGTGTGGTGTTGTCCTGCGTATCGAAGAAAAGCGTTTGGGAAGGGAAGCGGTTGCATGGAGATCATAGCAAAGGCGATTGAGCGAAATTTGCTGTTGGAGCTGCGGGGAGAGCTGGATCATCACGGCGCAAAGCAGGCGATGCTGGCG
>JAVVOA010000046.1:0-2045 GCA_036656515.1 Oscillospiraceae bacterium | reverse complement strand
AGGCGATTGAGCGAAATTTGCTGTTGGAGCTGCGGGGAGAGCTGGATCATCACGGCGCAAAGCAGGCGATGCTGGCGTTGGAGCGAGAGCTGGACGCGGCGCTGCCGCTGAAGCTGGTGCTGGATTTTTCCGGTGTCACCTTTATGGATAGCTCCGGCATCGCACTGATTTTGCGGGCGCAGCGACACATCCAAAATTTGGAGGGCAGCCTGCTGGTCTGCCATGTGCCGGCGCAGGCAAAGCGGGTGCTGGACGCCGCCGGAATCGGGCGGCTGGTGACCATTCGACAGGAGGAGAAGGTATGAAAGCCACAAATTACATCACCATGGAATTTTTAAGCCGCAGCAGCAACGAGAGCTTTGCCCGGGGGGCGGTGGCCTGCTTCGCCGCCCAGATGGATCCCACGCTGGACGAGCTGGGGGACATCAAGACGGCGGTCAGCGAGGCGGTGACCAACGCCATCGTCCACGCCTATCCGGACTCGCTGGGGAAAATTCGCATCAAGGCGCGGATTTTCGACGGCAATCTCTTGGACATATCGGTGCGGGATTGGGGTCGGGGCATCCCCGATATCCAGCAGGCGCGGACACCCCTGTTCACCACCGGAGGCGAGGAGCGCAGCGGCATGGGCTTCACCATTATGGAGAGCTTTATGGACAAGCTGACGGTGCGTTCCACGACGGGGCGGGGCACCACCTTACAGATGCGACGCAAAATCTCCGTCCGCTCTGACCAATGAGCAGCACGGAGACCTTCGCGCTGCTGGAGGCGGCGCAGAAGGGCGACGCACACGCCTGCGAACGGGTGCTGACCGAAAACAACGGGCTGATTTGGAGCATCGTGCGCCGCTATTACGGTCGGGGCGTGGAGCCGGACGACCTGTATCAGCTGGGCTGCATGGGCTTTTTAAAGGCGGTGCGGGGCTTTGATTTCAGCTATGGCACCTGCTTTTCCACCTATGCCGTGCCCAAGATCGCCGGGGAGATTCGGCGCTTTTTGCGGGATGACGGAACCATCAAAGTCGGGCGCAACATACGGGAGCAAGCGCAAATACTTTACAGTGCAAGAGAGCATCTGCGCTATGAATTGGGGCGGGAACCAGCGCTTTCCGAGCTATCCTGCGCCACGGGAATCGAGGTGGAGGACATCGCCCGCGCCGATCTCGCCACCGGTGCGCCGGAATCGTTGCAGCAGGAGACGGGGGACGGCCTGACCTTGGAGGGGATGCTGGGCACCGAGGCACCGGAGGAGCATCTGGTGGAGAAGATTGCCCTGCGAGAGGCGATCGACGCCCTGCCGGAGCGGGAGCGCATGACGATTTTACTGCGGTTTTTCAAGAGCCTGACCCAGGAGCAGACGGCGCGGGTACTGGGGGTGTCTCAGGTGCAGATATCCCGGCTGGAGCGGAAGGGCTTGCAGCATCTGCGAGAGAATTTCCAGTCGTAAGGAACCCCTGATGCAATCCGCCCCACGTCTTGACGGTGTCTTTTTCGTCTGGATATCGCCCTGAAAGTCCATCCACGCATTCCAGCGGCGTCTCGCCATCTGGGACAATCGGCACTTGGGATAGGTGCGCTCTCGGATGGCACTGGCGTTGTTGCAGGCGGTATCCTGCGTCGCCGCGTCGGTCGGTTAGCAGCGGTGCGCCCGACGGGGCGTATGCTTGGCGGGGCGCTCGATGAGATCAATCAGGCGGAAAAGCAGGGTGGTCACAAATGCCGCCCCAATCAAAATCAATACAAATGCCAAAATTGTCATGGTACAAATCCCCCTAATCGAAATTATGTTCTAGTGACACTATAACTCGAACAGACGTTTGTGTCAAGAGAAATTTTTCGAGGAGGGGGGGGTACGAGGAGTACGCCAACTTTTTGAAAAAAGTTGGACAAAAACTTTAATGATCTATTTTGATAGGGCTTTCACCGTGAATCGGCAAGGCGCATAGTTTGATTGAAATGCCAGTAGGGTCGGATGCTATCCGACCCTACGTTCGTTTTCAGAAGGGCTGTCGTATGGAGCTGTCTGATCAAACAAAGGGGCGGATA
>JAVVOA010000045.1:0-14895 GCA_036656515.1 Oscillospiraceae bacterium | reverse complement strand
CGCCGGTTTGGAGGAAGCCTCACAGCCAGCAGCAGGTGCAAAAACAAAATCTGAACTTTTTGATAAGAAAACCCCGCTGAAATCAACGATTTCAGCGGGGTTTTGGTCCGAGTGACACGATTCGAACGTGCGATCCCTTGGTCCCAAACCAAGTGCGGTACCAGCTCCGCTACACCCGGATATTTGGTTTTCAGTTTTCTGAAAATTTCGCTGTCTGTGGTCATTCCTGTGGTCAAAAGGATTTTTACGACAATTTTGTCCGGCAATCAAATCCCACAAACGCCCGTGTTGCAAGGGCTACCGGCGTTTCGGTATTGCCTCTCGTGGATGGTGCCTGTCCGCTCCCAAACCAAGTGCGGTACCAGCTCCGCTACACCCGGGTATGGCAGCTCTCCCCTGCTGGCGCAGGGGCACCACACCCCCACGCGCAATCCGTGGCTCCGCCAAACGGCGTGCCACGTTCCCACGGCAATTCTGCGCTTTGCTATTATACCCTATCTCGCTCCAATTTGCAAACCTTAATTCCGGCGGCGGTCACCGCGAATAAAAACCAAAACACGCACATCACCCGGGGATAGTTCCACAGATAATCCGCCAGCCCACAGACCATGGCACCGGCGATGGCAGACGCGCCGCCGATGGTGATCAGCCGCGCCGCCCGGGAACGGGTGTGCTTCACCGCCGCCGCCGCGGACTGATAGCCCCACAGCAGAGTGGCCACAAAGGACAGCAGTCCCACAATGCCCAGTTCGCCCCAGATCTGCAAATAGATGTTGTGGGCGTGGACAAAGGGAGCCCGGGCATGGTAGAGATTATTGCTTTTAATGAACTGCCGCACCGCATCTGTACCCAGACCCGCGCCAGTGACCGGGCGCTCCTGAATCAGATTGATCGCCGCCTCGTACAGAGGAAATCGGCTGGAGGTGGAGGAGTCATTCAAATTGGTGATGGTCAGAATGCGATTTAAAATCGTGTCCGGCAAGAACGGCACCGCCACAACCGCCAGCAGCACAAGCCCCGGAATCAGCTTGGGATTCCACAAAAAGACAAACACAGCCGCCGACAGCGCCAGTCCCACCCAGCTCGCCCGGGAATAGGTCATCAGCAGTGCCCCCACGCCCAGCGCGAAAATCCCCGCCGCCGCCAACCGGCTATACCAGCGCTTGGAGCAGAGCACCAGCGCCACCACCAGCGGCAACAGGAAAATCAGCACCTCAGCAAAGGCGTTGGGATTGTCGAAAAAGGAGAAGACCCGACCGGGCATCCCTGCATTGAGGGTCATATCCACATAGGATTCATTGACCTCAACACCCTGTATCCGCTGGAGGAAGGCATAGGCGGAGGAGGTCAGCACGCCGATGGCCGCGCCACCCGCCAGACGCACCAGATCCTCTGTATGCCGCACGGCGCTGACCGTCACCACCACGCAGAGCATACAGGTGAGGTGATACAGCAAAAACCGCCCGGACAGGCCGGGATAGGCGGACAGCGGGACTGCCAGCGCCACGGTCGCCGCCAGCAAAACGGGATAGGGGCCGATGGCTGCCACATCCAGACGGAGGGTCTTGCGCCGCATCCCGCCGGCAAAAAACAGCAGCAGGCAGAGGACAAAGCCCAAAAGACTATAGGCGTTGTTCCACCGCTCAAAGGGGATGGACAGCAGCAGCGCCATCAGCCACGAGATGGCGACAGCGGTATTTTCCCCCATGTCAAAGGCGAGACGGGCAAAAAAGCTATCGTCAAACAGGGCTTGCCCCGCCATATAGAGCTTGTGCAGCAGGGTCACCGGCAGATTGATCACCGCCGTCAGCAGACGGCAGGAGCCACTGTCCCGCCACGCCCGGGGCAGGGTGCCCTCCCGGGTCAAAAAGCCAATGAGGACGCTGTGGTGCCAGACGGCATCACACCAGGCGGTAAAGCCACGGACGACCCGTCGGGCAACAGAGCCCTCCCACAGATGGTAGACCGTATAGCAAAAGCGAATTAAGATGCTACAAACCAGACTTTGCTTCACTGTTTCCATGCAATATGTTCCTCTTTCCCGTGGACTGCGGCAATCAGCCGCGATTTTTGATGCGATAGAGCAGGGTCAGCAGGCCAAACAGGCGATGGCGCACCAGCGTGGTCACCAGCTGCTTGTTCCGGGACTGACGCTCCGGGCGGACGGTGCGGATGGCTTCTGCCATGTCCGGTCGGGCACAGAGCCGCTCCACCTGCGCCTGCTTTTCCGCCGACGAGGCGGGATTCCCGGTGGCGTATTCGTTGCCGATGGCAATCAGCAGCCCGGCGAAGTTGGAGTTCTCCCGCCAGTGGGGACGGCGCTCCCCCAAGTGAAAGCGCACAATCAGCGCCTCTTTTTTCTCCATAAACCGATCAAAGGTGGTCAGATAGTCCCGCATATATTTCCGGGTGACCGAGGTGGGATTTTGCAGATAGCAGTAGAGCGGCGCGTCGGTCATCGCCAGCTTTTCCGCCCGGCAGAAGTATTCGATCAAAAACAATTCGTCCTCTAAATACGCGCCGTCGAAGGTGATGGCGTATTCCGTCAAAATACGGCGGGAGAACAAAAACCGCCAGATAAAGCCATTGACCACCGGTGCGCCCACCCGATCACCCACCAGCGGCAGCACCAAGCCGGCAAAAATCTCGTCTTTTCCATACACCCCGGGGGGCAGAGCCGCGGCCTCCTCCCAGCTCTCGCCGGAGGGTGTCACATTGCGGTGGGCACAGCCGGCGCTGTCCGCGCCCGCGTTTTGCGCCGTGTCCCAGAGGAGTTGCAGGCAGTCCGGCTCCAGCCAATCGTCGCTGTCGGCAAAGGCGATCCAGTCGCCTGTGGCGAGGGACAGTCCCCGGTTGCGGGCGGTGCTGACACCGCCGTTCTCCTGATGAAACACCCGGACGCGCCCGTCCTCCCCGGCGATGGCATCACAGAGCGCGGCGCTGCCGTCGGTGGAGCCGTCGTCGATGAGCAGCAGCTCCCAGTCGGAAAACCGCTGGGCGATCACGCTGTCCGTACATTTGCGCAAAAACGCCTCCGCATTATAAACCGGCACAATCACCGAAATTGCCGCCATAGCGCCACCCACCTTTCCCTTATTATTACAGTGCCTTATATTGTGCCACAGCCCCAGCGTGGCGTTGTGGTCAATAAGTTGGAATCGAATCAAATAGTCCGTGACTATTTTACCACAGCCGCAGCGCGGCGTTGTGGTAAATAAATTGAAATCAAATAAAATAGTCCACGACTATTTTACCCCAGATTGCCGATTCGGTCAATGGAAATCGACGAAAAGACAGGGGCGGCACCCTCTTACAGATGCCGCCCCTGTCTTTGTGGGTTTGTTTTATTTGATGGCTTGCAGAGCCGCATTCAAGGCATCCACCCGGTCGGTATCCTCCCAGCGGACGTTGAGGTCGGTTCTGCCCATATGCCCGTATGCCGCCAGCTGGCGATAGATGGGCTTGCGCAGATCCAAATCCCGGATGATGGCGGAGGGGCGCAGGTCGAAGACCTTCTTCACCGCCTGTTCCAGCACCTCGTCTGCCACGGTGCCGGTGCCAAAGGTCTCCACCAGAATCGAGACCGGCTGCGCCACGCCGATGGCATAGGCCAGCTCCACCTGACAGCGGGTGGCAAGGCCGGCGGCGACTACGTTTTTCGCCACATAGCGGGCGGCATAGGCGGCGCTGCGATCCACCTTGGTGGGGTCTTTTCCAGAGAAGCAACCGCCGCCGTGGGGGGCGCTGCCGCCATAGGTGTCCACAATGATTTTGCGCCCGGTCAAGCCGGAGTCCCCCTGGGGGCCGCCGATGACAAACCGCCCGGTGGGGTTGACATAAAACTTTGTATTTTCATCCAGCAGAGCGGCGGGGACGGTATGGCGGATGACCAGCTCGATCATATCCTTGCGGATTTGCTCCAGAGATACCTCCTCGCTATGTTGGGTGGAGACCACCACCGTGTCCACCCGGACAGGGGTCGCGCCCTCGTATTCCACAGTGACCTGGGTCTTGCCGTCGGGGCGGAGATAGTCCACCAAATGGGTCTTCCGCACCTCGGTCAGGCGCAGAGCCAGCTTGTGGGACAGGGAGATGGCCAGCGGCATCAGCTCGGGTGTCTCGTCGCAGGCATAGCCGAACATCATGCCCTGATCGCCGGCACCGCCGGTGAGGTCGTCCCGACCCTCCTTGGTCTCCAACGACTTGTCCACACCCATGGCAATGTCGCCGGATTGCTCGTCGATGGAGGTGATGACGCCGCAGGTATCACAGTCAAAGCCGTACTTACCCCGATCATAGCCGATGTCCCGCACCACATCCCGGGCGATTTTGGGGATGTCCACATAGCAGGAGGTGGTAATTTCGCCCATGACATGGATGAGTCCGGTGCAGGCAGTGGTCTCGCAGGCGACCCGGCAGTTGGGGTCTTTTTCTATGATGGCATCCAGCACCGCGTCGGAAATCTGGTCGCAGATTTTGTCGGGATGCCCCTCGGTGACGGATTCAGAAGTAAATAAGTGTCTTGCCATTTTTTGTGTCTCCTTCTTTTTCAAAAAAATATCAATTGTGGCGCAGGCGAAAATTCACGGATTTTGATGAATTTTGATGGCGCGTCAGAGCGGGTGACAATAAAAAAACACGCACCGTCAAGACAGAGCGTGTTGTTTGCAGTTTGCCCCTCATCTTTCGATTACCGTCGGATTTGGCACCTTGCGAAGCAGGTTGCCGTGGCTTCATAGGGCCGTTCCCTCCACCACTCTTAATAAGGTATTCAATTGTAGGTCTAGTATAGCAGATTTTATTCTCTTGTCAAGAGGAAGTCCTGCCCCCGGGCGACAGATTTTGCTTTTTTTCCACCGATGGGGCTTCCAAACGCGCAGGACGGCGCTCCGACAAGTCCCCTCTCCCCCACCCCGCTCCGCCAAATCGCCCTCTGTTTTTCTTATCCACAGCGCATCCGTCACCGGAAGATTGGGCAGCAGAACGGTTTTTCTGTCGCCGTCTATGCCATCGCGGGGGTGAAGCCCAAATCCTCCAGCTCGCCCATGGCGGCGGAGAGCTGACCATCCTCCACGGTGACGGTGTGGTCATCCAGCGAGGCGGTATAGGCGATGCCGGCGGCGGAGAAGGCCTTTTCAATGCGGGCGGTACACATGGCGCAATGCATGTCGGGTACTTGAATGGTTTTCATGTTCAGTTCCTCATTTCATCAATTTTTGCAGGGTGGTCAGCAGGTCGTCGATGACCTCTAATTTGCCTGCCTGGATGTCCTCCACCACGCAGGTCTTGATATGATTGCCCAGCAATTCCCGGGAAAAGGCGCTGAGCGCCGCCTGCGCGGCAGAGACTTGGGTCAGAATATCGGTGCAGTAGGCCTCTCGCTCCACCATGCCCCGGATGCCCCGCACCTGTCCCTCGATCCGGGACAGACGGCGCACCAGTGCGTCAAATTCCGCCGACTCTCGATGCTTGTGGCGGGCACAGTCACATTTTTCTGTCATGGGATTCTCCTTTACAGCTTCTTGTATTTCAGGCGTAGCGCATTTCCGACTACGCAGAGGGAGCTAAACGACATCGCCGCACCGGCAAACATGGGGGACAGCAGCAGTCCGTGGCTGGCATATAGCGCACCGGCGGCAATGGGGATGCCGATGGTGTTATAGCAGAATGCCCAGAACAGATTTTGCTTGATATTGCGCAGGGTCAGGCGGGAGAGCCGGATGGCGCGGGACACATCCCCCAGATCACTGCGCATCAGGATGATGTCCGCCGCCTCGATGGCGATGTCGCTGCCGCCGCCGATGGCACAGCCCACGTCCGCCTGGGCCAGCGCCGGGGCATCGTTGATGCCGTCCCCCACCATCATCACGGTAGCACCGTCCGCCTGCAAGGCCTTGACACAATTGGCCTTCTCCTCCGGCAAGACCTCGGCCAGCACCTCGTCCACGCCCACCAAATGACCGATGTGGTTCGCCGCCGCCCGATTGTCGCCCGTCAGCAGGATGGTGCGCAGTCCGGCGTTGCGTAGCGCCCGGATGGCGTCGGCACTGCCGGGCTTCACCGGGTCGGCGATGCCCAGCAGACCCAGCAGCACCCCGTCCGCCGCCGCATAGAGCAGGGTCTGTCCGGTGGCGGACAGCCGCGCTCCGTCCGGCAGCAGAGGGGTCACGTCGATGCCCGCTTCCTCCAACAGACGGCGACTGCCCAAAAGGACGGCTCGCCCATCTGCCAAGGTCGCCCGCAAGCCCCGCCCGGAGAGATTTTCAAACGCCGATGGCGGTGGGAGAGCTGACAAGCCTTTTTCCTTTACATAGGACACCACTGCCCTTGCCAGAGGATGATCGGAGACCGATTCCACGGCGGAAACCAGTGCCAGCAGCTCTGCTTCCTCCATTTCCAGCGGGATGATTTCGGTGACCGACGGTCTGCCCTCGGTGACGGTGCCGGTCTTGTCCAGCACCACGGCGGTGGTTTTGTGGGCGATTTCCAGCGCCTCGCCACTGCGAATGAGGATGCCGTGACTCGCGCCCAAGCCGGTGCCCACCATGATGGCGGTGGGGGTGGCAAGCCCCAGCGCACAGGGACAGGCGATCACCAGCACCGAGGTGAACACCCGCAGGGCAAAGGCAAACTCATAGCCCAGCAGCAGCCATACGATGGCGGACAGTACCGCAAGGCACAGCACCACCGGCACAAAGACCCCGGCGACCCGATCCGCAATTTTGGAAATCGGCGCTTTTTTCCCTTGGGCATCCTCCACAAAGCGGACGATTTTGGTGAGGGTGCTGTCCTCGCCCACCCGGGTGACCGCCACATACAGCACCCCGTCCTGATTGACGCTGCCGCCGATGACCGCGTCGCCCACGGTTTTTTCCACCGGGAGACTTTCCCCGGTGAGCATGGCCTCGTCCACCCGGCTGTCCCCCCGGGTCACCCTGCCGTCGGCGGCGATCCGCAGACCGGGCTTGACCAAAAACACATCCCCCACCTTGAGGGAGGCGGCGGGAATCGCGAGACCGCTCTCCGCCAAAATTGCCTCGTCCGGTCGAAGGGAGAGGAGGGCGGTGATGGCACCCTTGGTCTTTTTCACACTGCGGCTCTCCAAAAATTTGCCCAGCATAATCAGGGTCAGCACCACCGCCGCCGACTCATAATACAGACTGTGGGCGGCATGGGGGCTGTCAGAAATCAGATAGGTCATCGCCAAGCTGTATAGAAACGAACAGGAGCTGCCGATGGCGACCAGAGAGTCCATGTTGGGATTGCGGTGCAGCAGGGCGGAAAAGCCGCCGATCAAATACTTGCGTCCAAACCACAAAACCGGGAGGGTCAGCAGCAATTGGGTGATGGCATAGTTCACCGGGTGGGCAGACAGCGCAATCAAAGCCGGCAGGGGCAGGGGTGTGGGCAGCATCTGCCCCATGGACACATACAGCAGAAGGGTGGTGATGACGGCGGCACCGATCAAATTCCGCTTTTCTGTCTGTAGGGCGAGGGCGGCGGGATCGGGTGCGTCCTTCTTTGGGACAGGCTGTTCCGCGTAAGGCTGGATGCCAAAGCCCGCCTTCTCCACCTTTTTGAGGATATCCGCCGGCGTGGTCTGGGTTTCATCATAGGCGATGGTCAGCAGTCCCGTGGTGAGATTGACCTCGCTGCGGACGACACCGGGGAGCTTGCGGGTGACCCGCTCCACGGCGCTGCTACAGGCGGCGCAGGACATGCCCTCGATGGTATATTTTTCTTCGCGCATGGCGTTCTCCTTTGTTTTGCGAATTTTCAGGATACCCCCATGGGGTATATGACGGGGATAGAATACCATGTTGCTCTGAGGCTGTCAAGGGGGAAACCCACAGAAAAGCACGACGACTGTGTGGAAACGATGCAGATTCCCTGGTGGGTCTCTATGAAACACTTTTTGCACCGCTTTTTCTGGAAAAAGCGCGTCCATCGTTGCTTTTCCTCTTGCGGGAGATTGCTAAAAAGTGTTATACTATAATCTGTATCTTTCAATATTTGTGCAATAAGTCACAGGGGCGGGAACTCCGCCTCCTATAAAGGAGCTGAGATTTTGATTCGAACGGAACTGGCAAATGGTGTATTTTTCAACTATCTGCCTGCCCAAAAGTTTAAAACCGGGTTTTTATCCGCCCAGTTTATCACGCCTATCACCCGGGAGACGGCATCTCTCAACGCACTGCTGCCCGCCGTCCTGCGGCGGGGCACCGCCGGCTATCCCGACATGCGGAGCATCGCCACGGCGCTGGATCTGCTGTATGGGGCACGGATTGAATACACCGTGCGGAAAAAGGGGGAAAACCAGTGCGTGGGCTTTGTCGCCAGCCTGATTGACGACAGCTTTGCCTTGGGCGGCGAGCGCCTGTTGGAGCCGGTGGCGGATTTGCTGGGCGAGCTGATTTGCAATCCCGTCACCGCCAGCGGTCGGTTTTTACCCGCCTTTGTAGAGGGGGAAAAGGAAAACCTCACCGATGCCATCGCCAGCCTCATCAACGACAAGCGGGACTATGCGGATTTGCGCCTGCTACAGGAGATGTGCAAGGACGAGCCCTATGGGGTCAGCCGGATGGGCGACGAAAAGCATGTGGAGAAAATCACCCCCACCAAGCTGTACAGCCACTATTTGGACCTGCTGTCCACCGCCCGCCTAGAGCTGTTTTACAGCGGCAGTGCCGACTTGGAGCGGGTGTCTGCCGCCCTGTCGTCGGCGTTTTCCACCCTCCCCCGTGAAAACGTGCGGGAGGCCGCCCTCACCACCACCCGTCCCGCGCCGGAGAGCCCCCGCACCATCACCGAGGCGATGGATGTCAGTCAGGGCAAGCTGGCCATCGGCTTCCGCTGTGACAGCCGGGATACCCCCGCCATGCTGCTCGCCAACGCCCTCTTTGGCGGCACCAGCAACTCCAAGCTGTTTTTAAATGTGCGGGAAAAGCTGTCCCTCTGCTATTTCGCGTCCTCTCAATACCATCGGCAAAAGGGGATCGTCACCGTGTCGTCGGGCATCGAGTGCAAGAATTACCAGCGCGCCTATGACGAGATCATGGCGCAGCTGAAGGCCGTCCAGACCGGGAAATTAGAGGATTGGGAGCTGACCGGCGCACGGAGCACCATCTTAAATGCCTTCCGCTCCATGGAGGACTCTCAGGGGCGACTGGAGGATTTCTATCTGGGGCAGGTCGCCACCGGGCAGACCGAGACACCAGAGGATTTGATCATGCAGGTGGCGGAGACGCCCTTGGAACGGGTGCTGGCGGCAGCGTCCTCCATGCAGCTGGACACGGTGTATTTTTTGCGGGAGAAGGAGGGGACAACCCATGCAGAAGACCAACTATGATCGCATTGGCGAAAGTGTGTATCGCGCCACGCTTCCGGGGGGCTTGCCCCTGTGCGTGATTCCCAAGGAGCATCACGCCAAAAGCTATGCCTTTTTTGCCACCCGCTACGGCGGGATGGATTTGCGCTTTCAAAAGGACGGCGTGTGGAGAGACACCCCGGCGGGCATCGCCCACTATTTAGAGCACAAGATGTTCGACACCCGGGAGGGCAATGCCCTACAGGAGCTGGCAAAAAACGGCGCGGAGCCCAATGCCTTCACCAGCAATGCCATCACCGCCTATTTTTTCGACAGCACCGAGCACTTTGAGGAAAACCTGAAAATCCTGCTGTCCTTCGTGTCCGAGCCGTATTTTACGCCGGAGAGCGTAGCCAAGGAGCAGGGCATTATCGGGCAGGAAATCCGCATGATCGAGGACAATCCCGAGTGGCAGGTCTATACCCGGATGATGCAGGCCCTCTATCGCACCAGCGCGGCTAGAATCTCTGTGGCGGGCACGGTGGAGAGCATTGCCGAGATTACGGCGGATACCCTCTATGACTGCCATCGGGTGTTTTATACCCCGTCCAACATGATGCTCTGCGTGGTGGGCAACGTGGATCCCCAGCGCATTATGGACATCGCCTATGCGACCCTGCCCAAGGTCTCTGCCTCTCGCCCCATCCCCCGGGACTATGGCGCGGACGAGACCGGCGTTGTGGCGGCAAGGGAGACCTCTATGGAGATGGAGGTCTCCATGCCCACATTTTTGGCGGGCTATCAGTGCGTACCGCCGGTGGGTGGGGACGCAATTTTGAAAAACAGTCTGGTGGGAGACATCGCCTGCGATCTGCTGTTGGGCGATTCCAGCCCCCTGTATACCCGGCTGTATGACGAGGGTCTGATCAACGGCAGCTTTGGCGGCTGCTATGAGATGATGCCCGGCGTGGCCTATCTCTATGCCGGGGGGGACAGCCGCGATCCCGCCGCCGTCCAACGTGCCATCACAGAAGAGGCGGCGCGTCTGGTGCGAGAGGGCATCGACGAGACCTATTATGCCCAACTGTGCAAGGCCAGCTATGGCGAGACCCTGCGGGCGCTGAACTCCTTTGAAAACATCGCTGTCACCCTGACAGAGGGGTATTTCCGGGGCTTTGACGCCTATCGCTTCCCGGAGGTGTTCGACACCATCACCCCGGCGGATATCGTCGCCTTTCTCCGGGAGAATATTGTGGAGAGCCGGTCGGTGCTGTCCACCATCCTACCCAAAGCGGATCATCAGGAAGGAGCTTCCATTTGAGCGTTTTAAGAGATTCCCCCATCAGCTTTCCCGGTCTGTTCGGTGACTGGGCGTTTACCGCCAGCTCGGTGATGCTGCCCATTGGGCACGGCATCTACTGGTATGGCTTCATCCTTGCCGCCGGACTGCTGGCGGGGCTCTGGTTTTGCATGAAGCAGGCAAAGCACTATGGACTGACAGAGGACAATGTGATCGACATGATCCTCTGGGCGGTGCCCCTGTGCATTGTCGGCTCCCGCATCTATTATATCGTGTTCTACTATGACCTGTTTCGCACCGCCACCGGCGGCCCGGACTGGGGCAAGATGATTGCCATCTGGGATGGCGGTCTGGCGATTTACGGCACGGTCATCGTGGGCTTTTTGGTGGCCTATGTCTATTGCAAGCGCAAAAAGCTGAAGCTGGGTGCCATGAGTGACCTCTGCGTCATGGGGCTGCTGATCGGGCAGTCCATCGGGCGCTGGGGCAACTTTATGAATCGCGAGGCATTCGGCACCTCCACCACCCTGCCGTGGCGGATGCGTCTGTGGACATCGGCCACGGAGTATATCGAGGTACACCCCACCTTCCTATATGAGAGCCTGTGGAATCTGGTGGGACTGTTGCTGCTGTATTGCATCGTATCCAAGGCTCGCCGATTTGACGGGGAGAATACCTGGTTCTACTTCCTGTGGTACGGGTTGGGCAGACTGTGGGTAGAGGGTCTGCGTACCGACAGCCTGTATCTCTTTGACTGGACGCTGTTTGGCGCGCCCATTCGGGTCTCCCAGCTGCTGTCCGGCGTGATGGTGGCGGTGGCGGCCTGTATGCTGGTGTATCACCTCAAGGTCAAGCCCCACCCCCCCGGCGAGCTGCTGGTGGATCAGGTGGCGGCTCGGGCGCTGGAACAGCTGCCGGAGGAGGAGCCTGCCACGGCGACTGCTTCGGAGGAGCCGGTGACCCCGGAGACAACCGACGACACCGTCCCGGAAAAAGAGGACTGACGGCGGCGCAGAGACCGGCAGACAAGAAAAATGAAAAGCAAACAAAGCAGCGGGGACGTGGAATTTTTTCACGTCCCCGTTTTCACGCTTTCACGGGAATCGCATACACTGGATTGAAAGAGCAGCATCTTTCAAAGTACTTAATAGGAGGTATTCCAATGCCCGAAAAAGTTATGCCGGGGCCCATTGCGGACACTTGCGGCATTCGTGAAGCGGTTTGTATTCATACGAAAAAAATTTTTGATTCCTGCCGGGATAAGGACTGCATTGAGGACCTGCGGTTTTATCCCACACTGGCATCCCAAGAGATCATCAGCCGGGCGCTGACGGTCAAGGGTGGCTCTGCCGAACTCATCCATGTCTATGTGGACGTGGAGCCGGTGGTGTTTCACCGGGGCTTCTTCACCGTGGATATGCGGTTTTTCTATCGGGTGACCCTGCAAGCCTATCTCAGCTGTCCCCGCCCTGTGGAGGTGGAGGGCTTGTGCGTGTTCGACAAACGCGCCATCCTGTTTGGCAGCGAGGGCAGCGCAAAAATCTTCTCCTCGGACACCCATTCCTGCGAGCCGGATCGGCAGGGCATGGAAAAGAGCAATCTGCCGGTGGCGGTGGTGGAGGCCGTTGACCCCATTGTGCTGGCCACCAAGATTTTAGACTGTTGTGAAAACCGCCGCTGTGACTGCGAGCTCTGTGAAATCCCCGATTTCGTCTCCCGCTTCTTCACCAGCGAGCTGATCTGCGGCGAGGACAGCCGGCGCATTTACATCACACTGGGACAGTTTTCCATCGTCCGGCTGGAGCGGGATGCCCAACTGCTGATCCCCGTCTACGAATACTGTATGCCGGAGAAGGAGTGCAGCGGTGGCAGCGGCGACAACGACGACCCCTGCTGCCTGTTCCGCAACATCTCCTTCCCCGTGGGGGAATTCTTCCCGCCGGCCACGATCTGTATGCCGGAGAGCTATCAGGACACCAAGAGTTATTGCTGCAAGCCATAGGACAGGGGGAGGACGCAAGTCCTCCCTTTTTCATCCCCGGGCGGAAAAGGGGACAACACGGCGGACAAGCTTTACCGCGCAAAACATGCCGTGATGTGTGCAAAAGCTGTTGCCCGGCCTATCCCCGCATTGACAGGTGAGGTCTCTCATGTTATGTTAAGGCAACACTAGGGAACCGCTGCATCCATCCCGCCCCACGTCTAGGCGGCGTATTTTCCGTCTGAACATCGCCAAAAATCCTTGCAATACGTCAGTATTCCTGCGTATTTTTGGCTCGCCAGACAAAAAATCCCCTCGCCAATCCATGGGACGGATGGAGGCAGAGATTCCCTAAAACTGGCACAGACTGCACAGCAGGTCTGTATGGATTCAAATTTGAAATCAAAAAAGGAGTGTGGCATCATGCGTCACCAGCCGATTTTCAAGGGAGCCGCCACGGCACTCATCACCCCCACCAACGCAGGCGGGATTGATTTTCCCAAATTCGAGGCGCTGATTCGCTGGCAGATCGCCGCCGGCATCAACGCACTGGTCATCTGCGGCACCACCGGCGAGGCCTCTACCCTCAGCGACGAGGAGCATCGGGCAGCGCTGGCCTTTGCCGCCCAGGTGGTGGATGGCAAACTGCCCCTCATCGCCGGCACCGGCTCCAACAACACCGCCCACGCCATCGAAATGACGGAATATGCCTGCTCTGTGGGCTATGATGCTGTGCTGGTGGTGACACCCTATTACAACAAGGCGACTCAAAAGGGCTTGGTGCAGATGTTCAACGCCATCGCCGACCACAGCACAAAGCCCCTGATTTTGTACAACGTGCCCTCCCGCACCGGCGTGACCATCGAGCCTGCCACCTATGTGGAGCTGGCGAAGCATCCCCGCATCGCCGCCATCAAGGAGGCCGGCGGCAATCTCTCCAAGATCGTGGAGACCTTTGCGCTGGTGGGCGACACGCTGGACATCTACTCCGGCAACGACGATCAGATCACCCCCATTCTGTCTCTGGGCGGAGTGGGTGTCATCTCTGTGCTGTCCAACGTTCTGCCCGCCGAGACGGCGGAGCTGTGCCGCCTCTGGTTCGAGGGTGACACGGCGGGAAGCACCGCCCTACAGCTGCAATTCCTGCCCCTGATTCAGGCGCTGTTCTGCGAGACCAATCCCATCCCCGTCAAGGCGGCACTGTCCGCCATGGGATACTGCGACAACTTCCTGCGTCTGCCCCTGACCGTGTTGGAGGACGCCCATCGGGAAAACCTGCTGCTGCAACTGCGCAAGCAGGGCTTGACGGTCTGAGAGGGGAAATCAGATGAACATCATTGTCAACGGAGCCGCCGGGCGCATGGGACGCGTGGTTTGCGGCTTGATCGAGAGCGGTCGCCACAAAGTCGCCGCCCGGGTGGATGCCTCCTGCACCGAGACGGGCTACTTCCCCACCCTGGAAGCCACGTCCGCGCTTGCCGCCGACTGCATTGTGGATTTCTCCCACCACAGCGCCACGGGAACCCTGCTGGCCTATGCCATTGCCCGCCATCTGCCGCTGGTCATCGCCACCACGGGACAGACCGAGGAGGAGCACGCACAGATTGTGGCGGCGGCGACGGAGATCCCCATTTTCCAATCGGCAAACATGTCCGTGGGCATCGCCCTGCTGCTACAGCTCTCCAAGCTGGCGGCAAAGGTCTTCCCCGACGCGGACATCGAGATCGTGGAGCGCCACCACAATCAAAAGCTGGATGTGCCCAGCGGTACGGCGCTGCTGCTGGCAAACGGCATCCGTCAGGTGCGGCAGGACGCGACCTACAACATCGGTCGCCACGAAAACGGCAAGCGCACGCCTCAGGAGATCGGCATCCACTCCCTGCGGATGGGCAACGTGGTGGGCGATCACGAGGTCAGCTTTACCACCGGTGCCCAGAGCATCACCCTGACCCACAGCGCCCAAGACCGCAGTCTGTTTGGCGAGGGTGCCCTTGCCGCCGCCGCCTTTTTACAGGGCAGACAGCCGGGACTGTACAACATGCAGGACTTGATGGAGCAGGCGTAGACGGGGGATAGGTACCCACGCTTTTTGAAAAAAGCGCGGCAAAAACTCTACGGGCAGAGCTCCGGAAAGCCTGCCCGACGACGACAGAGGATAGGTACGCACGCTTTTTGAAAAAAGCGCGGCAAAAACTTTACGGGCAGAGCTCCGGAAAGCCTGCCCGACGACGACAGAGGATAGGTACCCACGCTTTTTGAAAAAAGCGTGGCAAAAACTTTACGGGCAGAGCTCCGGAAAGCCTGCCC
>JAVVOA010000044.1:0-15577 GCA_036656515.1 Oscillospiraceae bacterium | reverse complement strand
GGAGATGATGTCCAGCGAGGCGGAGCGCAGCATCTGATACTCCTTGTTGGCGAGAGTTTGGGTGGGGGCGACCACGATGGAGTCGCCGGTGTGGACACCCACGGGGTCGATGTTCTCCATGGAGCAGATTTGAATCACGTTGCCGGCGGAGTCCCGCATGACCTCGAATTCGATCTCCTTCCAGCCGGAGATACAGCGCTCGATCAAGACCTGCCCCACCCGGGAGAGATGGATGCCCCGGTCGGCGATCTCCCGGAGAGACGGCTCGTCATAGGCGATGCCGCCGCCGGAGCCGCCCAGGGTATAGGCGGGGCGCACAATCACGGGAAAGCTGATTTTGTGGGCGAAGGCCACCGCGTCCTCCACGGTCTCCACCACCTCGGAGACCACGCAGGGCTGTCCCAATTCCTCCATAGCGTCTTTAAAGCCCTGACGATCCTCTGCCTTGCGGATGGACTCCGGCGAGGTGCCCAGCAGACGGACATTGTATTCCTTTAAAATGCCCTGCTCGTGGAGGTTCATAGCGAGGTTCAGCCCGGTCTGACCGCCCAAGGTGGGCAGCAGAGAGTCCGGTCGCTCCTTGGCGATGATCTGGGTGACGGAGGCGAGATTCAGCGGCTCGATGTACACATGGTCGGCGATGTCCTTGTCGGTCATGATGGTGGCGGGGTTGGAGTTGACCAGCACCACCTCGATGCCCTCCTCTTTTAAGGCGCGGCAGGCCTGGGTGCCCGCATAGTCGAACTCTGCCGCCTGTCCGATGACGATGGGGCCGGAGCCCAGCACCAGCACCTTTTTGATTGTTGGATTCTTAGGCATGGTGTGCCCCTCCCATCATTTCCATAAACTGGTCAAACAGAGACTCGGTGTCCCGGGGGCCGGGGGAGGCCTCGGGGTGAAACTGGACGGTGAGGCAGTTGGGGCGCTTATAGCGCAAGCCCTCCACGCTGCCCTCGTTGACATTGACGTGGGAGACCTCTGCCACGGCGGGATCCACGCTCTCCGCCGTCACCACATAGCCGTGGTTTTGAGAGGTGATGGACACCCGCCCCGTGGACAAATCCTTCACGGGATGGTTGCCGCCCCGATGACCAAACCGCATTTTGCGGGTCTGTGCCCCGGTGGCAAGCGCCATCAGCTGGTGCCCCAGACAGACGGCAAAAATGGGGATTTGGGAGTCATACAGCGCCCGTGCCTCGCGAATCAGCCCCACATTGTCCGCCGGATCGCCGGGGCCGTTGCTGAGCATCACGCCGTCGAAGCCGCCGGCGAGGATGGTTGCCGCCGTGGTGGCGGCGGGGCAGACCGTGACCTGACAGCCCCGGCTTTGCAGACAGCGAATCATGTTTTCCTTCACGCCATAGTCCAGCAGCGCCACGGAAAAACGCTGTGTCCCCACGGCGGGATAGATCTGGGTCTCCTGCCGGGTGACCCGCTCCACGGTGCCGCAGACCCGATAGGCGGCAAGCTGCGCCAAGACGGTTTGGATAGAAAAATTCTCCGCACAGGTGATCATACCATTCATGGTACCCTGATTGCGGAGAAGACGGGTAATCGCACGGGTGTCAACCCCTTCGATTCCGGTGATATTATATTGTTGCAAATAGTCGTTCAATCCGCCCTCACAGCGGAAATTGCTGCCGCGAACGGTGAGATGCCGCACAATCAAAGCCTCTGCCCAAGGGCGGCTGGATTCGTTGTCCTCACTGTTGACGCCATAATTGCCAATGAGCGGATAGGACATCACAATGCCCTGTCCGGCGTAGGAGGGGTCGGTCAAAATCTCCTGATAGCCCGTCATAGAGGTGTTAAACACCATTTCACAGATGCGGTCAGAGGTTGCGCCGATGCTCTGCCCCTCAAAGATTGCGCCATTTCCCAAAATTAGGGTTGCTTTCACTTGCGTATCCCGCCTTTCGTCACTTTTGTTATCCGACTGATTCTATATCAAAATCCGCCCCGTGACAAGACACAATTTTAAAAACGTGATTTTGGACAAAGGGCGGCGGGACAGTCCCCGCAATATGGGCAATGCGACCAAAGGCAGAAGGCGGAGTTGAGGCGGTCTTGCCCACGGAAATTGCCTTGACAAGGCGAATACCGCCTCCTATAATGAGGCAAAGACGAGGGGGCGGGCTGACGGGAGAGCCTCGGAGGACGGCCTGCTCTGAAAAGACCTGAGAGCGTTTCTGCACTACGTCGATGTCCCGGAACGATTTTTCTGCGGCCGGACGGATTGCAGAAGCGCTCTGGTCAAATTAATGGGATTGTGCTATGATGCTACCATCGTGAGGTGAACGCGCTTTGACTTTTTTAGAGACGATTTTCAGCGGCTTTGTGGGCTTTTTGACCGCCTATCCCGACGTGGGGGACTGGTATACCACGGTGACCCGGTTCATTTTTCCCCTGCTTGCCCTGCTGATTTTACTGCGGGCGGTGTTCGCCCTACTCAATATTCCCCACACGCCGGAGACCTGGGGACAGCTCTCCCTGCCCAACGGCGCGCCGGTGGCGCTGACCCACTGGGAGAACATCATCGGGCGGAGCAGCTCGGCTGACGTGGTGCTGAACTATCCCAGCATTTCCCGGCAGCACGCGGCGCTGACCCGGGGCGAGGACGGCGGCTGGACGGTCTATGATCTGGACTCCAAGGGCGGTGTGCTGGTGAACGACCAAAAGGTGACGGAGTCTGCGCCTGTGGGCGAGGGGGACACCATCACCTTGGGCGGCGTGCCCCTGCTGCTGCTGCCCATCACGGCAGAGGAGAAGCAGGCGCGGCAAAAACAGCGCCACGCCGAGCGTCCCACCTCGCCGGTGCCCTCCTTTTTATGGCTGACGGCGTTTCAGGTGCTGACCTGCTTTCAACTGATCATCGCGGCGGGGGAAACGGCGACGCTGGCGATTCCCGGCACCTTTTTGGCGCTGACAGCTGTCATGTGGTTGTACTTTACAGCGCTTCGCCTGTCCAACTGTGTGGGCTTTGAGATGGAGACGATTGCCTTCTTTCTCTCCACCCTGTCGCTGGCGGTGACGGCCTCCTCCGCGCCGTCCGCCCTGCCCAAGCAGCTGATTGCCATTGTGTTGGGACTGGCTCTGTTTTTGGTGCTGGGTGTCTTTTTGCGGGATCTGTCCCGCACCCAGCGGCTCCGCTGGCTGATGGCGGCGGCGGCGATCGGACTGCTGGCGATCACGCTGGTGCTGGGCAAGTCCAAATACGGCGCGTCCAACTGGCTGGTGCTGGGGGGACTGTCCTTCCAGCCCTCCGAGCTTGCCAAAATCTGCTATATCTTCGCCGGCTCCGCCACGCTGGAGCGTCTGTTCCGCAAGCGGAATCTGACCCTGTTCATCCTGCTGACCGGCGTGTGCATCGCCTGTCTGGGACTGATGAGCGACTTCGGCACGGCGGCGATTTTCTTTGTGACCTTTCTGGTGATCGCCTATCTCCGCTCCGGCGACTTTGCCACCCTGTCCTTAATTTGCGGCGGGGCGGCGTTCGGCGCGGGGCTGATTCTAAAATTCAAACCCTATATTTTAAGCCGCTTCGCCACTTGGGGACACGCGTGGGAGATGGCATCGGACGGCGGCTTTCAGCAGACCCGCACCATGTCGGCGGCGGCGTCCGGCGGACTGGTGGGTGTGGGCGCGGGGGCGGGCTGGCTCCACCGTGTCCCGGCGGCAGACACCGATTTGGTATTCGGGATGCTGTGCGAGGAGTGGGGCTTGCTGATTGCGATTCTGGCGGTGCTGTCCATCGTCACGCTGGCGATTTTCGCCGCCCGGGCGTGCCGGGTGGGACGATCCAGCTTCTACACCATCGCCGCCTGCGCCGCGGCCTCTCTGCTGGTGTTTCAGACCTGCCTCAATGTCTTCGGCTCGGTGGACATCCTACCCCTCACCGGCGTGACCTTCCCCTTTGTGTCCAACGGCGGCTCTGCCATGCTGTCCGCATGGGGACTGCTGGCATTTTTAAAGGCGACGGACACCCGGGAGAACGCCAGCTTTGCCATCCGTGTTCCGCCCAGACAGGGAAAGGGAAAGGGGGCGAGACCGCATGAAAAGAATTGAGAATCGGGCGATGGTCTGCCGCATTTTGGCGGGCATCTTGCTACTGGGACTGGGTCTGTTTCTATTCCGCTGGATGACCGACGGCGGCGGCTGGGCATCCTCCGCCTTTAACCGACATCTGTACAACAACGACGGCGAGCTGGTATCCGGCACGGTACTGGATCGGGATGGCGACATCCTCAGCACGGTAGAGGATGGAAAGCGCAGCTATTACAGCGACGCAACCGTGCGGAAGGCGACCCTCCATGTGGTGGGCGACCGCTTGGGCAACATCGGCACCGGGGCGCTCAACGCCTATGCCGACAAGCTGTCGGGCTATGACTTTCTCAATGGTGCCTATGGCGCAAAGGCCGGCAACAATCTCTATCTGACCATCGATGCCCGGTACAATTTCATTGCCTATCAGGCGTTGGGCGGCAAACGCGGCACGGTGGCGGTATACAACTACAAGACCGGCGAGATCCTCTGTCTGGTCTCCGCGCCCTCCTACGATCCCCTCCATGTGCCGGCGGACATCGAGACCAACGAGGCCTATCACGGGGCGTATTTGAACCGCTTTCTCTCCTCCACGTTCACACCCGGCTCGGTGTTCAAAACCGTGACTATGGCGGCGGCGATCGAGGAAATTCCCGACATATTTGATCGAACCTTCACCTGCACGGGGACAACCCAAGTGGGGGACGATGTGGTGACCTGTCCCGGCGCACACGGCACCATGGACATCTATGGGGCATTGACCCACTCCTGCAACGGGGTATTTGCCCAACTGGCGGTGGAGCTGGGGGCGAAGACCATGGAGAAATACACGGTCAAGGCGGGGCTGACAGACTCCTATGATGTCAGCGGACTGCCCACGGCGAAGGGCACCTTCCAGTTTGCGGATGCCACGGAAAACCAACTGGGCTGGTCGGGTGTGGGGCAATATCAGGACGCGGTGAATCCCTGCGCGCTGATGGTCTACATGGGCGCGATTGCCAATCGAGGGCGGGCGGCAGAGCCGAGACTCTTGCTGAAAACCACCACGGCACACGGCTTTCCCGCCTCCTTGGAGCTGACCCACAAAACCGGCAGGCTGATTGCGCCCAAGACGGCGGATATACTGACGGACATGCTGTCCCGCAATGTGACGGACAACTATGGCACAAAGCGCTTTCCCAACATGGACATCTGCGCCAAGTCCGGCACGGCGGAGGTGGCGGCGGAAAAAAGCGCTCACGCGTGGTTCACCGGCTTTCTGCGGAATGAGGACGCGCCTCTCGCCTTCGTGGTGCTGGTGGAAAACGGCGGCGGCGGCTCCTCTGTCGCCGGCACGGTGGCAGGGAAGGTGCTGGATGCCATCGTCAACGGCTACTAGGTGTCGGGGGCGCGGGGGTTCAGTACGCGCGGGGGTTTAGTACGCGGCTTTTTGAAAAAAGCCTGGCAAAAACTTTTATGAGAAGATGGAGAGAGTACGGACGAAACGGGAGACAATACGCAAAAAAAGGAAGCCGACAGTCGTCGGCTTCCTTTTTGGGGTTTATCTGGATGCAGCGCAGAGGGAGGGACGCTTTCGTCAAAAGCCCTTGAGACTTTTGACGAAGCTGCAATATCGGGGGGCGAGGGACGGGAAACGAGGGACAAGGGGACGGGGGACGAGGGACGAGGGGACGCGCGCCTTTCAAAATTGGAGCGTGGCAAAATAGTCCTCTGGTGTCTCGGCGCGGCGGATGAGGCGGACGGTGCCGTCCTCCTCCAACAGCAGCTCGGCAGAGCGGAGCTTGCCGTTATAGTTATAGCCCATGGAGAAGCCGTGGGCACCGGTGTCGTGGAGCACCAGACGGTCGCCGATGGAAATTTCTGGCAGGGGACGATCCACGGCGAATTTGTCGTTATTTTCGCAGAGAGAGCCCACCACGTCATAGAGATGGTCACAGGGGGCGGTCTCCTTACCCAGAACGGTGATGTGGTGATAGGAGCCATACATGGCGGGGCGCATGAGATTACAGGCGCAGGCATCCACGCCGATATAGTCCTTATAGATGTGCTTTTGGTGGACGACGGTGGTGATCAGGTGGCCGGAGGGGCCCAGCAAAAACCGACCCAGCTCAGTGCAGAGAGACACGTCCCCCAACCCGGCGGGCACCAGAATTTCCTCATACGCCTGCCGCACACCTGCGCCGATGGCGGCGATGTCGTTTTCCGCCTGCTCTGGGCGATAGGGGATGCCCACGCCGCCGGAGAGATTGATCAGCGTGATATGCGCGCCGGTCTCCGCCTGCAAATCCACCGCCAGCTGGAAGAGAATCCGGGCGAGGGTGGGATAATAGGTGTTGGACAGGGTGTTGGACGCCAAAAAGGCGTGGATGCCGAACTGCTTCACGCCCAGCGCCTGCAAGCGGGAAAAGGCCTCGACCATCTGGGGGCGGGTCATGCCATATTTGGCGTCGCCGGGGTTGTCCATCACCTGAAAGCCCTCTCGGGTTTCGCCCAAGGAAAACACGCCGCCGGGATTATAGCGGCAGCAGATGGTCTCCGGCAGCTTGCCGATGGTTTTTTCCAGAAAGTCGATGTGGGTGATATCGTCCAGATTCAGGATGGCACCCAGCTTGTGCGCCAGCTGAAAGTCCTCGGTGGGCGTATTGTTGGAGGAGAACATAATGTCGTCGCCCCGGAGCCCACAGCGGTCAGCCAGCATCAACTCGGTGAGCGAGGAGCAGTCCGCGCCACAGCCCTCCTCATGCAGCAGCTGCATAATGGCGGGATTGGGCGTGGCCTTCACGGCAAAATACTCCCGATAGCCGGGATTCCAAGCGAAGGCTTGGCGGAGACGACGGGCGGTGTCCCGGATGCCTCGGGCGTCATAGAGATGAAAGGGAGTGGGATACTGCGCCGCGATGGCGTCCACCTGCGCGGCAGTGACAAATGGTGTTTTCATGCAAGCACTCCTCGTATCATAAGTGCCTTCATTTTAGAGTACCCCAGGGCATCTGTCAAGGATAGACGAAAAAGCGATGGTTTTTTGTCGCCGTAGCTTGAAAACCGGAGGGCATTCGTGATACACTATGGACATACAAAATAGTTCATAAAAGTTTTTGCCAAGCTTTTTTCAAAAAGCTTGCGTATCTGATTCTTGCCGCCCGGCGGCAAACCAAAGCCGCAGGGCGGCGACAACAAAAGGAGAATGTAAGATGGCTAAGATACTTGTCAATGCAATCGGCGAGCCCTGCCCCGTGCCGGTGGTCAAGGCGACCCGCGCACTGGGCGGCATGACCGAGCCGGGCACCTTAGAGGTTCATGTGGACAACGAGGTCGCTGTGGAAAATCTGAAGCGGCTGGCGGCAAAATATCAGTTTCCCATGGGGACACAGCAGACGGCAGAGCGTCATTTTGTGGTGACGGTGGACGTGACCGCCCCCATTCCCACGGCGGCGGCTGCTGCGGATGAACCCATAGTCTGCACAGACTGCGGCAGCGGCACTGTGGTGGCTGTGGCGGCAGATGTCATGGGACACGGGGACGACGCACTGGGCAAGGTGCTGCTGAAGGGCTTTTTATTCGCGGTGAGCCAGCTGCCCGTTCTGCCCCAGACGATTTTGTTCTATAACGGCGGCGCAAAGCTCACGGTCGAGGGCTCGGATTCGCTGGAGGATCTGCGGGGTATGGCGGCACAGGGCGTGGAGATTCTCACCTGCGGCACCTGCCTGAATTTCTTTAACCTCACCGATCAGCTGGCGGTGGGCGGTGTCACCAATATGTACACCATCGTGGAGAAACTGGCAGAGGCAGCCAAGGTCATCAAGCCATGATCTATCTGGACAATGCGGCGACCAGCCTCCACAAGCCCCCCTGTGTCATCGACGCGGTGACGGCGGCTCTGGGCAGCTTTGGCAACAGCGCCCGGGGCACCAACGAGGGGGCGCTGACGGCGGCGCGTACGGTCTATGAGACCCGGGTGCAGCTGGCGGAATTATTCGGCTGTAAGCGTGCCGACCATGTGGTGTTTACCGCCAACTCCACCGAGGCACTGAATCTGACCATTGCCGGACTGTTCGGTGCCGGCGACCATGTGATCTCCACGGATTTGGAGCACAATTCCGTCCTGCGCCCCCTGTATCGCTTGGAGGAGCAGGGAGGCGCAGTCAGCTTTGTCCCGGCGGATCGTCTGGGGCGCATCGACTATGCGGATTTCGAGCGCTTCTTGCAGCCCAATACCCGCGCCATTGTCTGCACCCACGCCTCCAACCTCATCGGGAACTTGGTGGACATCCAGCGGGTGGGGGAGATCGCCCACCGCCACGGTCTGCTGCTGGTGGTGGATGCCTCCCAGACGGCGGGGGTCTTTCCCATCGACATGGAGCGGCAGCACATCGACGTGCTGTGCTTCACCGGGCATAAGAGCCTGCTGGGACCCCAGGGCACCGGCGGACTTTGCCTCCGGGAGGGGGTGGAGATCCGCCCGTGGAAGGTGGGCGGCACCGGCATCCACACCTTTTCCCACAGCCAGCCCCCGGAATACCCCACCCGCCTAGAGGCGGGGACGCTGAATGGACACGGCATCGCCGGTCTCCACGCGGCGCTGACCTATCTGAGGGAGACGGGCATCGACAGTATCCGGGCACGGGAACAGGCGCTGATGCGCCGGTTTTACGAGGGGGTCTCTTCGCTGGACGGCGTGCAGGTCTACGGCGATTTTTCAAACTTTGACCGCGCCCCGGTGGTGACACTGAACATCCGGGATTACGATTCCGCGTCGGTGTCGGACGAGCTGTCCCAGCGGTGGGACATCGCCACCCGCCCCGGTGCCCACTGTGCCCCCCGACTGCATCAGGCCTTGGGGACGGCGGAGCAGGGGACTGTGCGCTTTAGCTTCGGCGGCAGCAATACAGAGCAAGAGGTCGAGACCGCAATCCGTGCCGTGACGGCGCTTGCGGCGGAATAGAGGAGAACAATGCTGGAAAAAAGTCTCAAATGCATCGTCACGTTCCACACCACGGTGGGGGCGATGGCTATGGAAAAAATCTGTCGGGACACCGGCGTGGCTGGGCGGCTGATTCCGGTGCCCCGGGTGATCACCGCCGGCTGCGGCATGTGCTGGATGGCACCGCCGGAGGCACGTCCCGCCGTGGAGCGGGCGGCGGCGGACTTGGACGTGGACGGTGTCTACGAGCTGCTGATTTGAGGGGTGCATATGACAGGAAAATCCAATTGCGAAACCTGTTTTCGCTATACCTATGACGAGGAGCTGGACTGCTTTGTCTGCGACATGGACTTGGATGAGGACGAGATGGTGCGGTTTTTAAGCGGCACCTTCTCCGCCTGTCCCTACTACCAGCGGGGGGACGATTATACGCTGGCACGGAGACAGTAAAGGCAAAACGCTTGTCGGATAAAATTGCGCATCAGGCAGTTTTACCCGGCAAGCGCCCTGCTTTATCCCTCGGATAACGGCAGCAGCTGCATCACCGACACCTCATAGGCGACCCGCTCCTCCGTGCCGGTCTCCGTCACCTTGGTATAGCCGCGGCTCTGCACCCGCCCCTCCAGAGACAGGGGCTCGCCCACCGCCATGGTGCCGGTTTCCAGCGCCAGCTGTCCCCACGCGATGCAGGGCAGATAGTCCGCCCGTCCATAGCGCCGATTGATGGCCAACATCAGGTCGCAGATGTTGCGTCCCAGAGGGGTGCGGCGGAAAATCGGCGGCTTGCAGACCACGCCGGTGAGCAGAGCGCGGTTGCAGACGGCATCGTCGCCGGGGGTCAGGGTCTGGGCAAATACGGTGATCACCAGCCGATTGCCCTGTCCGCTTTTGTTGTTAAAGGAACGGAGCTGTCCCTGTACCCGCAGGGGCAGTCCGGCGGTCACCTCCGCCCCCAGGGCGGCGGGCACCAGAATTTGCAGACAGTCCGACTGCCCGGAGAGCCGGGGCACCGTGAGCGGGAATTGATAGAAGGCCTCCCCGTGATTTTCGTGGGAGAAAACGGGAGCTTCGGCGGCTGTGCCCCAGAGCTCCACCTGATTTTTGCCGTTTGTCCGTGTTGTCATACCGGTACACCTCAGTCATTTCTGTTGTTTGATGATGCTACAGCCTATGACAGGGCTGTCCGGCTTAGACCAAATGAAAACCGAAAGGAAATGGAACATGAAAGCAATTGTCTATGCCTCCAAAGCGGGGCACACCGCGCACTATGCCCAGCTGCTGTCCCAGAGGACGGGGCTGCCCGCCCTCTCGTTGGAGGAGGCGAAAAAGACCCTGCATCACGGGGAGGAAATCTTTTTTATGGGTTGGGTTTTCGCCGCCACCCTCAAGGGCTGGGACGTGGCCAAGCACTATACCGTGCGGGGCATCGCCGCCTGCGGCATGAACGATCCCAACGGGACGGACGTGGCAGAATTGCGAAAATGGTGCGGCGTGACAGACGATGTAAAGTTGTTTTACTTGCGTGGCGGACTGGAGATTAAAAAGCTCCATGGTGTCAATCGCATCATCATGCAGTACCTGCGCAAGACCATGACGGATCAAATCAGCGCAAAGGCCACCCAAACCTCCGAGGAGCAGTTCATGCTCCGTATGCTGGAGGAGGGCGTGGACTGCGTCCGCGAGGAAAATTTGTCAGAGATCTATGCATGGTTTGAACAGGCATAAAAAGAGCCGGAGCCTTTATGCATCAAGGGCAGGCGCTGAAAAAGCCACCGCACACCCTGTAAAAGGGGCATGCGGTGGCTTGCATTGATAGAGGCGCTGGTGAATTTGCGCAGTGGTTCCCCACAGCGCCGGTCTATGGCAGCACAGGCGGGTTATAAAAGCTCGCCATATCTCTTGATATACACCTTTTTCATGGCGGTTGCCAGCGCCATATAACACAGAATCATACCGATGAGCCAGGGGAAGTAGGCAAGCGGCAGAGGGGACAGCCCGAGCCATGCGCCGCATGCCGTGTAGGGGATGAGGGTGCCGATGGTGATGGCAAGGGTGGTGATGCAGAGCACGGGAAGGGAGGCGCGGCTTTGGATAAACGGGATTTTAGGGGTGCGGATCATGTGAATGACCAGTGTCTGTGACCACAGGGACTCCACAAACCAGCCCGCGTGAAACAGCGCCATAAACAGGGTGGAATCCACGCCGGCGGCACCATAGCTGCCGCCGCACACGGCGGGGCAGATGACAAAGAACATCACGGCATAGGTCATAATGTCAAAGACAGAGCTGGTGGGACCTATCCAAAGCATGAATTTGCCGATGGAGGACGCGTCCCATTCCCTTGGCTTTCTCAGATACTCGCTGTCCATATGATCCCAGGGAATGGAGATGCAGGAGATGTCATAAATCAAGTTTAGGATGAGAATTTGAATGGGCAGCATGGGCAGAAAAGGCAGGAATGCGCTGGCCATCACCACCGAGAACATGTTGCCGAAGTTGGAGCTTGCTGTCATTTTGATGTATTTGATGGTGTTGCCAAAGGTTCTTCTGCCCTCGAGGATGCCCTGCTCTAAAATCATCAGGTCTTTTTCCAGCAGAATCATATCGGCGGACTCCTTGGCGATGTCCACTGCCGTGTCAACGGAAATGCCCACATCCGCCTCCTTCATGGCAGCCGCATCGTTGATGCCATCGCCCAGAAAGCCCACGGTATGGCCGTTTTTGCGGAGAGCCGCGACAATGCGTGTCTTTTGCCCGGGAGAGAGCTTTGCAAATACATTGGTGCCCTCCACCGCAAGGCAAAGCTGCTGGTCGCTCATCCCCTCGATATCCGTGCCCAACAGCAGATGATCCACCTGCATACCCACCTGACGGCAGATGCAGCGGGTGACCGCATCGTTGTCGCCGGTTAATACCTTGACGGATACGCCGTATTCCTGCAAGGCGCAAATGGCTGATTTTGTAGTCTCCTTGGGCGGATCCAGAAAGGCGAGATAGCCCATGAGTACCATCTCCGTCTCATCCGCAACGGAGAAAACGCCCACCGTGGACGGGTTTGTTTTTTGCGCGACAGCAAGGACACGCATTCCATCGGCATTTAATTTATCGACAGTTTCCAGGATTTCATCGCGGATACTGCCGGTCAGGGGTTCGATTTGCCCCTGATACTCCACATAGGCGGAAATGGAGAGCATTTCCTCCACAGCGCCCTTGGTGATGAGCTGGGTTTTCCCGGCTTCATCCGCCACAACCACGCTCATTCTGCGGCGGTTAAAATCGAAGGGGATTTCGTCTACTTTGTGGTACTTTTCACGCAGACTGTCCAGTTCTTTTTCCTGCATATGGCTTAAAATGGCGATATCCATGAGATTTTTAAGCCCGGTCTGATGAAAGCTGTTGAGAAAGGCGTGCCGCAGAACCCGCGCATTCTCGTTGCCGTGGATGTCCCAATAATACTCCAATACCACCTTATCTTGGGTTAAGGTGCCGGTTTTGTCTGTGCAGAGCACATCCATGGCGCCAAAGTTTTGGATGGCATTCAGGTTTTTGACAACGGTCTTTTTCTTGGACATATTGACCGCGCCCTTGGCGAGGGTGGTGGTTACAATCATCGGCAGCATTTCCGGCGTAAGACCCACCGCCACCGAAAGCGCGAACAAAAATGCCTGTAGCCAATCGCCTTTGGTAAAGCCGTTGATAAACAATACCACGGGAGCCATGCACAGCATGAACCGAATGAGGAGCCACGAGACGGAATTGACCCCCTTTTCAAAGCTGGTGACCACTTTTTTTCCGGTGATGGATTGGGCCATGGAGCCAAACACCGTATCATCTCCCACGGCGATGGCGATGCAGATGGCAGAGCCGCTGATGACGTTGCTGCCCAGAAAGGCAAGGTTATTCTGCTCGAGGGGACTGCTGTGACTGTCTGCACATGCCACCCCCACTTTTTCCAGCGGCTCGCTTTCACCGGTCAAGGCGGATTGGCTGACAAACAGATCCTTTGCCTGTAAAATACGCACATCTGCGGGAATCATATCGCCGGCGGCGAGATGAATGATGTCGCCCACCACCACTTCGCTCAGGGGAATTTCAACCTTGCCGTCCGGCTCTCTCTGTACGGCGGTGGTTGTTTTGACCATGGCGCTGAGCTTTTCGGCAGACTGGTTGGAACGTGTCTCCTGTACAAAGCGGAGGGTGCCGCTGACGATGACCATGGTCATCACAATGATGACGGATGTAAAATCCCGATCGGCAGCCGCCACCATCAGCACATCGGTCACAACGGAAATCAGCGCCAATACAAACAGCACTGCGGTAAAGGGATTGATAAATGCACACAGAAGGCGCTTCAAAAGGGAGTCGCTTTTTTGGTGGGTGATCTGATTTTCACCATACTTCGCCCGCATGCGCTCCACCATGGTTTCCCGGTAGCCGCCCCACCGGGTCTCATATGCAGAGAGCAGTTTTTCGCTGCTCATCCCTGCTGCATCCAGCAGTCTTTTGTTGGTTGCGGCCCTGCTTGCCGCCGTGTTCTGAATCATGTTTTTCTTCATGCTCTTATCCTCCAATTTCTCTGACAAAGCCGTCAGCCGCTTGTTTTGGAAGTAAGACATAAATGCAGGACAGAAGGTTGTCCGCTCCATCAAAATTTATGTTTGAGGCAGAAGAATAGAACGCAGGGTTTCTGCGTGCCGTTCCTTCTCTCGTTTCCTTCGCCCATCAGGATTTATGCCGCTACTACTTCCTGCGTCCATCCTTTTCACCTCCCTGTTTTTTGAAAAATCTCGATATAAAAACTGAATGCGGCAGGCGACAAAAAATCCCTCGTCAAAGCATAAACAATGACGAGGGATAAAATCCACACAAATACAAAAATACAAACAAAAATAGCTGCAATTTGCGCATCGTTCAAGCTTTAGCTTCGCAGGGCGATGAAATTGCATTATTCTATGCCTTGTTGTCGACATAAACTGTTAAACCTTCTCATAGTGTCTCCACTACTCCGCGGCAGCAATCCGTATCCCTGCGGTAGCCTCACCTACCGAAATATTCAGTTCTTGTGCATTCTACGCTACCGCTTTCGTTTTGTCAAGCCTGCAAATTATTTTTTTAGAGCGGATGGGCTGTTCGCTTTCAGACAGGAAAAGCATCCTGCAAACTTTCCAGTACGACAGGGAGGAGGGATTGACCGCCGCAAAAAGCTTTTGGCAAAAACCACAATTCTCCATGGGGCGCAGGCACTGGCGGCACGCCGGAAAGTCCAGCCAGTCGCCCATTTTTCGGCACGGATACCTGCAATTTAGCATACAGAGGACACCCAATCAATGGGTGGGTTCGAGACAGAGAAAAGCATAGGCCGTCGGGCGTATAAGGCTTTCTATTGGCTTGACCGCACAGAGATCGAATGGATAAAAGGGGAGGCAGACCAAGGTGATTGAGACAAAACGACTATTTTTGCGGGAGATGCAACAGTCTGATGAGCAAGACTTATGCAAAATGTTGCAGGATAACGAGGTCATGTACGCCTATGAGGGCGCTTTCAGTGATGACGAGGCACAAAGCTGGCTGGACAAACAGCTCTGTCGCTATCGAGAGGATGGATTCGGTTTATATGCTGTCATCTTAAAAGAAACGGGTGAAATGATCGGGCAATGCGGATTGACAATGCAGGACTATAGGGATGAGAAAGTAGTCGAAATCGGATATTTGTTTCAAAAAGCATATTGGCATAAGGGCTATGCAATTGAAGCCGCCAGTGCCTGTAAAGAGTATGCCTTTACCGTGCTTGGTGTCGGCGAGGTTTTTTCGATCATTCGGGATACCAATATTGCCTCGCAGAAGGTTGCGAGGAGAAACGGCATGGAACGAAAGGATACCCTGGTCAAACACTATCGTGGTGTCGAGATGCCACACTATGTTTTTTCGATAAAACGAGCAAAATGAGCAGTCGTTTTCGGGGCACACAGAATGCAGACAGAAATCAGGAGAATAGCACCTTTTGCCGAGCTGCACAGCGTGATGCAAAAGCTGTGCAGCTCGGCTGATTATCATACGCATGAATTTGTCAGTTTGGACAGGGGTGTGCCTGTTGCGAACATGGGAGCAGTTTGCTTTCTGTATAGCAGGCACGGACAGTGCCGAGAAAAAAGAGGGGAGTGCCGCCTTTTTCCGAATTACTTCCCCAGCACGGCGGTGAGTTCCGCTGCCGTGGCGATGGCCTTGGGGGCGAGGGTGGTGCCCGGGAACAGTCCGACGCTCACTGCATAGCTCATAGCGTCCTTTGTCCAGCCGGATACCGCCGCCACATCTGTAAAGGAGCTTAGCTTTGCATGGTCTGCGGTGACTGCTTTTCCGGATTGCAGGGCGGCACGATAGAGCATGACCGCAAGCTGCTCGTGGGTGATGCCGGAGTCGGGGCAGAAAACGCCGCCCTTGGTGCCTTTGATCACGCCGGATTGCTCCGCCCAAGCGAGAGCGGCGGCATTTTCGTGGGTGGCGGGGACATCGGAGAAGCTGCAAGTGCCGGTGACAGCGGGGGTACCTGCGGCGGCGTAGAGCCGCTCTGCCGCCTGCGCCCGGGTGAGGAGGGTGCCGGCGGGAAGGCCGGCATCC
>JAVVOA010000043.1:0-16403 GCA_036656515.1 Oscillospiraceae bacterium | reverse complement strand
GTTCGTCCTGAGCCAGGATCAAACTCTCAATAAAATGGTATTAAAACGGCCGAAGCCGATCCAATCTTTCATTGAGCTATTTGTCATAGCTTCAATTATTTTTATAGTTACCTCTTTCAGGATAATTGACAAATCCCTACTTTTGAAGCAACTTCCGGTACTCTGTGATTTCTCACAAAGCACTTACCTTTTGGTGCTTTCTTTTTCGTTACGTTGTTTAATTTACAAGGTACAGTTCCCGTTTGCGGAACATTTACTATTCTAACACAGCTCGTTTCGTTTGTCAACCACTTTTTTTCGAAGTTTTGAGCGGTTTCGCCGATTTGCGAGATTGTGACCGGCGGTGTTTTGCTGCCGGGTTTGGTGTGTTGCCCGATGCAACTTTGTTAGGATACCAAACCTAGCCCCATTTGTCAAGCACTTTCTTTCGATTTCCGGAGGAATTTAAAAAACGGTGGCAATTCCCTTTCCCCATGTTATAATGTATAGAAACCCTCGGAATCGGCGGTGGATTTTCCCCGCGCCGATTCCTTTTTCCCCACACAACGACAGATACGAGGTGATTGCTCTGCAAATCCATCGCATGACCGCGACCTTTGGCAAGCTGGAAAACCAGACCTTGGAGCTAAAGGGCGGGCTGAATCTTCTCCACGCCCCCAACGAGGCAGGCAAATCCACATGGTGCGCCTTTCTCGCCACCCTGCTCTATGGGCTGTCCACCCGGGAACGGGGACAGCTGGCGGATAAAAATCGCTATGCCCCTTGGAACGGTGCCGCCCCGTCAGGACGGCTGGACTGTCTGTTAGACGGACGGGAGCTGACCATACTCCGCACCACCGCCCGGGCAAACGCCCCCATGGGGCGCTTCTCCGCTGTCTATACCGGCACTGCCGAGGAGGTGCCCGGCCTCACCGCCGCCAATTGTGGCGAGACCCTGCTGGGCATTCCTCGCGAGGTATTCGAGCGCAGCGCCTTTGTCCGGCAGGCGGGACTGCCTGTGGGGCAGGATGCCGAGTTAGAGCGCCGCATTGTGTCCCTGATCACCACCGGCGACGAGGACACCTCTTATATAGAGACCATGGAGACCCTGAAAAAACAGCTCAATCGCCGCAAGCACAACAAAACCGGGCTGCTGCCCACCCTGACCGCCGCAGAGGAGACCAATCGCGCCGCCCTGACCGAGCTGCACGGGCTTTCAGCGGAGCTGACCGCCCAACAGGCGACACTGGCAGAGCTGCAACACCGGCGTGCCGCCGCAGACGGCGACCGTCTCCTGTGGGACAGGCTGGCGGGCATCGAAAAAAAACGCACCCTGCAACAGGCGGTTGCCGCCGCCGATGCCGCCGAGGGACAGGCCGCCCAGTTGCGGGGTTCCCTTGCGGGACTGCCCGCCAATGAGGAGATCGCCCGGTTCCGCGCCGCCATCGTCCATCTCAACAGCCTGCGGGATTCCGTGGCAAAGGCAGAGAGCCAGCGGACATCCGCCCATGCCGCCTTAGATGCCGCCCAAGGGGCGGTGGATGCCAGCCCCTTCGCCGGTTGCAGTCCCCAAGAGGCGGTGCGGCAGGTGCAGACGCCCCCCGCTGTCCATCCCAGTCCCCTGTTGCCGCTGGTGACAGCTCTTGTGGGCACCGCCGCCGTCGGTCTGCTTGCCTATCTGTTCTTTTTCACCGGACAGACGCTGCCTTTACTACAGCCGGTCATGGTTCGCTATGGCATTCTCGGTGTTCTGGCGGGACTTCTGGCAGGGGTGACCCTGCGCATGGTGCGGTCCGCCCGGAAAAAGGCAGTTCGTCTGGCGCTGGAAAAGCAGTATGGCACCGCCGTCCCAGAGGAGCTGACCGCCCTTGCCGCCGCCTATGGCGACCTCTCTGCCGCCCGGGATGCCGCCGGAGCCGCCACCGGTGCCGCCGACTCTGCCTATAGCGGTCTGGCCACCTCTCTGACCACCAACGAGGTCTCGCTTCTGGCAGAGGTACAGCGCTTCGCCCCCGCCGCCTTCGATCTCCCCGCCGCCGATGCCGCCCTCCGGGACTGCGCCGTCCGCCGCCGAGAGCTGTCGGTGCTGGAAACCGCCGCACGAGAGGCCGCCCTGCGGGCGGATATTCTCCGCCAGCAGCTGCCGGAGGCCGCGCCCCTCACAGAGGAGGAGCTGTCCCTCGCACCCCCCGCCCAAGACCGGACTGCCGTTTTGGAAACCTTGCAGGACTTGGATGCCCGCATTTTAGTCGCCCGCAGCAGCGCCGACAAGCTGGCGGGACAGCTGTCGTCTTTGGGCGATCCCGCCGTGATAGAGGCGGAGTTGGAGCAGCAGCAGCGGCAAATCGCCGTCCTTCAGGACGAATATGAGGCCATCGAGCTGGCGATGGAGGCCCTCACCGCCGCCAACACCACCCTGCAAAACCGATTTTCCCCGGGCTTGGGACGGCACGCCGCCGAGATTTTCTCCCAGTTGACCGACGGCAAATACCACAAAATCCTCTTGGATCGCACCCTCTCCGCCTCAGCCGAGGCCGTGGGCGACCCCCAGCCCCACGACGCGCGACTGCTCAGTCAGGGTGCCTGCGACCAGCTCTATCTGGCTCTGCGCCTTGCCATCTGCGACTTGGTGCTCCCCCCGGAGGTACCCCTGATTTTAGACGACGCGCTGGTCTCCTTCGACGATGCCCGCGCCGCCGCCGCCCTCCGCTATTTGGAGCAGGTGGCAGAGAGCCGTCAGATTCTCCTGTTCACCTGTCAATCCCGAGAGGTGGCGCTCTGCGCAGGCAAGCCCACCGTGACCGTGCAGACACTATAGAATAGAAAGACGCGCCGGCAAATGCCGACGCGTCTTGTTTTGCCCTGTAAAAATCCGGTTTAGCCGATTTTCTTTTTGAAATTCCCCACCACGGAGACCCCCTCTTGGATGATGAAAAAGGCGGTGGGGTCCATCTGCTGGACGACGTGGCGCAGCTCGTCGATCTCGTATTTGGAGAGGCAGACGCAGAGCACCCGAATGCTGGTGTCTGTATACGCGCCCTTCCCCTCCCAATAGGTCACGCCCCGCCCCAAGTTCTCCATGATGAATTTGGGCAGCTCGGGATGCTCGTCGTGGGTGAAGATCATCGCCTGGACGGTGATGTTCTGCTGGTGCATCCGGTCTAATAGCACGGAGCAGAAGGTGTTGTAAATCAGGGAGTAGATCGCCACCGCCGGCTCGAACAGCAGCAGGCAGATGGAGTACAGCACCGCATTGATGCCAAGGCTGAACTTGCCCACCGTCAGCCCCGTCCCCTTTTTGGAGAGATACAGCCCCACGATGTCCAGTCCGCCGCTGGAGCAGCCGCAGGTCAAGACGATGCCGCTGCCCAGTCCCACCAGAATGCCACCCAGCAGGGCGCAGGTCAGCATGTCATAGACCACCGGCGAGGACGGTGCGGGGATGACGCTGAGGAAGAAGGAGGAGGCCAGGGTGCAGACAATGGTGCGGGCGGCAAGCCCCCGTCCCAAGGTGCGCCATGCCAGAAACAGCAGGGGCAGGTTGGCGCAGAAGTAAAACACACCGGCGATGTCCAGCGTGCCGGTATTCAGTCCCAGCTTGGTGATCAGCAGGGTGCGCGCCACCTGACAGAAGCCCAGCAGTCCGCCGGTATACAGCCCCATGGGCACAATAAATGTATTGATGGCAAAGGATGAGATCAGGGTGCCGAAAATTGCCAGCAGAATCCGCAGCCAGCGGTTGTGAATGATACGATAGATCAAGAAAGCCCTCCTCTTTTCAAACGTGTGCGGTGCGGCGCAGTTGCCGCACGTTATATGTAGGACGATTATAATCGATACACACATAAAGTCAAGGGAAAACGGCAAAAAATCCCACCTTTTTTCCGCTTTTGTGGGATGCGTCTACAAACCGTAGCGCAGACAGCGGAAAAGCCGCTTTTTTGCCCGGGAAATCGTCCGGGAAACGGTGGAGCGACTCACCCCCAGCTCCTCGGCAATGCGGGACATATTTTTGTTCTCGTCGTAGTACAGTGCCAGCATCTGCCGCTGGCGAGGGGTCAGCTCCTGTTCCCGCGCCCGGCGGAGATTGCGCTTTAAGCGCCCCATATCCTCGCTGTTGTCCTCTGCCGTCTCCCGCAGCCAGACGGTCATATCCCCGGCAAATTCGCTACTGCGGGTGTCAAACACGGTATTTCTCATTTCGATAGTAGCTCCTCTCATAGTAGTGGCGGGTCAGCGCCGCCAGCTCCCGGGTCTCCCGCAGGATGGGCTCCAGCTCTGCGATCCGCCGTCCCAGCCGATACCGCTCCTCTCCGTCAACGGAGACCTTCCGCCGCGCCCGGAGGTCGGTGAGCCGCGCCCGGAGGCGCAGGGTGCTGTCCTCATAGACAAAGGACATCTCATACAGTGTCAAGAAATCGCTCCTCTCCGCAATAGTGGCGAAAGGGGAGAAATTCCGCTCTCGCATAGTCGGGCAGGCAATCGTCGCAAAAAACGCTGCCGTTGATGGAAAAATACAGCTCCCCCGCCCCCAGCCGCCTCCCGCAGAGGGAGCAGACGGGATGGGGGTGGCGCAGGGCATATCGGTTGTATCGCAAAAAATACCCCTCCAAAATAAAAAATCGAGTTGACAAAAAACTGGTTCTATGGTATATTAAATTCCGCTGTTGGATTTGCTGGTGTAGCTCAGCTGGTAGAGCAGCTGATTTGTAATCAGCAGGTCGGGGGTTCGAATCCGTCCACCAGCTCCAAACTGCATACGGGGGAATTCCCGAGTGGCCAAAGGGGACAGACTGTAAATCTGCTGTCTACGACTTCGGTGGTTCGAATCCACCTTCCCCCACCAAAAAAATCGCTGTACCATTTGGTATGGCGATTTTTTGTCGCCCCTTTTTCCCCCCAAGCTCTCTTTTCCCCGGGACGGCGGTGGTATGCTGAGACAGTGGGCAACTTTGCCAGCGGCGGTTTAAATCACAAGTTTCTTGGCTACAACAAGAGAATATCACAAGAATCTTGTTATGTCAAGCACGAAATCACAAGTATCTTGTGATTCAGCATTGACAATCACAAGAAAATGGGATAAAATAAAGTCGAAATCAGTCGAAATAGGATGAAAGAAAGGGAAAACACATGAGCTTTGGCGAACGAATGCGCGCACGCCGTGAAGAATTGCATCTTTCCCGGAATGATTTGGCAGAGCGGCTGGGCGTCTCCTGCTCTGCCGTGGGCAACTATGAGACCGGCGTCAGCTTTCCCAAGGAGGAGATTGTCCTCCAACTCTTTAACAGCTTGCAGACCGAGCCCAACTATCTGTATCAGGACAGCTTTCAAGGTGGGGCAGATAGTCTCTCCCGGGGGGAGCGGCAGCTGCTGGCCCAATATCGAGAGCTGCAACAGAGTGGGCGACGCACCGTCCATGCGGTGGTGGATGCCCTGTGTGCCTATCAGGAGGAACTGGTGGAAAGTCAGCCGGAGCCGGAATTCCGTCAGATTCCCCTGTATCGCTGTCCGGCGGCGGCGGGCTATGCCGCCCCGGTGTTTGGCGAGGATTTCGACTACATCCCCGTGACAGAGGAGCTGCCCCGTGGGGTGGAATACGCCGTGCGGATCCAGGGGGACTCCATGTCCCCCGCCATCGCGGACGGATCCACGGTGTATGTGAATCGGGACCCGCTGGCGGCGGGAGACATCGGCATTTTCTGCGTGGATGGGGACATGCTGTGCAAGCAGTACTATCGGGACGGGCTGGGCATTGTCTATCTGTTCTCCCTCAATCGCCGCCGGGCGGATGCGGACGTGGTGCTCACCGGCAGCAGCGGACGGACGCTGGTCTGCTTCGGTCGGGTGATGATGCGGGGACTTCCCCTGCCGGGCAGATAAAAAAAGGACTGTTGCATGATGCAACAGTCCTTTTTGCTTGTTTCCCTTACAGATTTACCTCTTCGGCGACCGCCTGTACGCCCTGTAGCAGGGGGGCACACTCCGCCAAAAACGCATCCACCTGATCGGGACAGCGCCCGATGTAGAGAGACGGCTCCAGCACCGCCGCCACCTCTTGGGCGGTGAGATGGAAGGCGGGGTCATTGGCCAGCCGCTCCATCAGATCGCAGGGCTCCCCCTCCTTCATTTTGGCGGTAGCCGCCATGGAGTGGGTGCGGATGACCTCGTGGAGCGCCTGCCGGTCGCCGCCCCGCTTGACGGCCTCCATCAGCAGATTTTCCGTGGCGATAAAGGGCAGATATTCCCGCAGGGTTTTGTCCACCACCTTTTCGTTGACCCGCAGACCACCCGCCACATTCTGCACCAGTCGCAGGATGGCATCCGCCGCCAAAAAGCCCTCTGGCAACGAGATGCGCCGGTTGGCAGAATCGTCCAGCGTCCGCTCCATCCACTGGGAGGAGGCGGTGAGGGCGGCGTTTTGCGCGTCTGCCATCAGATAGCGCGCCAGCGAGCAAATCCGCTCACAGCGCATGGGATTGCGCTTATACGCCATAGCGGACGAGCCCACCTGCTTGTCCTCGAACGGCTCCTCCACCTGACGGTCGTGCTGCAACAGCCGCATATCATTGGCAAAGCGATAGCAGCTCTGCCCGATGGCGGACAGGAGGTTTAAAATCCGGGCATCGGTCTTCCGGGGATAGGTCTGTCCGCAGACGGAGACACAGCGGGAGAAGCCGAACTCCGCCGCAATGCGCCCATTCATCTCGTCGATTTTTCCCGTGTCACCGTCGAACAGCTCCAAAAAGCTGGCCTCGGTGCCGGTGGTGCCGCGACAGCCCAAAAATCGCAGGGAGGACAGGACAAAATCCAGCTCCTCTAAATCGCTTTTCAAATCCTGCATCCACAGGGTGGCGCGCTTCCCCACCGTCACCGGCTGGGCGGGCTGATAGTGGGTATAGCCCAAGGTGGGGGTCGCCTTATATCGCTCTGCAAAGCCCGCCAGCGCCGACAGGGCAGAGACCAGCTCCCCCCGCAGATAGAGCAGGCCGTCGCGGTAGAGGATCAGGTCCGCATTGTCGGTGACATAGCAGGAGGTGGCACCCAGATGGATGATTCCCGCCGCATGGGGGCAGACCTGTCCATAGGCATAGATGTGCGCCATCACGTCGTGGCGGATCTCCTTTTCCTTGGCCTCTGCCACGGCATAGTCGATGTCCTCGGTGTGGGCAGCCAGCTCGGCCACCTGCTCCGCCGTCACCGGCAGACCCAATTGGTGCTCTGCCCTTGCCAGCGCCACCCACAGGCGACGCCACATGGTAAACCGGGCATCCGGCGAAAACAGCCGCAGCATAAACGGAGAGGCATAGCGGGAGGCCAAGGGGGATTCATAACAGTCCTTCATCGCTCTCGCCGCCCTATCTCAAAATGATGGCATCCCGCTCCGCGCCCACGGAGACGTAGCCAATGTGACAGCCCAGCTCGCCCTCTAAATAGGTCACATAGCGGCGGGCATTTTCGGGCAAATCCTCCCAGTTCCGCACGCCGGAGATGTCACAGCCCCAGCCGTCCAGATAGGAGAGGACGGGTGTGGCATCGGGCAGCAGAGAGGGGAACGGGAACTCGTCGGTCTCCACGCCATTTAACAAATAGCGGGTGCAGACCGGGATTTTTTCCAGATAGGACAGAATATCCAGCTTGGTCAGCGCCAGATTGGTGGCGCCCTGTGTCCGCACACCATAGCGGGTGGCGACCAGATCAATGGGGCCCACCCGGCGGGGTCTGCCGGTTTTTGCGCCATATTCGCCGCCGGCCTTGCGGAGAGTCTCGGCCTCGTCACCGAACCACTCGGCGGTAAAGGGACCCTCGCCCACGCAGGAGGAATAGGCCTTTACCACGCCTACAATCTCGTCCAATTTCGCAGAGGGCAGTCCGGAGCCCACCGGCGCATAGGCGGCGATGGCGTTGCTGGACGTGGTATAGGGGTAGATGCCATAGTCCAAATCCCGGAGAGCGCCCAGCTGGGCTTCAAACAGCAGTGCCTTGCCGTCCGTTTGCGCCTGACGCAAAAACGCGCCGGTGTCGCAGATAAAGGGCTTGATCTTCTCGCCATAGTCCGCCACCCAAGCCATCAGATCCTCCATGGTGTGGGGCTTTGCGCCATAGACCCGCTCCAGCGTCAGATTCTTCCACTCCATCAAGTCCGCCAGATGGGCGCGGAGCTTTTCGGGATACAGCAGCTCCCCGGCAAGGATGGTCTTTTTCTGATACTTGTCACTGTAAAACGGGGCGATGCCCTGTTTGGTCGAGCCGTATTTCTTGTCTGCCAGCCGGGCTTCCTCCAGCCCGTCCAGCTCCCGATGCCACGGCAGCAGCAGGGAGGCACGGTCGCTGATTTTCAGATTGTCCGGGGTCAGCGCCACGCCCTTGGCGGTGACATCCGCCATCTCTGTCCACAGACTTTCGCAGTCCACCGCCACGCCGTTGCCCAAAATATTGACCACGCCGGGACGGAAAATGCCGGAGGGCAGCAGATGCAGGGCGAATTTGCCCAGCTCGTTGACCACCGTGTGTCCCGCGTTGCCGCCGCCCTGATAGCGGATGACCACGTCATAATCTTGGGTCAGCAAGTCCACCATGCGGCCTTTTCCCTCGTCGCCCCAGTTGATTCCCACAATTGCACAATTTGCCATAATTGAGACCTCCAAAATATTCGTTCCGTTGGGCAGGATACGCCCGCTTTTTGAAAAAAGCGGGGCAGAAACGTTTAACATCTAAACTTAAAATTTTGCGTCTTGCAAAAAAGTCATTCCTGATTGATTATACGGAAGTTGTCGGCATAAGTAAAGCACATATTTTCAATAGCCGGGATAAGTGCAGGTAATTACCCCTTGACGCTCCGGTGATAGGGGCAGCGATTGCCCAGACACTGGGCATTCTCCGGGGAGAACTGACAGACCACCCGGTCAGGGCGCTCCATGGAAACGCCCAGCTCCCGCTCTGCAAAGTCGATGGCGGTGAGGACGGCTGTAAAGGAGTCCCGCTTGCAGCAGCGGGGGCCCCCCAGTGCGCCGATGGCCTCCAACGCCTGTCCGGTCATGCGGTTGGACAGTCCCCACGGCTCACGGGACAGAGGCGTTGCCTCCAACACGATGCTGACAAACATCCCCGCGGAGACCGCCGCGCCGCAACAGCCCCAAAAACCGCAGGCTCCACCGGGCACCTTCTGTCCCCGCAGGGCGATTTCGTCCAGCGCCGCCGGCAGGTCGATGGCTCCGCCGCAGTTGTGATAGGCGGTGAGCAGCGCCGCCCCCACCAGCACATGGTGCTCCGGCCCGTGCATATAGATCTCCGGCTGCTCCATGATCTCCATCATCAGGCGAATGGGGTTTTTCTCGTCGCTGACCAGACAGCGCGCCCGGATGACCGCAAGTCCCTTTGCGGCATGACAGGTATCGCAGACAAAATGCCCGGCATCGCAGCTGGCGTTGGCGGGAAAGGGCTTCCCGCAGACGGCGCAGGTCAGGAGTCTCTCCGTCTGAAAATAATGCAGCGGTGCGCCGCAGATGAGGCAGGCATTTACGTTTCGTTCCATAGTGGTTCCTCCCCGATGGTCTCTCGTTTGTGCATTCCGATCTCGCCCTTGCATCATACGCAAAAATAAGCCGCAAGTCAACGGGGAAACCGGCAAAAGGGCGGTAAAATGGGTGAGATTGGCTTTTCAAACCGCCGCGCCTATGCTATACTGTCCCTTGAGAGAAAACCCATGGGGAAGGGACGGAACTGTTATGACAAAAAACGGATTTGACAACGCGACTTACCTGAAAACCCAGTCCGAGCAGATCAAAAAGCGGATCGCCCAATTTGGCGGCAAGCTCTATCTGGAATTCGGCGGCAAGCTGTTCGACGATTACCACGCCTCCCGGGTGCTGCCGGGCTTCGAGCCGGACAGCAAGATTCGGATGCTGCAACAATTGCAGGACGATGTGGAGATCGTCATCGCCATCGGTGCCAGCGACATCGAGAAAAACCGTATCCGGGGGGATTTGGGCATCTCCTATGAGGAGGATGTCCTCCGCCTGATTGATATTTTCCGCAGTCTGAACCTCTATGTGGGCAGCGTGGTGCTGACCCGCTATACCGGGCAGGCGGCGGCGGTGGCGTTTTTAAAGCGGCTGGCCACCTTGGGCATCCGCTGCTATCGCCACTATCCCATTGCGGGCTATCCCTCCGACGTGGCACATATCGTCAGCGACGATGGCTTGGGGCAAAACGAATACATCGAGACCAGCCACTCCCTGATCGTGGTCACTGCCCCCGGCCCCGGCAGCGGCAAAATGGCCACCTGCCTGTCCCAGCTCTATCACGACAACAAGCGGGGCATCACGGCGGGCTATGCCAAGTTCGAGACCTTCCCCATCTGGAACCTCCCCTTAAAGCACCCGGTCAATCTGGCCTATGAGGCCGCCACCGCCGATTTAAACGACGTGAACATGATCGACCCCTTCCATTTAGAGGCCTATGGCAAAACCGCCGTCAACTACAACCGGGACGTGGAGATCTTCCCGGTGCTCAACGCCATTTTCGAGAAGATTCAGGGCTCGTCCCCCTATCTGTCCCCCACGGATATGGGCGTGAATATGGCAGGCTCCTGCATCGTGGACGACGAGGTCTGCCGCGCCGCCTCCCGCATGGAGATCCTGCGCCGCTTCTACATCGCCGAGGTCAAGCGTCTAAAGGGCGAATACGACGACGAGGTGGTCTTGAAGCTGGAGCTGCTGATGAATCAGGCGGGCATCACACCGGCGCTCTGCCCCGCCGTGTCCGCCTCCCTCCTAAAGGCCGAGACCACCGGTGCCCCCGCCGGTGCCATGGTGCTGCCCGACGGGCGGGTGGTCACCGGCAAGACCTCCTCCACACTGGGGGCGGCGTCCGCCCTGCTCCTCAACGCCATGAAGGCCGTGGGCGGCATCGACGATCACTTCGAGCTGATTTCCGCCCAAGTATTGGAGCCGGTCTGCCACCTAAAAACCGAGCATCTGGGACACCGCAATCCCCGCCTCCACGCCGACGAGGTGTTGATGGCGCTGTGCATCTCCGCCCTGACCAATCCGCTGGCGGATATGGCCCAAGAGCAGCTGTACAAATTGCGGGGCTGTGATGCCCACTTCTCTGTGGTGCTGTCTCAGGTGGACGAAAACGTCTATCGCCGACTGGGCATCAACGTCAGCTGCGAGCCGAGATACGAGACCAAGCAGCTCTATCACAAATAAGCAAAATGCCGCTTCGGCGGCATTTTCCCTTGACCACCCCAAATTCTAAAAAAGCAAGGACGATAGTAATGGAAGAAATCATTCAAATTCTGGCACGGGAGCTACAGCAGCCCGCCCAGTCTGTGCAAAATGTGGTGACCCTATTGGACGAGGGGAACACCATCCCCTTCATCGCCCGGTATCGCAAGGAGCTACACGGTGCCATGGACGACACGGTACTGCGGACGCTGTTCGATCGCCTGACCTATCTCCGCAGTCTCGCCGCCCGCCGTCAAGAGGTCAAGAGCACCATCGACGGGCAGGGCAAGCTGACCGAGGAGCTATCCGCCGCCATCGACAGCGCGGCAACTCTGGCCGAGGTAGAGGATCTCTATCGCCCCTATAAGCAAAAGCGACGCACCCGCGCCACCATCGCCCGGGAGCGGGGTCTTGCACCGCTAGCCGAGCTTCTGCTCACCCAGAAAAAGGACTTGGGCGACCTAGCCGACCTCGCCGCCCCCTATCTCGACCCCACAAAGGGCGTGGAGACAATCGAGGATGCCTTGGCGGGGGCAAACGATATCATAGCCGAGGGGATTTCCGACGATGCCGCCCTCCGCAAGGCACTGCGGGAGCTGATTTTGAAGCAGGGTGCCCTTCACTCTGTCGCCACCACCGACGAGGACACGGTCTATCGCCTGTACTACGACTTCACCCAGACCCTCCCCCGGCTACAGGGACACCAGATTCTCGCCATCAACCGGGGGGAAAAAGAGGAAAAGCTCCGGGTGTCGCTGGTGGTGGATACCGACGTACTGCTAAACATCGTCTGGAACCACACGGTGCTCTTGGGCTCCTCCGCCACCAAATTCGTGCAGAGCGCCGGCGAGGATGCCTTGCGCCGTCTGCTGTTTCCCTCTCTGGAAAACGAAATTCGCAACCATCTCACCGAGCTGGCTGGCGAGGGTGCCATCGGGCAGTTTGCCCTGAACTTAAAGCCACTCCTCATGCAGCCCCCTGTCCGGGGACGGGTGACCATGGGACTGGATCCCGGCTTTCGCAACGGCTGTAAGGTCGCCGTGGTGGACGGCACCGGTCGGGTGCTGGACACTGCCGTGGTCTATCCCACCTATGGCGAGCGCCAGAAAAACGAGGCCATTGCCGCCCTGCAAAAGCTGGTACTGCGCCACGGTGTCGCCCACATCGCCATCGGCAACGGCACCGCCTCCCGGGAGACGGAGCAGATGACGGTGGAGCTGATCGCCCAGACCCCGCAGGCAAATCTCTCCTATATGATCGTCAGCGAGGCGGGGGCATCGGTCTATTCCGCGTCCAAGCTGGCGGCTGAAGAATTTCCCCAATACGACGTGAATCTCCGCTCTGCCATCTCCATCGCCCGCCGTCTGCAAGACCCCCTTGCCGAGCTGGTGAAGATCGACCCCCAGGCCATCGGCGTGGGACAGTACCAGCACGACTGTCCCCAAAAGCGGCTGGAGGAAGCGCTGGGCGGCGTGGTGGAGGACTGCGTCAATGCCGTGGGCGTGGACGTGAACACCGCCTCTGCCCCCCTCCTCGCCCGTGTGGCGGGGCTGACCGCCTCCACCGCGAAAAACGTGGTGCTCTATCGGGAGGAAAACGGCGTTTTCAAAAACCGCAAGCAGCTCCTAAAAGTACCCAAGCTGGGGCCCAAGGCCTATTTGCAATGCGCGGGCTTCCTCCGTGTGCCAGAGAGCGCCTCCCTGCTGGACAACACCGCCGTCCACCCGGAATCCTATGACGCGGCGGAAAAACTACTGACCCTCTGCGGCTATGACAGCAAGCGCGACCGGGAGTTCTCCGCCCTGCCGGAGCGGGTGAAGGAAATCGGCGAGGCGAAGGCGGCGGAATTCTGCGGCGTGGGCATCCCCACCCTACGGGACGTGGCGCGGGAGCTGTGCAAGCCCGGACGGGATCCCCGGGACGAGCTGCCAAAGCCGGTTTTGCGGACGGATGTGCTGGACATCAAGGACATCGCCCCGGGCATGGTTTTAACCGGCACGGTGCGCAATGTCATCGACTTCGGCGTGTTTGTGGACATCGGTGTCCATCAGGACGGACTGGTACACATCTCTCAGGTCTGCGACAAATTCATCCGACACCCCTCCGAGATCGTCGCCGTGGGCGACGTGGTGAAAAAAGGCACCGTGCTCATGATTTTAGAGGCGATGAAGATGGAAAACGAAATCATGTGCCCCTGCGACGGCACCGTCGCCTCTATCCACGCCACCAAGGGCGCGACCATGGAGGCCGGCGCATTGCTCTGCGTCATCCGCTGAAACAGGGCAGAGCTGCCTTTTGTGACGATTTTGTGCGGAACGCACGGCGAAAGGAATGGAAGTTTATATGGACGCAATTCTAAATTTCATGCAGCAAACCGGTTTTTATCAGTTTGCCGTTGGGGATAACTGGAAATGCCTGATCATGATCGGCATCGCCGCTGTCCTGCTCTACCTCGCCATTGTGAAGAAATTCGAGCCGCTGCTCCTGCTGCCCATCGCCTTTGGTATGCTGCTGGCAAATCTGCCCGGCGCGGAGATGTTCCACGAGACGCTGTTTGCCGCCGGGCATGTGGACTGGGCGGCGTTCGGCAATCCAGAGATCACCAAGGGTCTGCTGGACTATTTATATCTGGGTGTCAAACTGGGCATCTATCCCTGCCTGATTTTCCTTGGCGTGGGTGCCATGACCGATTTCGGCCCCTTGATTGCCAATCCCAAGAGCCTGCTGCTGGGCGCTGCCGCGCAGCTGGGCATTTTTATGACCTTTGTGGGCTGCCGTCTGTCGGGCCTGTTCACCTCAGCCGAGGCGGCGTCCATCGGCATCATCGGTGGCGCAGACGGCCCCACCGCCATCTTTGTCGCCACCCTGCTGGCACCCCAGATGCTGGGTCCCATCGCCGTGGCGGCATACTCCTACATGGCGCTGGTGCCGGTGATTCAGCCGCCCATCATGCGACTTTTGACCACCAAGGCAGAGCGGGCGATCGTGATGAAGCCCCTGCGAGAGGTGTCCAAAAAAGAGAAGATTATTTTCCCGATTCTGGTGACGGTTTTCGTGTCTCTGCTGGTGCCCTCCGCCGCTCCGCTGATTGCCTGCCTCATGCTGGGCAACCTGTTCCGAGAGACCGGCGTGGTGGATCGTCTCAGCAAAACCGCGCAAAATGAGCTGATCAACATCGTCACCATTTTCTTGGGTGTCACCGTGGGTGCCACCGCCACCGCCAGCACCTTCCTTGCCAAAACCACCCTCGCCATCATGGTCATGGGTGTGCTCGCCTTTGCCTTTGGCACCGCCGGCGGCGTGCTGCTTGCCAAGTTTATGAACCTGTTCTTAAAGGAAAAAATCAATCCCCTCATCGGCTCTGCCGGCGTGTCCGCCGTGCCCATGGCGGCGCGGGTGTCTCAGGTCGAGGGGCAGAAGGCCAACCCCGGCAACTTCCTCCTGATGCACGCCATGGGTCCCAATGTGGCGGGTGTCATCGGCTCGGCGATTGCCGCCGGTGTGCTGATTGCCCTGTTCGGCTAAGTCCGGTCTGAAAGGAGCTATTTATGGAATTTTTAACCAAAAACCCCCTGCTCATTACCGACACCATCCTCCGGGATGCCCACCAATCTCAGGCGGCGACCCGGATGCGGCTGGAGGATATGCTCCCCGCCTGTGAGGTGCTGGATTCCGTGGGCTATTATTCGCTGGAGTGCTGGGGCGGTGCCACCTTTGATGCCTGCATGCGCTTTTTGAACGAGGATCCGTGGGAGCGGCTGCGCGCTCTGCGGAAAGCGCTGCCGAAAACCAAGCTGCAAATGCTGTTTCGCGGGCAGAATATCTTGGGCTATAAGCACTATGCCGACGATGTGGTGGATGCCTTCTGCCGCAAATCCATCGAAAACGGCATCGACATCATTCGGATTTTCGATGCCCTCAACGACATCCGCAATTTGGAGCAGGCGATTCAGTCCACCAAAAAATACGGCGGCGAGGTGGAGGCGACTCTGTCCTACACCATCTCGCCCATTCACAGCGAGGCGTATTTTGTCAAGCTGGCAAAGGAGCTGGAGCAGATGGGCGCGGATGCCATCTGCATCAAGGACATGGCAAACCTCCTGCTGCCCATGGATGCCTATTCGCTGGTGAAAAAGCTGAAGGAGACCATCTCAGTGCCCATCCATCTCCACACCCACAACACCACCGGCACCGGCGACATGGTCTATCTCATGGCGGCCTATGCCGGGGTGGACATTGTGGACACCGCCCTGTCCCCCTTTGCCAACGGCACCTCCCAGCCCGCCACCGAATCTCTGGTGGCGACCCTGCGGGGCACTGTCCGGGACACGGGGCTGGATCTGGCGAAGATGAGCGAGGCGGCGGCGCATTTCCGCAAGGTGGCGAACAAACTCACAGCCGAGGGCTCCCTCGATCCCAAGGTGCTGGGGGTGGACACCAACACCCTGCTGTATCAGGTGCCCGGCGGGATGCTGTCCAACCTGCTGTCCCAGCTGAAGCAGGCCAATGCCGAGGACAAATATTACGAGGTGCTGGCGGAGATTCCCCGGGTGCGGGAGGACTATGGCTATCCCCCGCTGGTGACCCCCACCTCCCAGATCGTGGGCACGCAAGCGGTGCTGAATATTTTGGCCGGCGAGCGCTACAAGACCTTTACCAAGGAGTCCAAGGCTGTCCTCCGGGGGGAATACGGCTCCCTGCCCGGCAAGGTGAACGAGGATGTCCGCAAGCTGGCGGGCATCGCACCCGAGGACGTGATCTCCTGCCGTCCCGCCGACCTGTTGCAGCCGGAGCTGGAGAAGTATCGGGCGGAGTACAAGGACATCGCCAAGTGCGAGGAGGATATTTTGAGCCTCGCCCTGTTCCCTCAGGTCGCGCCGAAATTTTTGGCACAGCGGGACGCGCCCCCTGCCCCCGCTGTAGAGGAAACCGCCGTCCGCCAGCTGTATGTGGAGGACACCGGACGATAGAGAACGGGGAGGACGCGGTCTTCTCCACTCTGGCGGTGATGAGACATGCCGCACACGTCTAAGCGCAGCATTGCGCAGTCAGTTTTTTCATGGATTGATTCCGGCAAAGGCTTCGGTCAGGGGTGCATTGACTTCACCCCTTGGTTGTGTTAGACTGAGCATTGTCTGATCAGGCACAAATCTTGCATTTTATGAGCGAGGAGGATTCCACATGAAGGGATATCTA
>JAVVOA010000042.1:18166-18561 GCA_036656515.1 Oscillospiraceae bacterium | reverse complement strand
CGCACCGGTGGACGATTTCGCCCTGCCGGCAGAGACGGACGTAGCAATACCTGCGGCCTAACCGAAAAGACTCCGCGCCCGGGTGGTGCGGACAAACATAAAAAGCCATTGAAGCCATCCGGTTGGATCGCTTCAATGGCTTTTTTCGGCAGGCGGCGGGGCGTTGCCCGCTCCCACCGCGTTGGGAAAAAATAAAGACAAGAAAAACGGACGGCTGCACACTGGCAACCGTCCGTTTTTTACTCAGGAGACCTGCTGATCCAGATAGGCTTGGATGGCGGAGACACCCGCCATACGCCGGATACCGTCGGCGCTCTGCACCACGAGAGTGGGCGCTTGCAGCACCCCTAAGCTGCGGGTCAGCTCCTTGTTGTCCAGGGCGTTTAACTCGCGAT
>JAVVOA010000042.1:0-18156 GCA_036656515.1 Oscillospiraceae bacterium | reverse complement strand
TTGCCGTGGGGCAGTTGGGACAGCCGGTGGTGGTAAACAGACAGACATCCTCGGCGGCAGCCACGGCGACCGGTGCGGCGGCGACAGCGTCTCGGACGGTGCGCCCCTCGCTTTTCAGCCGGGAGGCGGAGATGTCATAGAGCTTGCGCTCCTTAAATTCCTCGCTTTTGCCCTCGTTCCAGTTCTGCACCGGGCGATAGTAGCCGGTGATGCGGCTATAGACCTCTGTCACCTCGCCGCAGATGGGGCAGACCTTCTGCTCGCCCGCCAGATAGCCGTGGGCGCGGCAGACGGAGTAGGTGGGGGACAGGGTGTAGTAGGGCAGGTGATAGTTTTCTGCAATCTTCCGCACCAGATTTGCCGCCGCCTTCCAATCGGGCAGCTTTTCGCCCAAGAAGGCGTGGAACACCGTGCCGCTGGTATAGAGGGTTTGCAGCTCGTCCTGAATGTCCAGCGCCTCGAAGATGTCCTCGGTAAAGCCCACGGGCAGGTGGGAGGAGTTGGTGTAATAGGGCGCCTTCCCCGGCTCCGATGCCGTGATAATGTCGGGATAGCGGGCGATGTCGTGCTTCGCCAGACGATAGGTGGTGCTCTCTGCCGGGGTTGCCTCCAAGTTGTACAGGTCGCCGTATTCCTCCTGATAGTCGGACAGCCGCTGGCGCATGTGATTGAGAACCTCCTTGGTAAAGACCTGCCCCGCCGGCTGGGTCAAATCCTGTCGCAGCCAGCAGGCGTTGAGACAGGCCTCATTCATGCCCAGCAGTCCAATGGTGGAGAAATGGTTCTCAAAGGAGCCCAGATAGTGCTGGGTATAGGGATACAAGCCCTCGTTTAATAGCTTGGTGATGACCGTGCGCTTGGTGTGGAGACTGCGGGCGGCAAGATCCATCATGTGATCCAGCCGATTGTAAAAATCTTCCGGGTCTTTGGCGAGATAGGCGATCCGGGGCATGTTGATGGTGACCACGCCCACGCTGCCCGTGGACTCGCCGCTGCCGAAGAAGCCGCCGGATTTTTTCCGCAGCTCCCGGAGATCCAGACGCAGACGGCAGCACATACTGCGGACGTCCGACGGCTCCATGTCGCTGTTGATGTAGTTGGAGAAATAGGGTGTGCCGTATTTGCTGGTCATCTCAAAGAGGAGGCGATTGTTCTCCGTGTCGCTCCAATCGAAGTTTTTGGTGATGGAGTAGGTGGGGATGGGGTATTGGAAGCCCCGCCCGTCGGCATCGCCCTCGATCATAATCTCGATGAAGGCGCGGTTGACGATGTCCATCTCCGCCTGACAGTCCCGATAGCGGAAGTCCATCTCATGGCCGCCCACGATGGCGGGCAGCTCGGCAAGATCCGGCGGCACCGTCCAGTCCAGGGTGATGTTGGAGAACGGCGCTTGGGTGCCCCAGCGGCTGGGGGTGTTGACCCCGAAGATGAAGGACTCGATGCAGTGCTTGACCTCGCTATAGGGCATGTTGTCCACCTTGACAAAGGGGGCAAGATAGGTGTCGAAGCTGGAGAAGGCCTGGGCACCCGCCCACTCGTTTTGCATGATGCCCAAAAAGTTGACCATCTGATTGCAGAGGGTGGCAAGATGCTTGGCGGGCTTGGAGCTGATTTTGCCCCGGACACCGCCCAACCCCTCCTGCACCAGCTGCTTCAGCGACCAACCGGCGCAATAGCCGGTGAGCATGGACAGATCGTGGAGATGGAGGTCGGCGTTGCGGTGGGCATCCGCCACCTCGGGATCATAGATTTCGCTGAGCCAATAGTTGGCGGTGATGGCGCCGCTGTTGCTGAGAATCAGTCCGCCCACAGAGTAGGTGACGGTGGAGTTTTCCTTCACCCGCCAGTCCGTGACCTTCACATAGCTGTCCACCACTTCTTTGAAATCCAAAATGGTGCTTTTCATGTTGCGGATCTTTTCCCGCTGCTTGCGATAGAGGATGTAGCACTTGGCGACATCGGTATAGCCGCTCTCCTGTAGCACCGTCTCCACCGCGTCCTGGATGTCCTCGACATTCGCCTGACCGTCCTTGATTTTGCTCTCGTATTGCGCCGTCGCCTTCAATGCCAAAAGGTCGATAATATCCGTATTATACTGCCGTTTTTGGGCTTCGAATGCCTTGCGAATGGCATCGCTGATCTTGGAGAGATCAAAGGCAACCACCTGCCCATCCCGCTTGATGACTTCGTACATGTCCCCTCACCTGTCCCCTTACTATTCTACTCGATATGCTCCAGTCTAGCACCAAAATTTGGAGGGGTCAAGAGGTAAAACGCAATATATGGATTTAATTTTACACAAAAAACACCAGATGTAGTTTGAGGGTTGGGAGGAGGATTTTTGAAAAACAAAAGCGCACCTGCCGTCTCCCTCTGGGGGACAGCCACTCAAACGCCCCGCAGAGCTGCCCGTTCCATGGGCAGGGCGGCGCGAAACGCCTCCAGCTCCTCTGGGGTATAGCCGGAGAGCCCCGTGGCGATGAGACCGCCGCTGTCCACAAAGCTCTGGAGAAAATAGGCGGGGGTTGCCCCCAGCCAAGCCGCGATGGCCAGCAGACGGGGCAGGTCGTGAAATTCCCGCACCACGGTGGTGCGAAACTCGAAGGGCACCGGCTTTGTCAGCAGATAGCGGACGCTCTCCTCCACGGGGGTCAGGTCAAAGGCGGGCAGTCCCACGGTCTCGGCATAGTGGGCGGGGTCGTTTTTGATGTCCATCGCCACATAGTCCACCAAGCCGTCCGCCACCAAGGCCTGCAATTGATCGGGAAAGCAGCCGTTGGTGTCCAGCTTGACGGAGAAGCCCAGCGCCTTGACGGCGGTGAGCAGATCTTTGCAATCGGGGTGCAGTAATGGCTCGCCCCCGGTGAGACAGACACCGTCCAGCTGTCCCCGGCGCTTTTCCAGAAAGGTCAGCAGCGCCGGGAGGGTCAACGTCTCTTGGGGGTGGAGCACCAGCGCCGCATTGTGGCAAAAGGGACAGCGCAGGTTACAGCCCCCGGTGAATACCGTGCAGGCGACCAGACCGGGATAGTCCAGCAGAGTGAGCTTTTGCAGACCGGCAAGCAGCATAAAAAAGCCTTCCTTCCAAAGGATGCGCCCCGGGGAGGCATCCTCTTTTTAAACTTATCCTAGCAGAAAATTCCCGTCCTTGCAAGCACTCTGCCCGGGTCAAGCCCGCTTTTGGAAGAAACTCCGGCGCAGACGACCGCTGTCCTGAGAGCGGGACGGCTTTTTTGCGGGGTTTCCAGAGGTTTCCCTTGCCCTGCGGGGGAAATGGCGATAGAATAGAAAAAACGACAAGCCGACAGAATACAGAGAGAGCGGGGAGAGGGGGGACTGTCATGGGTCTGTACCGCATTATGGTGGTGGATGACGAGGCGGAGGCGCGGCAGGGCATCGCCAGAAAGATCGATTGGACGGCACTGGGCTTTACCATTGTCGCCGACGCGGAAAACGGGCGGGACGCCTTGGAAAAGGCGGAGGCGCTGGACTTGGATGTGGTGCTCACCGATATCAAAATGCCCTTTATGGATGGGTTGCAGCTGGGGGCAGAGCTACAGCGGCGGCGGCCCACGGTGAAGCTGATCATTCTCTCCGGCTTCGATGAGTTTGAGTTTGCCAAGGAGGCCATCAAGCTCAATGTGGTGGAATATGTGCTAAAGCCGGTGAATGCAGAGGAGCTATCCGGCGTGCTGCGCCGGGTGAAGGAGGTGCTGGACGAGGAGATTGCCCAGCGGCGGAACATCGCCCGACTGATGGAGGTCTATCAAAGCAGTCTGCCCCTGATGCGGGAAAAATTCCTCAATGACCTGATGGGCGGCCCCATGGCGGCGGCGGATTTGGCGGGACAGGCAGAGCGCTTTTCCCTGACGGTGCGGCAGGGTAGCTATAAGGTGGTGGCGGTGTGCAACATCGACATCTGCAAGGAGTGCAAGCCGGATATCGCGCCGGAGCTGGTGCCGGTGTCCATCTGTCAGATGCTGGAGGACGAGCTGGAGGGGCGCTGTCGCCGGGAGATTTTTTCCAGCCTGTCGTCGGTGATTATGGTCACCGCATGGGACTATAACCCCATCGAGGAGCTGATGAGCCTGTTAAACGAGGTCTGCGCCGAATGTCCCCGCATTTTAAATGTGGCGATGACGGCGGGGATCGGCAGACCCCGGGCAGAGCTGGGCGAGCTGTATCAGTCCTATGCCGAGGCGCGCTCGGCGCTGGAATATCAGGGACTTGCCGGCACGGGACGCGCCATCTATATTCAGGATATGGAGCGGGGCGGCAGCGCCGGGGAGGACTATGATCCCCGGGGCAATCAACAGCTGCTCTCCGCCATCAAATTCGGCTCCCACGATCAGATCGCGGCACAGGTGGACAAGCTGCTGGGCAAGGATGGGGATGTGTGGAGCCCTCAGGCGCGGTTTTTGGGCGTGCTGGGCAGCCTGATGCCCGTTTTGCGGCAGGATCGACTGGGGGAGCGGGAGATGTTGGGGGAACGGGAGACTTGGCTGCATCTCATGGACGAGGAGACGGACAAAATGCGGGATTGGCTGCTGGATGTCTGTCTGCGACTGAGCGGGCGGCTTGCCCAACAGCGGGTGTCCACCACGAAAAAGCTGGTGGAGGAGGCGGAGAGCTATCTGCGGGAGCACTATCCGGAATCCGATCTGTCCGTCGATCGGCTCTGCGGGCATCTGCATATCAGCCAGTCCTATTTTTCCACGATTTTCAAGCAGGAGACTGGGCGCAGCTATGTCCAGTATCTCACCGATTTGCGGATGGAGCGGGCGGTGGAGCTCCTCCGCGCCACCGACGATAAGACCTATCTGATTGCCGAACAGGTGGGCTATGATGAGCCCAACTATTTCAGCTATGTGTTCAAGAAGCGGTTCGGGGTGTCGCCGTCGCAGTATCGCAAATAGCCCACCCGGCGCAAGCCGTCCAAGGGGCTTGCCCCTTGCCGCAGGGCGCATTCACTGCGCCCGAGGAAGTGAAAATAAGGGGCCCCCACAGAGTGCGAAGCAGTTTGTGGGGAACTATGATGAACCCAACTATTTCAGCTATGTGTTCAAGAAACGGTTCGGGGTATCGCCGTCGCAGTATCGCAAATAGCCCACCCGGCGCAAGCCGTCCAAGGGGCTTGCCCTGCGCCCGAAAACGGCAAAATCCCATGAACCCGGCTTGCGGGGAACGATAAAAAGGAGGTGCTGCCCTATGAAAAACGGACTTTGGGCGCGACTGGTCGCGCGGCTCTCCCGGGACAGCATTCGCCATACCATGTTCGCCTCCTTTACCGTCAGCGCCATTGTGGCGATCCTGCTCACCGGCGTGACGCTGTATGCCCGCTTTTCCGTCCAGCTGGATGCCAATATCGAGGAGGAAAACCAGATTTTGGTGGGACAGGTGAACCAATCCCTCTCCACCTATCTCCGGGACATCATCCGCCTGTCGGACTCCATCAGCTATAATGTGGTGAAAAACACCGATCTCAACACCCACTCCATGGACGAGGAGCTGCGGCTGCTGTACAACACCTATAGCGACTATATCGAAAATATCATCCTCTTTGACCAGACCGGCAATGTGGTCGCCACCGCGCCCCCCGCCAAGCTACAGGCGGGCGTGGACGTGACAGAGCGGGACTGGTTTCGCCGCGCCATGGAGCGGACAGAGAATCTGCACTTTGGCACGCCCACGGTGGAAAATCTCTTTGAGGATGCCAGCTATCAGTACAAATGGGTCATCTCCCTGTCCTGCGCGGTGGAGCTGACCCGGGGCAAGGAAACCCAGTTGGGGGTGCTGCTCATCGACCTGAACTATCAGGCGCTGACGGATATTTTCAGCAATTTGCAGCTCTCCGGCAACGGCTATGCCTATCTGGTGGACGGGGCGGGCAATCTGATTTACCACCCCGCCAGACAGCGCATTGCCACGGGGCTTGCCCGGGAGAGCAATCTGACCGCCGCCGCCAGACCGGATGGCATCTATACGGAGACTTGGGAGGGGGGCAACCGCTCCCTCATCGTCCGGGGTGTGGGCTATACCGGCTGGAAGGTGGTGGGCGTGGTCAGCCAGCCCGGTGTCTCCATCGGCAGCGGACGGGATATTTTGATCACCGTGGTCATCTTTTGCGCCTTTTTTGAGCTGCTGATTTTTATGAACTTCTATCTGGCAAAAAAGCTCACCGACCCCATTGCGTCGCTGGAGGAATCGGTGGCAAAGCTGGGGCAGAGCATGGAGGGTTCCATCTATGTGGGCGGCGCGTCGGAGACCCGGGAGCTGGGGCGGGCGGTGCAGCAATTGGTGGATCAGATGCGCCGGCTCACCGACGATATTGTCCGGGAGCACGAGCAGAAGGAAAAAAGCGAATTGAACGCCCTACAGGCGCAAATCAATCCCCATTTTCTCTACAACACGCTGGACACCATTGTCTGGATGATTGAAAACGAGCACCCGGACGATGCCGCCCGGGCAGTGACGGCGCTGGCGCGATTTTTCCGCATCAGCCTGTCCAAGGGACGGAACATCATCCCCGTACACGACGAGTTGGAGCATGTCCGCAACTATCTGCTGATTCAGGAGATGCGCTATCAGAACAAATTCACCTATACCATTCAGGCGGACGAGGCGGCACAGACGCTGTCCACCATCAAGCTGGTGGTGCAGCCCATTGTAGAAAACGCCATCTATCACAGCATGGACTTTATGGACGGCGACGGCGTGATCGCCATCTGCGCCACGGTGACCGAGGGCACCCTCTGCATCTCTGTGTCGGACAATGGTCTGGGCATGACACCCGCGCTGGTGGAGCGGTTGCTCAGTGGCAATGCGGAGCCGGCGGTGCCGGGGCGCGGCTCGGGCATCGGACTGAAAAACGTGCAGGAGCGCATCCGGCTGTATTTTGGCGCACAGTACGGTGTGACCATCGAGAGCGAGCCGGACGAGGGCACCCGGGTGACCCTGCGAATGCCGGCCATCCCCTATGGTGAAATGGAGGAGACAGGATGAAACGAGAGGAACGGGGTCTTTTCTGCGTGGTGCTGGGCGTGCTGGCGGTGGCACTGAGCCTGCTTTTGATACAGAGCATCCGGGGCACGGGCGAGCCGCCCATCTATCGGGTGTCGGTGTTGACGGATGGCACAGAGAGCGACTATTGGGAGAATTTTCGCAGTGGTGTGAATCAGGCGGCATTGGAGCACAACGTGGATGTGCGCTTCATCACCGCCTATGAGGGGGAGCCGGGTCGTGCCCAGCGGTTGGCACTCCGTCGGGAGTGGGAGGGCGAGGCGGACGGCGTGGTGGTGATTCCCGCCGCCGGAGACGGACAGCTGTTTACCGACGCGCCCACCAGACTGGCGGCGGCGGTGATGGGTCCCAAGCCGGAGAAGGCCAAGGGAGCTGTCTGCTATGTCTCCGCCGATTATGATGCCATGGGTGCCCGCCTTGGCGATACGGTGGCAGAGATGGGCGCGGAGACCTGCACCCTCTATCTCAGCCCCAGCGGCGGGGCGGCGAGCAGCCGTCTGCGGTTTGGGCTGTATCGCCGGTTGGAGGAGCTGCACATCGACTATGACGCGGTGGCGGTCAATCCGGCACAGCTGAATACCGTGGCAGAGCGGGGCGCGCTGGTGGCGGTGGAGCCGGGCATGACCGAGGCGCTTTGCCGCAATCCCCGGGCGGCGGGACGGGTCTGCGGCGTGGGAGCCTCCGGTCGCCTGCTCCACTATTTAGAGGATGGCACGGCGGCGGCTCTCGTGGTGCAGAGCGATTTTGACGCGGGCTATCTCAGCCTGACCCGGGTGGTGGAGCTGCTGGACGGCGGCAGTCCCCGGGATACGGTGCTGGATTGCTATACCGCCACGGCGGAGAATATGTTTGAGGAACCCATGATTCAGATTTTGTTTGCCACCACATAAGGGGCGGCGTGCAGGATTTTATAGCAGGAGGAACCGAGATGAAGCGGAGCTTGACAGGCCTGTTGGCGGCGTTGGTGCTGGTGACAGCGACCGGCTGTGGCGGGGAGAAGACAGAGGATGCCCTGCGGATTGGACTGGCGGTCTACAAGGGCAACGACACCTATATTTCCAGCATGACCGCCGCCCTACAGGCCAGCGCGGACGACTATTGCCGAGAGACCGGTGCCCACATCTATGTCACCATGTCCGACGCACAGGAGAGCCAAGCCACCCAAAATGATCAAATTGACCGCTTTCTCTCCCTGGATTACGATGTGCTCTGCGTCAATCTGGTGGATCGCACCGATGCCGGGCGGGTCATCGACAAGGCGCGGGCGGCGGATGTGCCGGTGGTGTTTTTCAACCGGGAGCCGGTGTTGGAGGATTTGAAAACTTGGGATTCCGCCTATTACGTCGGCTCTGATGCCCGGGAATCCGCCGTGCTGCAAGCCGGCATCGTGCTGGAGCTGTGGCGGGAAAACCCGGCGGCGCTGGACACAAACGGCGACGGTGTGCTGCAATACATCATGCTGGAGGGGGAGAGCCGCCATCAGGATGCCATCATTCGCACCGAGGTGTCGGTGCAGACGCTGAAGGACGCGGGCGTGCCGCTGGAGCGGGTGGATGGCGGGATTGCCGACTGGGATCGGAGTCAGGCCGCCGCCCTCACCGAGGGATATTTCAAGGCGCACCCCGGACAGATCGAGCTGATTCTCGCCAATAACGATGATATGGCGCTGGGCGCGGCGGATGCGGCGGCGCAGCTGGGGGTGCCCTTTCACAACATCGTGGGCATCGACGGCACCCCCCAGGGCATGGAGGCAGTGGAGTCGGGGAAGATGCTGGGCACAGTGGTCATGGACTATAGCGCCCACGGTGCCACCATTTTTCGGATGGCGCTGGCACTGGCCACCGGGGCAGAGGTCTCCCATGTGGCGGAGGTCCGGGCGGATCGCTCGGTGCGCATTCCCATGCAGACGCTCTTAACGCCAAATTTACACCCCTGATTTTCGTCGTTCTATACAACAATAAAAAGAGCTATCAGAGATATTTTATGAGTTTGAGTAAGATTTTCTATGGTTTTTACAAAGGGAAAGGAATAGGATAGATAATAGCAGTATGAATTTACTGTCCACAAAATAAAGGAGGAACTTTCGATGAAAAAACTATCTGCTCTGCTCTTGGCTCTTGCACTGTCCCTGAGCTTAGTTGCCTGCGGCGCGCCCGCAGAACCCGCTGCTCCCGCAGAACCCAGCGCAACTGCACTCAATGTGGGTGTCTTCTATTATCAGTACGCCGATGTGTACATCTCCAGCGTCCGTGCCCTGATGGACGAGAAGCTCACCGCCGCCGGCATCACCTATCAGGACTATGATGGTGGCAGCAATCAGGCCAACCAGATCGACCAGATCAACACCGCCATTACCGACGGCGCAAACCTGCTGATCGTCAACATTGTGGAGACCTCTTCTCCCGATGCTGCCCAGACCGCCGTGGATGCCGCCAAGACTGCCGGTATCCCCATCATCTTCTTCAACCGCGAGGTTGCAGACGAAGTGGTTGCCAGCTATGAGAACTGCGCGTTCGTCGGCACCAACGCCCCTGAGGCCGGCCATATGCAGGGCAAGCTCATCGGCGACTATCTGATGGCAAACTACGATGCCGTGGATCTGAACAAGGACGGCACCATCTCCTATGTCATGTTCAAGGGTCAGGAAGGCAATGCCGAGGCCGAGTATCGCACCCAGTTCGCGGTGGAAGATGCCGACAAGATTCTGACCGACGGCGGCAAGACCGCTCTGTCCTTCTACGATGCTGCCAATACCTCCAAGTACTTAGTTGACCAAAGCGGCAACTGGTCTGCCGAGGCGGCAACCAACTACATGAACACCATTCTGGCTGAATATACCGAGGCAAACGGCAACATGGTGGAAATGATCATTGCCAACAACGACGGCATGGCCGAGGGCGCAGTCTCTGCGCTGGCAGCTGCCGGCTATAACAAGGGCGACGGCAAGATGATCCCCGTCTTCGGCGTGGATGCCACCGATTCCGCCAAGGCTCTGATCGACGAGGGCAAAATGACCGGTACCGTCAAGCAGGACGCAGAGGGCATGGCCTCTACCATGCTGGCTCTGGTGAACAACATTGCCACCGGCGCAAAGCTGATGGACAACACCGATAGCTATAACGTGGACGAGGCCGTCGCCAAGGTGCGTGTGCCTTACGGCGTGTATCCCGAGGCATAAGCGGAGGCAAACCGCGCGCCCCAATGAACAAAACCAGCGGGGCTGCCCCTTTCGGCAGCCCCGCTTGCACTACCGCGAAGCAACTGCTTGAGTCGCGTTCCGTTTTGCGGCGGACGGCGCTTGAAGCAAGAGCTTTGCGAGGAGGAGGAGACGCATATGAATCAGCCGGCCCTACAGGAAAAAGAACAAGCTGTCCCGAAGAACCAACCCGTCTTGCTGGAAATGAATCATATCAGCAAGGAATTCCCCGGCGTGAAGGCACTGGACGATGTATCCATCCGGGTTGCGCCGGGATCGGTACACGCCCTCATGGGAGAGAACGGCGCAGGCAAGTCCACCCTGATGAAGTGCCTGTTCGGCATCTATGCCAAGGACAGCGGCACCATCGTCTTGGATGGCAAGGAGATCAATTTCAAAAGCTCCAAGGAGGCGCTGGAAAACGGCGTCGCCATGGTGCATCAGGAGCTGAATCAGGCATTGACCCGCAGTGTGCAGGACAATCTCTGGCTGGGACGCTATCCCAAAGTCGGTGGGATCATGGTCAGCGAGGGCTTGATGCGCCAAAAGACAGACGAGATTTTCAGCCAGCTGGGGGTGACGGTCAACCCCAAGGCGATTATGAAAACCCTGCCCGTCTCCCAGCGGCAGATGGTGGAGATTGCCAAGGCGGTCTCCTACAACTCCAAAATCATCGTCTTCGATGAACCCACCTCCTCCCTCACCGAGGTGGAGGTAGAGCATCTGTTCCGCATCATCAATATGTTGCGGGACAAGGGCTGTGGCATCATCTACATCTCCCACAAGATGGAGGAAATCCTCCGCATCAGCGACGATGTCACCATCATGCGAGATGGGGGCTGGGTCGCCACCAAGCCCGCCAAGGACTTGACCATGGAGGAGATCATCCGCCTGATGGTGGGGCGTGAGCTGACCAACCGCTTTCCCCCCAAGGACAATGTGCCCGGCGACGTGATTTTAGAGGCCGAGCATCTGTCGGGGAAATACACCCGGCTTAAGGATGCCAGCTTCTCTCTCCGCAAGGGGGAGATTCTGGGCATCGCGGGGCTGGATGGCTCAGGTCGCACCGAGGTGCTGGAGAACCTATTCGGCTCCATGACCCGGGAGGGCGGCACCATCACCCTCCACGGCCGCGAGATCAAAAACCGCAGTCCCAAGGAATCCATCAAAAACGGCTTTGCCCTGCTGACAGAGGAGCGCCGCGCCACCGGCATCTTCGGCATCCGGGATGTGCGGGAGAATACGGTGATCGCCAATATCGGCAGCTATCTCACCGCCGGCATCTGCCTCAGCGAGTCCAAGATGCAAAAGGACACCGCCTGGTCGATCGAGGCTATGCATATCAAGACACCCAGTCAGAAAACCCAGATTCGCTCCCTCTCCGGCGGCAATCAGCAAAAGGTGATCATCGGACGGTGGCTGTTGACCAAGCCCGAGGTACTGCTGCTGGATGAACCCACCCGGGGCATCGACGTGGGCGCGAAATATGAGATTTATCAATTGATTCTCAACCTTGCCAAAGAGGAAAAGGGCATCATCATGGTGTCCTCGGAAATGCCAGAGCTGTTGGGCGTGTGTGACCGCATTCTGGTGATGTCCGGGGGACGGGTTGCCGGCGAGGTAGATGCCAAACAAACCAGCCAAGAGGAGATCCTCACCTTGGCTGCCAAGTATGTGTAAGGGGGAGTGCAACATGAGTAAAGAATCCAAGACCCTGCAAGAGACCGCGGGCACCAACGGGAATTTTAAGGCGATCGGCAGCAAGCTGCTGGACAACGCCCTGTATATCCTGATGCTCATCGCCGCCGTCTATATCGCCATCAAAAATCCAAACTTCATTCAGCCCGGCTCCATCATCAACATCATCTCCCAGACCGCCGCCTACTTACCCGCCGCACTGGGTGTCGCCGGCTGTATCGTCTTAACGGGCACCGACCTATCCGCCGGACGGATCGTGGGCTTGACCGCCTGTATCTCCGCCTCGCTGATGCAGGTGGTGGGCTCTGCCAACAAGATGTGGCCCAATATCGGCACCCTCAATCCCTTTGTGGTGCTGGCGATGGTCATGGTGGTGGGTGCCATGGTGGGCTGCTTCAACGGCTTCTTCGTGGCGAAGTTCAAGCTGCACCCCTTCATCGTCACCCTTGCCACCCAGCTGATTTTATACACCTTCCTGCTGCTGTATGTCCAGATGGGCAACAACAAGGGCATGGCGATCTCCAGCTTGGATGTCTCCTATAAGGAATTTATCACCGGCTCGGTCTTCGCCAAAATGACCAACGCCATGGGCATCGGCACCGCCACCGGCGGCATCCAGATTCCCAACTATGTGTGGATTGCCGCGATTCTGGTGGGCGTTATGTGGTTCATCTGGAACAAGACCACCTTCGGCAAAAACATGTTCGCCTTGGGTGCCAACGAGGAGGCCGCCAAGGTATCCGGTGTCAATGTGCTGCTGACCACCATCATGGTCTTCGCGCTGGCAGGTGCCATGTACAGCGTCACCGGCTTTATCGAGGGCGCGCGCATCGGCTCCAACACCGCCAACACCGGACTCAACTATGAGCTGGATGCCATCGCCGCCTGCGTCATCGGCGGCGTATCCTTCACCGGCGGCGTGGGCAAGATCAAGGGCATCGTTCTGGGCGTGTTCCTGTTGCGACTGATTTTCATCGGTCTGAACATGATCAAGGTGGATCAGAATATGTTCTATCTGGTCAAGGGCGTTATCATCCTCTTTGCCTGCGCGTTGGATATGCGCAAGTATCTCACCAAGAAGTAATGGTACAAAGGGGGCTGGATCACAGGCTTGTGGGACAGCCCCTTTTTTGACGAAAAAGGAAGGGTGATTTTCATGTCTACCTGTAATACCCTGCTGCCGGCGGTCATGGGCGGTGCGTATGACCGGCGACTGGCGCAGGTCTATTGTTGCACCGGCAGTGGGCTGGATGCCGCCCGGGCACGGGTGCAGTCCGCGCTGGAGAGTTGGCAAGAGCTGTATACAGACAATCCGGCGGTGTCGGTCTTTTCCGCACCGGGACGCACCGAGCTGGGCGGCAACCACACCGACCATCAACACGGCAGGGTGCTCTGCGCCGGGGTCAATCTGGACATGCTGGCCTGTGCCGCCAAAAACGACAGCCAACAGGTGCGGATCCTCTCTGCGGGCTATCCTGCCTTGGTGGTGGACCTGACAAGCTTGACCCCCCGGGAGGAGGAGCGGGAGACCTCTGCCGCGCTGGTGCGGGGCGTGGCGGCCTGTATGGCGGCGCGGGGCTATCCCGTGGCCGGGTTCGACGCCACGGTGGATTCTGCTGTCCCCGCGGGCAGTGGGCTGTCCTCCTCCGCCGCCTATGAGGTGCTGGTGGGGACGATTTTCAACCACCTGTTTTGCGGCGATGCCCTGACGGCGGTGGAAATCGCCCAGATCGGGCAGACGGCGGAGAATCAGTTTTTTGGCAAGCCCTGCGGACTGATGGATCAGACCGCCTCCGCCGTGGGCGGCGCGGTGGCAATCGACTTCTCCAATCCACAGCGACCCCTTGTGGAGAAAGTTGGCTTTGATTTTGCCGCCTCCGGCTATACCCTGTGCATTTTGGATTCCGGCGCGGATCATGCGGATTTGACGGCGGAATATGCCGCCATCACCGACGAGATGGGCGCGGTGGCAAGGGCGCTGGGACAGACCTGTCTGCGGGACGTGGACGAAGCCGCCTTCTTGCAGCAGCTCCCCACCCTCCGGCGCAAGCTGGGCGATCGGGCGATGCTGCGTGCCCTCCACTTCTTTGACGAGAATCGTCGGGCGGGGGAGGAGGCCGCGGCGCTGGATGCCGGTGATTTCCCCCGCTTTTTAGCGCTGGTGCGGGAGTCGGGGCAGTCCTCGGCGCTGTATCTGCAAAACACCTATGCCACGGCCAATCCCAGACAGCAGGCGGTGCCCTTGGCGCTGGCGCTGGCAGAGCGGGCGCTCCGGGGCGCGGGTGCGGTGCGTGTCCATGGCGGCGGCTTTGCGGGGACGATTCAGGCCTTTGTCCCCAATGATCGGCTGGCGGACTTCACCCAAGAAATGGAGCGGGTTTTGGGCGCAGGCAGCTGTCATGCGCTGTGCATCCGCCCCGTGGGCGGCTGTGTGTTGCTGGAATAATCTGCCCCGCCGGATGCCCCCTGATTTTGAAGCTTAAAAGTTTTTGCCCCACTTTTTTCAAAAAGTGGGCGTACCAATTCCCGTCCCGCCGCGCGGCAACCTGACTCCCCGCCGGACAATCAGAAAGGAAGCAAGCATGTCAATTTTAGTGTTAGGCGGAGCCGGATACATCGGCTCCCATACGGTTTATGAACTCATCGCCGCCGGGCGCGAGGTGGTGGTGGCGGACAATTTGCAGACCGGCTTTCGCGCCGCCGTCCATCCCGACGCAAAATTCTATCACGCCGACCTCCATGACCGGGCGGCGATGGACAAAATCTTCGATGCAGAGAAAATCGACGGCGTGATCCACTTCGCCGCCAGCTCACAGGTGGGGGAGAGCATGGTGGATCCCCTGAAATACTATGACAATAACTTGGGCGGCACGGCGGCACTGCTGGGTGCGATGGTGGCCCACGATGTGAAAAAAATCGTCTTCTCCTCCACCGCCGCCACCTATGGCGAGCCGGAGCGGGTGCCGATTTTGGAGAGCGACCCCACCCACCCCACCAACTGCTATGGGGAAACCAAGCTGGCGATGGAGCATATGATGGACTGGGTGTCCTCTGCACACGGACTGCGCTATGTGGCACTGCGGTACTTCAACGCCTGCGGTGCCCATCCCGACGGCGCAATCGGCGAGGCACACAATCCAGAGACCCACTTGATTCCCGTGATTTTGCAGGTGCCAAACGGACAGCGGGACGCGGTCGCCGTCTTTGGAGACGACTATCCCACGCCGGACGGCACCTGTGTGCGGGACTATATCCACGTTACGGACTTGGCGCAGGCGCATATTCTGGCGCTGGACTATCTGCTGGAGGGCGGCAAAAACGACGTGTTCAATCTGGGCAACGGCGTGGGCTTCTCGGTGCAGCAGGTCATCGAAACCGCCCGCCGCGCCACGGGACACCCCATCCCCGCCACCCTGTCCCCCCGTCGGGCAGGCGATCCCGCCCAGCTGGTGGCATCCTCTGAAAAGGCGAAGCGGGTGTTGGGCTGGAAGCCCCGGTATGACGATTTGGAGACCATCATTTCCACCGCTTGGGCGTGGCACCGCAGCCATCCCCACGGCTATGAGGAGAATTGACCATGGATGTGGATACCGCAATCGGGCAGCTGCTGACCTATGCCCTGCAAAAAGAACTGATCGCTCCCGGCGAGCGAGCGTGGGCGGCAAATGCCATTCTGGGAACCTTGGGGCTCTCCGCCTGGCGGGAGCCGTCCGGGGAAAGCACAGGCGACATCGACCTCCCCGCCGTGCTGGACGTGCTGTTGGACGATGCCTATGCCCGGGGTCTGTTGCCGGAGAATTCAGTGACCTTTCGGGATTTGCTGGATACCCGGCTGCTGGGCAGCTTGACCCCCCGTCCGGCGCAGGTGGTGGAAAAGTTCTGGATGCTGTATGAAAAAAGCCCAGAGGCCGCCACCGACTGGTACTATCGCTTTGCTCAGGACACCAACTACATCCGCCGGGATCGCATCGCCCGGGATCAAAAATGGGTGACCCCTACGCCCTATGGCGACTTGGATATCACCATCAATCTCGCCAAGCCGGAGAAGGATCCCAAGGCGATTGCCGCCGCCCGGACACTGCCGGTGGGCGCCTATCCCCACTGCCAGCTCTGCGCCGAAAACGAGGGCTATCCCGGGACGGTGAGCCATCCCGCCCGGGGCAACCTGCGACTGATTCCCGTGACCGTCAACGGCGGCCCGTGGTATCTGCAATACTCGCCCTACGTCTACTATAACGAGCACTGCATCGTCCTAAACGGACTGCATACGCCCATGGCAGTCAATCGGGCGTGCTTTGAAAAACTGCTGGATTTCGTCCGGCAATTCCCCCACTATTTTGTGGGCTCCAACGCCGATTTGCCCATTGTGGGCGGGTCAATTTTGGCACACGACCACTTTCAGGGGGGGCACTATGTCTTCCCCATGGAGCGGGCTCCCGTGGAGACCCCGGTTTTCTTCGACGGCTTTTCTGACGTGACGGCGGGCATCCTCCGCTGGCCCATGTCGGTGCTGCGGCTGACCTGTGGGGACACCCGCCGGCTCATCGATCTCGCCGACTGCATTTTGACGACATGGCGGGGCTATAGCGACCCCAGCGCCCTGATTTTTGCCGAGACGGAGGGGCAGCCCCACAATACCATCACCCCCATTGCCCGGAAGCGGGACGGGAAATTCGAGCTGGATTTGGTGCTGCGGAGCAATCTGACCACGCCGGAGCACCCCACGGGGCTGTACCATCCCCATGCCGAGCTGCACCATATCAAAAAGGAGAACATCGGCCTCATCGAGGTCATGGGGCTGGCGGTGCTCCCCGCCCGTCTGCGGAACGAGCTGTCGGCCGTGGCGGACTGTCTGGTGACAGGCGGTGATTTGCGGGGCAATCCCCTGACGGAAAAACATGCCGACTGGGCGGAGGGCTTCCGCAACCGTTATGCGTTTACGGCAGAAAACGCGCCGGATATCGTGCGGCAGGAGGTGGGGCAGGTCTTCGCCACCGTCTTGGAGCAGGCGGGGGTCTATCGCCGGGACGAGACGGGCAAGACTGCTTTCCTGCGCTTTACAAAGCAGGTGAAGGCGTGAGCATTGAAAAACGCCCCTTCGGCAAGACGATGCAGGGCGGTTCGGTGGACTGCTTTACCCTGACCAACGGGCGGGGCATGTCGGCGGAGATTTTGACCTATGGCGGCATTCTCCGGGCCCTATCCGTCCCGGTGGGGGATACCGTCCGGGATGTGGTGCTGGGCTTCGACCGCCTGGCGGACTATGAGGCGCAGGACAAGTATCTGGGCGCGATCGTGGGACGGGTGGCAAATCGCATCGGCGGCGCGGGCTTTACGCTGGACGGTACGGACTATGCCCTTGCCGCCAACTCTGCCCCCAACTGTCTCCACGGCGGCCTCTGCGGCTTCGATCGCAAGGTCTGGCACCCGGCGGCGGGGGAGGAGGGCTTGACCCTCACCTGCACCAGTCCGGCGGGGGAGGAGGGCTTTCCCGGCGCGCTCCGGGTGACCGTGACCTATGTCCTGACAGAGGACAATGCCCTGACCATTGCCTATCTGGCGACCACCGATGCCCCCACTCTGGTGAACCTCACCAACCACAGCTATTTCAATCTGGCGGGCGGCGGCACCATCGACACCCATCGGGTGCAAATTTTCGCCGCTGCCATCACCGAAAACGATGCCACCTCTGTCCCCACGGGACGGCTGCTGCCGGTGGAGGGCACGCCCTTTGATCTGCGACAGCCCCGGGTCTTGGGGGAGAGCTATGACCACAATTTTGTCCTTTCTGCCCACCGTCCCGGCGGATTGGCTGCCAGTCTTTGGGCAGATGGTCTGCGGATGGACTGCACCACCACCCAGCCGGGGCTACAGCTCTATACCGCCAACTATCTGGCGGGGGAGCGGGGCAAGGGCGGCGCGATCTATGCCCCCCGGACGGCGGTCTGTCTGGAGACACAGGGCTTTCCCGATGCCATCCACCACCCGAATTTCCCCACTGTCGTCCTGCGACCGGGGGAGACGTATCGGGAGACCACCACCTATCGCTTTTCACAGGAATGATCCAAAAAGAGCGGCGGTTCCAAGCTTGGAACCGCCGCTCTTTGCGTTACTGTTTCGCTGTGCCGTGGTCGATGGCGTTGCTTGCCCGACGCGCGGGCTTTCTCCCTGCCTCGGCTGGGGACAAAGGGACTGCCCGCCACGGCTTCCCGTGGCGGGCAGTTTCCAACAAAAAGGGAGGG
>JAVVOA010000041.1:0-18664 GCA_036656515.1 Oscillospiraceae bacterium | reverse complement strand
AGGAGAAAATTCCCACCGAAGTCCACGATGTACGCCTGCCGTGGATTATAACCGAGCTGGGTGTCTTTCCCTGCGACGGGGGCAGCGGGCACTAAACATAGCCATCTCCATTGCCGCCTCGCCCTTCTGCGCTTGGCAGCAGTGGTCACAGCATACTTGCATTTCCAAAATATAAGGAGGAGTACTCTGATGATGAGAGAAACTATGGCTTTTCTTGAAAAAGCCGATCCCGAGGTGGGCGCATCCATTCGAGCGGAATATGATCGTGAAGTCCGCAACATTGAACTGATTGCATCGGAAAATATGGTCAGCGAGGCAGTCATGCTGGCCATGGGCACCTGCCTGACCAACAAATATGCCGAGGGCTATCCCGGCAAGCGCTATTACGGCGGCTGCTATGCCGTGGATGTCACCGAAAATATCGCCCGGGAGCGCGCCTGCAAGCTGTTTGGTGCCGAGCACGCCAACGTCCAGCCCCACAGCGGCGCATCCGCAAATCTGGCCGCCTTTATGTCCATGGTGCAGCCCGGCGACACCGTGCTGGGCATGAGCCTTGCCCACGGCGGACATCTGTCCCACGGCAGCCCGGTCAATATCTCCGGCAAGTTCTTTCACCCCGTCGCCTATGAGGTAGATCCTGTCACCGAGCAGATCGACTATGACAAACTGTATGAGATTGCCCAGACCTCCAAGCCTAAAATGATCATCGCCGGCGGTTCTGCCTATCCCCGCGCCATCGACTTTGCCAAGTTCCGTGAGGTTGCGGACTCCGTGGGTGCCTATCTCATGGTGGATATGGCGCACATCGCCGGTCTGGTGGCGGCGGGCGTGCATCCCTCCCCCTTTCCCTACGCCGACGTGGTGACTTCCACCACTCACAAAACCCTTCGCGGCCCTCGGGGCGGACTGATTCTCTGCAACGACGAGGCAATTTACAAAAAGATTAACTCCGCCGTGTTCCCCGGCTCTCAGGGCGGTCCCTTGATGCACACCATCGCCGCCAAGGCAATCTGCTTTGGCGAGGCACTGCGTCCGGAATTCAAAACCTATCAGCAGCAGGTTGTGAAAAACGCCGCCGCCCTCGCCGCCGCCTTGCAGGAGGAGGACTTCCGTCTGGTCTCCGGCGGTACCGACAACCATCTGATGCTGGTGGATGTCCGCAACTTCGGCATCACCGGCAAGGAGTTTGAGCGCCGTCTGGGCGAGGTGTACATCACCGTCAACAAGAACTCCATCCCCAATGACCCGGAGAAACCCTTTGTCACCAGCGGCCTTCGGGTGGGTACCCCCGCCGCCACCAGCCGTGGCTTCAAGGAGGAGGAAATGCGCCAGATTGCCAAGTGGCTGGCCATGACCGCCAAGGACTTCGACGGCACCGCCGACGCTGTCCGTGCCGGTGTGAACGCGCTTTGCGCCCGCTTCCCTATCTACGAATAATCCGCCTTTACTGTCGCACAGCGCCGGGAATTTCTCTCGACGCTGTGCGGTTTTTTTGCCTTGACACTTCCAAAATGAGGGATTTCTCCACGGATAGATGAAAGTTTTGCATGGATACAATTAAATTTCATCTGTCAAAAATGAATGAATTTCCACAAAACACCCTTGACTTTCCCGCTTAGATTTCGTATACTTTCCTAAGTCAGATTGTTAAATATGAAACAATCCTAACGAAGTGCCTTGAACTGCGGCAGCGCGGGACTCGGCATGGAAGGATCTCTGGAGAATCCCACGGCGTGACTTTGCGGTTGCGGCCTAAGGGATGCCGAAGGTGTAAGGCGCGTATTTGCGTCGAATCTCTCAGGCAAAGAGGACAGAGCCATGGATTTTGATTGTTGTGGGTCAAAATTGCTTTTCCTTTTTTCTTCGGAGCTGATCGCTGAGGCGATTGGCTTTTTTATTTTGCAATCGGGCAAATAAAAAGGGACTGGGCAGACGCTGTCCAGTCAAAAGGGAGAAGAAAACATGGAAGCAATTTCGGCATTTGTTGCCGCAGTCAATGGTGTTCTGTGGGATAAAAACATCCTGCTGTTCGCCCTCTGCGGCACCGGTATCTGGTTCACCTTTCGTCTCAAATTCGTGCAAATCACCCACTTCGGCGAGGGAATGCGCCGCCTGTTCGGCGGTCTGTCCCTCAACGGCGCAAAGGCGGGTAAGGACGGCATGAGCTCCTTCCAGGCGCTCACCACCGCCATCGCCGCACAGGTCGGCACCGGCAACATCGCCGGCGCGGCAGCAGCCATCGCCTCCGGCGGACCCGGCGCTATCTTCTGGATGTGGGTCTCCGCATTCTTCGGCATGGCCACCATCTATGCCGAGGCAACTGTGGCACAGAAATATAAAACCGTCAACGAAAACGGCGAGACCGTCGGCGGTCCTGCCTACTACATCAAGGCGGCGTTCAAGGGCAACTTCGGTAAAATCTTGGCTGGCTTCTTCTCTGTCGCCATCATTCTGGCGCTGGGCTTCTGCGGCAACATGGTGCAGAGCAACTCCATCGGCACCGCCTTCCAGACCGCCTTTGGCTGGAATCCCATCATCGTGGGCGTTGCTGTGGCACTGGTCGCCGCATTCATCTTCTTGGGCGGCATGGGGCGTATCGCCTCCGTCACCGAGAAAATGGTGCCGATCATGGCTGCTATGTACATCGTGGGCTGCTTGGCTGTGCTGGTCATGAATGGCGGCGCTGTGCTGGTCGCCTTTAAGACCATCTTTGTCTCCGCCTTTGCACCCCAGTCCGTGGCTGGCGGCATCATCGGTGTCACCGTACAGAAGGCAATGCGCTTCGGTGTGGCGCGTGGCCTGTTCTCCAACGAGGCCGGCATGGGCTCCACACCCCACGCACATGCTGTGGCAAAGGTCAACCACCCCCACGAGCAGGGTACTGTTGCAATGATCGGCGTGTTTATCGACACCTTCATCATTCTGACCCTGACTGCACTGGTTATCGTCTCCTCCTCCCAGTGGAATTCCGGGCTGACCGGCATCGAGCTGGCACAGGCGGCTTTCAACGAGACCCTGGGCTCCTTCGGCAACATATTCATCGCGATCTGCCTGCTGTTCTTCGCCTTCTCCACCATCGTGGGCTGGTACTTCTTCGGCGAGATGAACGTCAAATCCCTGCTTGGCTCCAAGTTTGTCAAGCCCTATGCCGCCATCGTGGTGATTTTCATCGTACTCGGCTCCGCACTGAAGGTCGATCTGGTCTGGGCGCTGTCCGACATGTTCAACGGCCTGATGGTGCTCCCCAACCTCATCGGTCTGCTGGCACTGTCCACCATCGTGGCCACCAGCTACAAGGACTTCACCACCAACGATCGGCTGAAGGACCCTGCCAAATAAAGCATCCTCAAAACCAACACCCCCGACCGAATTTCGGTCGGGGGTGTTTTGCCCGCAAGAGCTGGGTACAGGGGGTACGGAGAGTACGAGGAGTACGCCAACTTTTTGAAAAAAGTTGGACAAAAACTTTAATGATCTGATTCAATAAGGCTGATACCTTACTTCAGCTCGGCAAATATTAAGGCAAAAACTGCGTAGCAGGGGACGGATGGTATCCGTCCCCTGCCGGTTATTTTTCGATAAACCGAGTGCAGAATCAAGCAAAGGGGCGGATACCATCCGCCCCTTTGTCCGTTACCCGATAGCCTGTCAAAACGGATCACAAAAGTTTTTGCCAGGCTTTTTTCAAAAAGCCGCGTATCCTATCCCCCGCGCGTAGCCAGCTCCCCCGCGCGTAGCCTATCCCCCGCTCAGGAGATGATTTGCAGGCCGGTCACGTCGTCGTATCGGCGGGTGAGGGCACCGTCCAGCACCCGGACGAAAATCTCGCTGGTGCCGCCGATGGTGGCCTCGTTGAGATGTCCTCCGAAGGCGTTGCCGGACTCGTCCGCCATGGTGATGTGCAGATGTGCGTGGGGTGCGCCGTCCTTGCGTGACAGGTCGCCGGTCAGCCCGGTGATCTCCAAATTTCCGCGGCGCTCCACCGATGCGTATTGCTTCTTGTCCGCCTGATACGCGCCGAATATGGCGTGATCTGCCGCGCCGATGCCAATCACCGTCGCCGCCTGCACATCGTAGTCAGTGGCGACCTGCAATAGCTTTGCAACGATTTCCTCCCCACGATCCACACGCACCACCAAGGTATCCCCCATTTTTTTAACCCACATACGCTTCTGTCCTTTCTCTTTTCTATTTTTGTGTTTATAGGGCAATGCCCCATCCAAACCACAGCAGATTCCGCACCAGACAGTGGGCAACCAGCAGTCCAAACAGGCCATATAGCCAAGCATCCCGGTACCGGGGCAACCACCGTGGCGGCTGGCGCTTGCCCCCCAGTCGCCAGACAGTCTGCGCCGCCAGATAGTACCCCGCCGCCGCCACCGTCAGCGGCACCGCCGGATGGTAGTACAGCGCCCGGAGCCAGTCGCCGTGCAGCAGCGCCAGCAACGCCCGGGTTCCACCGCAACCGGGACAGTAGACGTGCCAGCGGGTGTAGAACAGGCAGGGCGCAAAGGGCGGCTGTCCCAGCGGGAAATACCACAGCAGACCGCCCATCGCCAGCGCGGCAAGGGTAATCCAGCCGGCGACATAGATCACATCATCTGTTTCTTTCATTTTTTTGAGGAAAAAAAGACCGCACCAAAGGCAGTCTTTTTGATCCCTTTTATTTCAGCAGTTGGAACTGCCCAAGGAACGGCACCGCCCGCTCCTCATCGTTGATGGCTCCAATGATGCCGATGACCACGCAGACGAATACGAATATACCCCAAATCCAGCCCACGCAGGGAATGACGGCAAACAGTCCGGCAATCCAAAGCACCAGCGCCTGATTGAGATGGAATTTCGCCCCCTCGCGATCGCCCACCAGCAGGGCAATCAGCAGTCCAATCCAAGTGAGATATGCCACAATGCCGGTCGCTCGTTTATCCATTTTGTCCATCCTCCCATTTTCATTTTCTATGGGATGAGTATACCACCACCCCGTTTAAAAATCAATCCCGATTTCCATGTCGCCCCACAGCTGCGCTCCCCTGTTGCAGCCCAGAAAAAATTCCGGGGCAATACCACACTTTGAGCATTCGCCGCGAATTGCGCGGTGTTGCCCTTGACAAGGCCGGGGTGACTCGCTATAATGAACATCGTTCAGTATGAGAGGAGGCGGTGGTATCAATACCGTTGTGACCTCGAAAGAGGCAATTCTCGCCGGCTGTCGGGCGCTGGCCGCGGCAGAGGGCTTGCAGGCGATCAACATGCGGGCTGTGGCGGCGCAGTGTCATGTGGCGGTGGGCTCGGTCTACAACTATTTCCCCTCCAAGTCGGATTTGCTGCTTAAGACCATCGAGAGCATTTGGCAGGATATTTTCCACGGGCAGTCCCCGGCGGCGGACTCCTTTCCGGACACGGTGGCGTGGCTGTTTGACAGCGTATCCGTGGGCGCGGCGCGGTATCCCCAGTTTTTTGCCGCCCACTCCCAGCTGGGTGCCAAGGAAAAGGCGCGGCAGCTGATGACGGCATATTTCGGGCATATAAAGGCGGGACTGCTGGCGGCTTTGGAGGCGGATGCCCGGGTGTCGCCGGACGCATTCTCCGACACGTTTTCCCGGGTGGAGTTCGTGGACTTCGTCTTCTCCGCCGTGCTGACCCTGCTGACCCGGCAGGCCACCTCCTGCGACCTGCTGCTGGAGATGATCCGGCGCAGTATCTACTGATTGCCGCATGGCGTTGGGTGCTTTTTGAAAAAGGAACTGAAAAGGAGATTTTTTATGCAAGCAATTATGGAAACCCTGTTTGATATCGTCTATCTCACCACCATGGTGGCGCTGGGCATTGTCATGATCCGTCGGGGGCGGGATATCCCCCAATACCGGCTGTTCGGCATCATGGCGGTGACGCTGGGGCTGGGCGATTCCTTCCATCTGATCCCCCGGGCGCTGGCGCTGTGTACCACCGGACTGGACAGCTTTACCGCCGCGCTGGGTGTGGGCAAATTTGTCACCTCTGTCACCATGACGATCTTCTATGTCCTGCTGTATTTTGTCTGGCGGCTGCGCTATCAGGTGACGGGCAAGCGGGGGCTGACCCTCGCCGTCTTTGGGCTGGCAATCGTCCGCATCGCCCTCTGCCTCATGCCGCAAAACGCATGGACCAGCGCCACGCCGCCCCTGTCCTGGGGCATCTATCGCAACCTCCCCTTTGCCGCGCTGGGTCTGCTGATCATCGTGCTGTTCTTCCTGCGCACCCGGAACGATGCCGACCGCCCCTTCCGCCACATGTGGCTGACCATCACCCTCAGCTTTGCCTTTTACATTCCGGTGGTGCTGTTTGCCGACGCGATCCCCGCCGTGGGCGCACTGATGATTCCCAAGACCTGCGCCTATGTCTGGACGGTGCTCATCGGCTATCGCGCCCTGCAAAAGGATTTGAAATAGAAAAAGCTTCCGATTGTCACCTCTGTGGCAGTCGGAAGCTTTTTTTGAGAAGCTGCGGTAAAATCAAGCGCCTATTCCACCAGATGATATCGTTGCAGCAGCTCCTCCACGATGGTGCCGGAAATTGCCTTCATGGCCTTTTTCTTCACCAGATTGGCGGCGAAGGGCAGCTCGATGTCGTCCAGCTTTTTGCCGTCCAGCATTTTGGCGGTGGAGTCCAGCAGCACCCGGATGTCATAGCAGGAATCGAATACCTCGGGCACGCCCCGATCCACGTCCAGCAGGGTATAGACCGCCTCCATCGCCGTGCGGACGGAGTATTCTGTGGTGAACACCGTGTCCCGGGCGGTATCGGCAAACTGACCGATGAAGGCAAAATTGGTGCAGCCGGCAGGGACAACCGCCGGGCGATCCCCAGCCGTGCGGGGCATAAAAAAGGCAGTGATATAGGGCATCATGCAGGGGACGGTGTGGGCGGCTTGGGTCGCCAGCTCCACGATCTCATCCTCAGGCACTCCCATGTGGTACAGCCATTCCTGACAGATTTCGTCGCCGGTGCAGTCCCCCATAGGTTTTTTTACAAAGTCGCCGGGCACGTCGGTGTACAGCCCGTAAATCCAGCCCACCAGCTGTCCCTTGGGCTGTGCCTGAAAATGGGGCTGGCGGTTGAAGGTATAGCTCAGCAGCCACGCCGAGTCCTTGCAGGTGATGATGCCGCCGGTGACCACCGTGCCGGAGAAGGGATCGCGCTTGCAGATTTTTTTAAGATAGGCGGGAATCCTGTCATCCAGCGTGGTGACCGTGGCGGACTCCCAGTTGGTGGCTTGCAGGTTGGTGCAGAATTTGTCGGGGTGACCGAAGGTGGGATCCTGCTTGGCGATGTTGCGCCACAGCTCCCAGCAGCCGCCGTCCCCCGCTTGGCTGTCCACCACCGGCGCATGGGTATCATCGCCCAAGGCGGCATTTTCGGTGCAGCTGCCATTGGTGACAAATACCAAATCGTCCTCAATCAAGTCGATGGTCTCCTCTGTGCCGCCGTGGAGACAAAGCAGCTGCCGCGCCAGCTTTTTGCCGCCGGCGAAATCGAAGCGCACATCGGTCACCCGGGTGTCGTACTGAAATTGGACATTGTGGGCTTCCAGATAGCGCACCATGGGCAGAATCAGGGACTCGTACTGGTTGTAGCGGGTGAATTTCAACGCCGAGAAATCAGGCAATCCGCCGATGTGGTGGATGAAGCGCTGGATATAGTTTTTCATCTCCAAGGCGCTGTGCCACTTTTCAAAGGCAAACATGGTCTGCCAATACAGCCAGAAGTTGGAGCGATACAGCTCCTCATCAAACACATCGTCCACGGTTTTGTCGTATAAATCCTCGTCCCGGGTCATAAACAGTTTCACCAGCTCCAAGGCTGCCTTGTCCGACAGGGCGAATTTCCCGTCGGTGTGGGCATCCTGTCCCCGGTTGACCGTGGCGCGCAACAGGGAGTAGTTGGGGTCTCTTTTGTTCAGCCAATAGAATTCGTCCAGCACCGATGCCCCCTCCGTCTCCAGCGACGGGATGGAGCGAAACAAATCCCACAGGCACTCAAAATGGTTTTCCATCTCTCGCCCACCCCGGGAAATAAAGCCCCGCTGCACATCGTAAATACCGTCGCAAGCGCCGCCGGGCAGGGCGTTTTCCTCTAAAATATGGATGTGCTCGCCCTTCATCTGTCCATCTCGCACCAAAAAACAGGCCGCCGACAGTGCCGCCAGTCCGCTGCCCACCAAATAGGCGGACTTGTTGTCCACGCCATGGGGCTTTTGGGGATGGGCAAAGGCCTCGTAATTTCCGTTGGAATAATACATGCAAATAACCTCCATCTGTTTTTCAGGAGACAGTCCCCGCTTGGTGGACTGCCCTTGCTTTTCTCGATGGCTACAGCATACCGCAGATCCCGAAGCACTGCCATAGACAGATTGTCCCCGGTGTCGCAAAACCAAACAGCCGGTGCAAATTGTCATAGCTTTGGACAGTTGCGGCATTCTGTCTAACTGTCCAAAGCCGCAAGCGGCAACCGCCCCCGTCGCCCTCTCCGCCTGCAAGCTGTCGAACAGCGGAGCCGGCAGCATGCAGTTTTTATTCAACTTCTTTCAAAAAGTGGACGCACCCCACGTCCCCCTACAGCGCCTTGTATTTTTCCAGCGCCCGGCGGATATCGCCGTGGATCAGCACGCTGAGCCGCTCCACAATGCGGGTGGGATCGTCGGTCAGCCCCCGGCGAATCCAGTCCAGCAGCAGCCCCACAAAGGCATATTTATAGAAATCCGCGATAAATTGCTTGTCCTCCTCTCGGACAGACAGCCCCGCCGCCTGCTCCTCCACCACGCCCATCAGCAGATGGCAGGTCACTTCGTAGAGATAGCGCTCCAACTCGTCCCGGCGTACGGAGTGATAGACGTTGACCATCAGGGGCTTATTTTCCAGCACATAGTCAAAGACCTGTAAAAATCCCTGCTGCCAAGTGTCATAGGTCTTTTTGCCATCCAAGACGCGGGTGGTCTCGGTCAGGAAAATCCACTCAATCAAGTCATAGATATCCTGAAAATGATAATAGAAGGTCTGGCGATTCACCTCGCAGTCCTCCACAATGTCCACCACCGTGATTTTATCCAAGGGCTTTTCCGCCAGCAGCTTTTTCAGCGATGCCGCCAGCGCCCGTTTTGTGGTCTGTGACACGGTCATCCGCTCCTCTCTCACCGTTTTTTCCGCGGGGACGCTTTTTCCGATTGCGGGCAGGCGTACCCCAAGAAATCCGCCTATCAGAAAAGGGGCTGTTGCAATAAGCGACAGCCCCTTTCCTGCGTCAGATGTACAGCTCCGGTTCGGCGCGGCGGGCAAAGCCCTCCTCCAACTCGGTCTTGTGATAGAGATAGCCGGGGTCGTCGTAATACCGGGCACCCGTGGGGCAACGCTTGATGCAGGCGCCACACTTGATGCAGATGCCGATGAAGTGATTCACGTCCGCCGGGTCGATGCTACCCATGGGACAGACCGTGGCACACAGCCCGCAGCCCACACAATTCTCGTCGGTTTTCGGTCGCACCTTGCGGATGTCCACCGAATTCCCCGCCCGATCCCTTGGCGTGTAATAGGGGCGGAGCGGTGTCTCTCCCGGCACAGAAATCGCTGTTGTGGGAGCCTCTGTCAAGTGGGATACCTTGTCGGCGATCCCGGTGGCAAAGGCGGGCAGCAGCCCCAGATCGGCGGCATCCGGTCTGCCGGCGGCAAGGAGTTTCGAGAAGGAGTGCTCCCCGATGAAGGCGGCGGCGGCAAGGGTATGAAAGCCGTCTGTCTCCAAAAGATTCCGCAGCTCGATCAAGGCATCGTCATAGTTGCGGTTGCCATACAGCACCACGGGGACAGCCAAGGCACCGCCGCCGGTGACCCGGGTGGTGAGATAGGGCAGCAGCACGTTGGGGACGCGTCCGGCGTAGACCGGCGTGCCAAATACCACCAAATCGGTTTCGCAGAAGGCAATTGCCTCCTCTCGGGCGGCGGGGCGGGTAAAATCCACCATGCGGCAGGGGCAGGACAGCTCCCCCGCGATGGCGGCGGCCAGATGGGTGACCACCGTGTCCGTGGTGCCGGTGGCGCTCCAATAGACCGCCCAGACAGTCTCAATCCTCATGCTATACTTCCTCCCTTTTTTGAATCCCATGTGAAATGGGGCACAATCCGGTTTTTGCGGAGATTTTTTCAAAAGCAGCCGGTTCCAACGTCTCCCCTACAGGGAGAAATCCGCATCCTTCAGCTTGTCCGTTTCCAGAACGGCGGGGCGGGGCGGCACCCGTTTTAAGGGGTCGTATCGGAAGGCGCGACAGTGGTCCTCCACCGCCACGATGCCCTTCTTCTCACAGGCGACCTCCCGCTCGTTGATCTGACTGCCCCGGGCGCAATAGGCACAGCGGGGGTCGATATTTTTGCGAAACAACATGGTGTCCCCTCCCCTTTTTTACAGCGTGTACAGCTGGACGGTCTCATTCTCCACGGTTGCCTTGATCTGGGAAATCGGTGTATCGAAGCTCTCGATCAGCCGGGTCGCCAGCGGATCCTCCAACTCCTTTTGGATGGTGCGGCGCAGGTTGCGGGCACCATAGGTCAGGGAGTAGGATTTGTGGGTCAGATACGCCATCAGCGCATCGTCATAGGTGAAGGTGATGCCCTTTTCAGAGAGGGAGGTCACCAATTCGTCCAGCATGATCTTGGCAATTTTCAGGAAATCCTCCTCGGACAGCTGGTTGAAGTAGACGATTTCGTCCACCCGGTTGATGAACTCCGGACGAAGGAACTGGTGCAGAGCCTTTTCCGCCCGCTCCTTGCCCATCTCGTTGAGACTGCGTCCAAAGCCCACCGCGCCCTCTTTTTTGTCGCTGCCGGCGTTGGAGGTCATGACGATGACGGTATTTTCAAAGTTGACCTTGCGACCGTGGGCATCGGTAATCTGCCCATCGTCCAAAATTTGCAGCAGGACATTCAGCACGTCCGGGTGCGCCTTTTCGATTTCGTCGAACAGGATGACGGCATAGGGCTTGCGGCGGATTTTCTCCGTCAGCTGCCCCGCCTCGTCATAGCCCACATAGCCGGGAGGCGAGCCCACGATCCGGGACACGGAGTGCTTTTCCATAAATTCGGACATATCCAGACGGATGAGGGAGTCCGGCGTGTTGAACAAATCGTCTGCCAGCTGCTTGACCAGCTCGGTTTTGCCCACGCCCGTGGAGCCCACAAAGATGAAGGACACCGGCTTGTGCTTGGGCGAGATGCCCACCCGATTGCGGCGGACGGCGGCAGCCACCGACGCGATGGCCTCGTCCTGCCCGATGATGTGGTTTTTCAGCCGGATATCCAGCTGGGACAGGCGCTTAAACTCCTCCTCGCGGATGCGGGAGGCGGGGATTTTCGTCCACAGCTCGATGACGTGCGCCAGATTTTCCATGGAGAGCTGGGGATCGCCATGGGCGCAGAGCTGACCCAGCTCGCCCTGTAGCTGGATTTCCCGGCTTTTCAGCAGAGCCAGACGCTCATAGTCCTCGTCGGATTTGTCCTCTCTCTCCTGCAACAGCCCCTGTTCCACGGCATAGTCGTCCAGCTCCCGCTGAATCTCCATGCGGCGGGAGATGGAGGGGTCCTTCAGGTTCAAATCGGAGCAGGCCTCGTCGATCAAGTCGATTGCCTTGTCCGGCAAAAAGCGGTCGGTGATGTAGCGCTCGGACAGCAGTACCGCCTGACGGAGGATGCCGTCGGAGATTTTCACGCCGTGATAGGACTCGTAATAGTGGGCGATGCCCTTCAGGATTTGCAGGGTGTCCGCCTGACTGGGCTCGTTGACCGTCACCGGCTGGAAGCGGCGCTCCAAGGCGGTGTCCTTTTCGATGCTCTTGCGGTATTCGGTGAAGGTGGTGGCACCGATGACCTGAATCTCCCCCCGGGAGAGGGCGGGCTTTAGGATATTGGCGGCATTCATGCTGCCCTCGGCATCCCCCGCGCCCACGATGTTGTGTACCTCGTCGATCACCAGAATGATATTGCCCAGCTTGTGTACCTCGTCGATCAAGCCCTTCATGCGGCTCTCGAACTGTCCCCGAAACTGGGTGCCCGCCACCAGAGCGGTCAAGTCCACCAGATAGATCTCCTTATCCCGCAGCTTATACGGCACCTCGCCTGCGGCAATCCGCTGGGCAAGCCCCTCGGCAATGGCGGTTTTGCCCACGCCGGGCTCGCCGATCAAGCAGGGGTTATTTTTCTGCCGGCGATTCAAAATCTGAATCACCCGCTCGATCTCCTGCTCGCGACCCACCACCATATCCAGCTTGCCCGCCGTGGCGCGCTGGGACAGGTTGATGCAATAGCTGTCCAAGAATTTGCGCTTGGATGCCTTTTCGCCCTTTTTGTCCCGACCGGAACGGGGCTCCTCGGGGGGAATCTCCTCCCCCTCCGGCGCGGTGGGGGTATCGGAGGAGAACAGGCGGTTTAAAAACGGGAACGTGGCGGTTTTGCCCTCGTCCTCCTCGCCGCCGTCGCCCAAGTCCTCCACATTTTCCGCACCGTTAAAGGCCTGTAGCATCTCGCTATTCAGGGTCTCCAAATCCTCGTCGGAGATGCCCATGCGCTGCATCATCTCGTTGACCTGGGGCAGACCCAGCTCCTTGGCGCACTTGAGGCAAAGCCCCTCATTGATGGTTTTGCCGTCGTCGATTTTGGAGATGAAAACCACGGCAAGATTTTTTTTACATCTGGAACAAAGCGTTGGTTGCATAATAACCTCCCTGTTTTTTCCCCACGCAAATGGAAATTGCCCTCCCCATAGGAAGGGATTTTGCGCCGGGGTTGCCGCTTTTCTCGGCAGTGGTCTGTCCCGCCCTGTGGGTCTCTGCCACACAGGGGGACTCTATAGCGTCGTGAGGAAGTCCAGCGGGAAATTCGTCACGAAAAATTGCAGAATATAGGTGGCGCGAATGGTATCCTCAGAGACCCGCACGCCAAAATGGGCGGCGACCCATGCCGCCAAAAACAGCGCCAGCAATCCCTGTACCAAACCGATTGCCGCACCGCCCAGTCCGTTGAGCAGATGCAGTCCCGGCAGCTGCAACACCAGATGCATCGCCTTGAACAAAATGCGCAAAATCAGCACCAGCACGCCAAAGGACAGGGCAAACAGCACCGTATGCACCACCGATTGCAACAGACTCTCTGCCACGGCGGTGGCGATGGCGACCCCGGTCTCCCGCACCTTTTCCTGCGCCTGCGCCGTCAGCTCCGCCTGGAGATTTTTGTGGAAGCCCATGGTCTCCAACAGCTTTTGAATCTGGGCGGTGAGGGCATCCACCCCGTCTGCCAGACCCTCTGTCACCTCCGGCGTTATCTCCGGCATGGAGATGGTTTTGTCCTCGTCGGGGGCATTGTCCCCCCGGGACAGTCCCCCATAGGTGGGCAGTCCCCCCGGCGGGGCAGGGTCCGCGGTATCTGCGGCAGCATCGGCGGTATCGCCCCGGAGGGCGGCATCCACCTTTTGCTCGATGCGCTGTGTCATCAGCGGTTGCAGCCACTGGGTGGCTGTGGGGGTAAAGGTGGAGGCAAACAGACTGGCACCCACCAGTGCCACAATCAGAATGACCAACCCCGCCAGACTTTCCAGCAGTCCGCGCCGCGCGCCCACAATCACGCAGATCAGCAGCACCGCCGCCAGAATGCAATCTATTATAACAGGGACCGTCATGTTTGCAACCCTCCTTTTCATGGGAATCGTGGAAAACCCCGCCGGTTTACGGCAGATAGAGCTTTGCCGACGACGCGCCCAGCACCAGTGCCGAGCCATCTCGCCGCATCAGCACATCCTTGGCATAGGTGGTATCCGGCAGGGTGGCATAGGGCTGCAAATCCGAGGTGTAGATCACCAGTCGATCGGCATACAGCACCGCCAGATAGCGCCCTGCGGCGGAGAGATTCAAGATTTCCTCTGTGACCTCCAGCCGCGCCAGCTCTGCGCCGGCGGTATCCACGGTCACCAGCTGTCCCACGCTGCCGGACTGATAGCGGTTTAACAGCAGCGCCGCAAATCCGTCGCCCGCCAGCTCGTATTCTCGCAGGTGCTGCCCGCGATAGGGATAGCTGCCCAGCACCTTGCCGGTTTCGTCGGCAAAGGTCAGGCAGGTATCCGCCACGGTGGTCAGTCTGCCCCGGCTGTCGATCTGCAACACCAGCCCGTCGGAGATGGCATAGCTGCCCGAGGGCTCTGTGCTATCCAGCGGATAGAGCACAATATTGGTGAGAAAGGTATTGTCCCGCTGTCCCAGCGTCACCACTGCCAGTGTATGATTGCTATCCGCCACACAGGCATCGGTGACAAAGCGATCGGAGGAATGAAAGGCAAACAGCAGCTCGCCGGTGGGGTCATACACGGAGACAGCGCCCTTATAGCTCTTTTTCTCCGTGGTCACCGCCAGATAGTCCGAGTCGTTCAGCGTCGCCGCCAAATAGGGCTCCTCTGCCTCTGTCTGCAACTCCCACAGCTCGCCGTTCTCCTGCACCACATACAGCATCGTACCGCCCACGTCATAGGCCACCAGCGCCGAGCCCCCTGTCCGCACTGCGGGATTGGCCAGCTTGACGGTTTTGTCGCACAGGAGCTTGCCCTTCTCCGAAAACAGCTTGATGGAGGTGCCGGACACCACGGCGAAGGAGTCCCCCAGCGGCACGAAGCGGTTGGTACGGTCGGCATCGTACAGATACTCCACCGCCGACTCCCCCTTGTTGCCCCAATAGGACATCACCCGGCGCAACACGTCAAAGCCCGTGCCGTCCCGATAGGCGGCAATCATAATCACGCCGAAGACCGTCACCAGTGTCAGCAGAAAAATCAGAAAGCGCCGGGCACCGCCGCCCCGCTTTTCCTCGATATGCAGTTCTTCCTCGTCCTGAAAATTATCCATTGAGTCGTTCATCCTCATACCACAGTCGGGTCAAATACAGTCCACCGGGCGGCACGGTTGGCCCCGCCTCGGTGCGATTGCCCCGCTCTAAAATACCGGGGATATCCTCTGGAAGAAACTTGCCCTCCGCCGCATACAGCACCGTGCCCGTGATGGCACGCACCATATTATACAGAAAGCCGTTTGCCGAAACCTGTAATTCCAACAGATCGTCCCGCCGGGTCACCCGGCACTGATACACCGTGCGGACGGTGGTTTTCGTCTCCGTACCCACCGAGCGCACCGCCGCAAAGTCATGGGTGCCCTCGAACATCCGGGCGGCGCGATCCAAAAAAGCCTCGTCCAAGTGCTTGGGATAGAAGTAGGCGCGGTTGACATAAAACGGATTCTTGATCCGGGAGTTATAAATGCGATAGGTATATTCCTTTTTCAGGCAGGAGCCGATGGCGTTAAAGTCCGCCGGCATCTCCATTGCCTCACGCACCACGATATCCTCCGGCGTATGGGTATTCACCGCAAAGGGCAGGCGGTCGGTGGGGATGCGGGATTCTGTGTGGAAATTGGCCACATAGCACTCGGCGTGGACACCTGCGTCCGTTCTGCCACAGCCCACCACCCGGATGGGCTCGCCACAGACGGCGGACAGGCCTTTTTCCAGCGTGCCTGCCACGGAGACGGCGTTTTTCTGCACCTGCCAGCCGTGGTATGCCGTGCCGTTATACATGAGCTTCAGCGCAATATTTCGCATCTTTTAGTCCTTCCGATTTGGTGTACTTGGGGGGATACGGGAGTACGGGGGGACGAAGTACGCGGCTTTTTGAAAAAAGCCTGCCAAAAACTTTAATGCTCTGTCAAGTTACCTGCATCGCCGCCGGATGCTGGGTGATCTATGAGGGCGGCGGTGGGTTGCCGCTCGGCGGCAAGGGACGGGGGACGGGGGGACGCAGGACGCGGCTTTTTGAAAAAAGCCTGCCAAAAACTTTGTGTCTCTGTCAAGTTACCTGCATCGTCGCCGGATGCTGGGTGATCTATGAGGGCGGCGGATCAATAGCCCATGCGACCCAAAATCACCACGGAAACGGTCACCAGCAGTCCCGCGATCAGGGTGACATAATCCGCCAGACCATAGTGCAGGATATGGAGCTTGGTGCGCCCCTCTCCGCCGTGATAGCAGCGGCACTCCATAGCCACCGCCAGCTCGTCTGCCCGGCGGAACGCGCTGATAAACAGGGGCACCAGCAACGGAATCAGCGCCTTGGCGCGGCTGATTAAATTGCCGCCCTCGAAATCCGCGCCCCGCGCCTTTTGGGCGGACATGATTTTATCCGTCTCCTCAATCAGCGTGGGGATGAAGCGGAGGGCGATGGACATCATCATGGACAGCTCATGGACGGGCACATGGATTTTTTTCAAAGGTCTCATCAGGGTTTCCAGCCCGTCGGTCAAGGTGATGGGGCTGGTGGTATAGGTCAGCAAAAAGGTACCCATAATCAGCATGGTGATCCGCAGCAGCATAAAGACGGCGGCATAGATGCCCTCTCGGGTGATTTTGAAAATCCAAAACGTGACCAGCGGTGTGCCGGAGGTATAAAACAGATTCAAAATCGCGGTAAACGCCAGAATGAACAGCAGTGGCTTCAAGCCCTTAAACAGCGCCCGCAGCTTGACGCGGGAGACCTTGATACACAGCGCCAACGTCGCCAGCATGATGCCATAGGTCACCACAAACTTGGCGGTGAACAGCCCCACCATATACAGCAGCACCAGCAGCAGCTTGGTGCGGGGATCCAGCCGGTGCGCCAGCGTGTCGCCGGGAAAATACTGACCCAGTGTGATATCCTTTAGCATGGAAGACCGCCTCCCTTCAGGGAGAGCAGCGTGTTTTTCAGCTCCTCCACCGTATAGACGGCGGGGTCGATATCCAGTCCCCGGTCGTGGAGTGTCCGGGCGATTTTTGTCACCTGAGGCACGTTGAGACCGGCGGCCTCCAACTCAGCCGCGTGGGCGAAGACCTCTCGCGGGGTGCCGCTGAGGAAGACGTGGGAGTCCTTCAGCACCAGAATGCGATCCACGTTCTGGGCGATCTCGTCCATGCTGTGGCTGACCAAAATCACCGTATTGCCCCGGGCGCGGTGATAGGTGCGGATATTTTCCAGCAGCTTTTCCCGACCCTCCGGATCCAATCCGGCGGTGGGTTCATCCAAAATCAAAATCCGGGGATCCATGGCGATGACACCGGCGATGGCGACCCGCCGCTTCTGTCCCCCGGACAGCTCGAAGGGTGACTTATCCAGCAACTCATCCGGCACGCCGGCAAACGCCGCGGCCTCTCGGACAGCGCGGGCGATCTCCTCCGGCGTTTTCCCCATATTCGTGGGGCCGAAGGCAATATCCCGGGCGACGGTCTCCTCGAACAGCTGATATTCCGGGTACTGGAACACCAATCCCACCTGAAAGCGCACCTCACGAATCTTTTTCGGCTCTGCCCAGATGTCCTTCCCGTCCAGATAGATGTGTCCCGACGTGGGTTTGAGCAGTCCGTTCAGATGTTGAATCAGGGTGGACTTACCCGACCCGGTGTGTCCGATGATGCCCAAAAACTCCCCTGGCAAAATGTCAAAGGAGAGCGCATCCACAGCACTGCGGCAAAAAGGTGTGCCGATGCCATAGGTGTGGGTTAAATTTTCCACTCGTAAAATCGGTTCCAACAGCTTCAGTTTCCTTTCGTCGATTTGACACCCAATGCCAGCAGAATGGCATCGGCGCAATCGTTTACGGTAATGGCATCCAGCGGCACGGAAAGCCCGCCGGCGCGCAGCTCATAGAGCAGCTCCACCGTATCCGGCACCGTCAGTCCCAGTCGATGCAGCTCCTCCACATGGGGGAAAACCGCTTGGGGTGCGCCATCCATGGCGACCCTGCCGTCCGACATCACGATGACCCGGTCGGCATCCGCCGCCTCGTTCATGTGGTGGGTGATCAGCACAATGGTGATGCCCTTTTCCCGGTTTAAGCGATGCACGGTGGACAGCACCTCGTCCCGTCCGATGGGATCCAGCATGGCGGTGGCCTCGTCCAAAATGATGCACGCCGGTTCCATGGCGATGACCCCCGCAATGGCGATGCGCTGCTTCTGTCCCCCGGACAGCAGGTGGGGCGCGTGCCGTGCAAAGTCGGACATCCCGACGGCGACAAGCGCCTCGTCCACCCGGCGGCGGATTTCGTCGGTGGGCACGCCCAGATTTTCCGGCGCAAAGGCCACGTCCTCCTCCACCACATTGGCGACGATCTGGTTGTCGGGGTTTTGAAAGACCATCCCCACTCGGCGGCGGATTTCCAGCAGCAATGCGTCGTTGGCTGTATCCAAGCCATCCACCAGCACCCTGCCCCCCGCTGGCAGCAGGATGGCGTTACAGTGCTTTGCCAGCGTGGATTTGCCCGAGCCGTTATGACCCAGAATCACCACAAAGCTGCCCTTTTCAATGGTGAGATTCACACCGTCCAGCGCGGTGGAGACTGTCTCCCCCTCCTCTGCCGGATAGTGATAGCATACATTTTCAGCCTGTATCATAGTTGACATAATATTGTCACTTTCTTGTGTTGTTTACTTGCCCTCCCGGGGGATGGATTCTGTTGCGCACGCCCGTGCGGAGGGGGGGATTTGCGGCAACCTGCCGCAGGGGGGGATTTCCGCCTGTAGGCGGAAAGGACGGTTCAAACCCCCCATTTTCTTTCCCGGCGGGGAAAGAAAACGCGCCGTTT
>JAVVOA010000040.1:17735-19050 GCA_036656515.1 Oscillospiraceae bacterium | reverse complement strand
CAACTCCCGCTCCCTGTGGGAGAGCACGGCGCTTCACTTTCCAGACGGCACCACCTGCACAGAGATGCAGGCCATCGACGACTTCCTCCTGACCTTGGGGGACGATCCAAACAACCAAATCCTCCTGCTGGACACGGTCATGCGCCTTGCCCCCACCGTGGGCTATGACGGCTTTGGCTTGGACGGCTATGAGACCCTGCGGGGCTATGGCAGGGAGCCCCGCCCTGTTTTGGACGGTGCGCCCACTGTGGACGATATTATAGCAAATTATCCCCTTGGCATGGACGGCGAGACGCTGCCCGTACCGGCGGGACTGACCCAGACAGATCTCGACCACTATCTGGCCGCCCGGGCACGGAAGCTCCGTCTGATCGACGCTGTTTTGGAAAAAACGGCGGACAAGCCCCAGTTCCAGTTCCTAATCGGCGTGGACGACTCCGCCGCCGATGCCAGTGTCCAGACCGCCGAACTGGCCTATCTGCGGCAGGCGGTGGCGGGACGGGGGGCGGTGCTCTCCGGCGCGGACGAGCTGGGCATGATGGCGGTCTGCAAGCTCTATGCCTCCACCTGCGACAGACTGCCCACCGTGACCGTCCGCTATTTTGGCGGCAGCGAGGACAGTGCGTCCAGCGACTATGACCACCAGCCCATGACGGAGATCGTGGCGCAGCATCTGGCCTATCTGGGGCTGACCGGGGTGGAGCGGGACGGCGATTTGCAGCTGTTGGTGCTGACCGCGCCCAAGGACCCGGGGCAGGCGAAGCGCTACTGCGACGGGCTGATTGCCGCTCTCAACGAAAACGAGGCCAATGGCACCCCCACCCTTTTGATGGATGCCGCCAAAAATCAGTATGGCGACACCTTTCAAAAAAAGCTGGTGCGGGAGACGAATTTGGGCTTTCTGCTGGGCTATGGCGGGTTTTATGACCTTGCCAATGTCACCGGCGTGACCCTGTCCAACGGCGTGGCACGGTGGCTGTATCTCATGGAGGCAGACCCCTCCGCCGTGGGGCAGAATCGCGCCTTTGTCCGCACGCTGGCGGATTCCCTGATCAAAGATCTCTGCTATAAAAACCGGGCGAAAATCGACACTGCCCGGTATGTGAAAAACGAACTGTCCGGCGACCCGGACAACTTTTCCAAAACCGGCACCGACACCGAGGACGTGCTGGCCTTCCTCCGCCCCGCACTGGAACAGGACAGCCGGGACGTGCTGGACAATCTGGCGGGCAGCAATCTCCTCCTCAGCCTGTCCCCCTATACCGAGGCGGGGATGTGCGACATTTGGATGGAGGACATCGATCTGCCGTGGCAG
>JAVVOA010000040.1:0-17637 GCA_036656515.1 Oscillospiraceae bacterium | reverse complement strand
TCTCCTCCTCAGCCTGTCCCCCTATACCGAGGCGGGGATGTGCGACATTTGGATGGAGGACATCGATCTGCCGTGGCAGCGGGTGTTTGAAATCCGCACGTCCCTCCACATGGGACCCTTTCGCAAGCCTCTGGCCTACAGTGCCGCCATCGACCCCCACTTTCAATAACACCGGGATTGGAGGAAGGGATTCCAGCCTCTTTCCCTTTGGAAAGAGCGTTCCGCTGTCCTGCCGACAAAGGCCCTCTGTGCCGGGCGGATTTTTCCAATCCGGGACAAAAAGACAGGGACTGCTGCACCATGCAGCAGTCCCTGTCTTGTCTTTGTTCCACCCCTCTCCCAGAGAGGGTCGGCGACACTCCCCCGGTCTGGGAAAGCGGGTCAAATCGCCGGAGGACGGGTTTTATGCAGAGCTTTCTCCCTTAGCAGAGCTTGGAGCCGGCGGCGATGGCATCGTCCAGCATCAGCAGGTGCAGCTCGTCGCCGTGCTCGGCGGAGAGGAGCATGCCGTTGCTGTCCTGTCCCATCATCTTTCGGGGTGCCAGATTGGTGCAGGCAACCACGGTCTTGCCCACCAATTCCTCTGCCTTGTAGTATTTGGCGATGCCGGAGAAAATCTGCCGGGTCACGCCGGAGCCGTCGTCCAGCTGGAATTTCAGCAGCTTTTCCGACTTCTTCACGTTCTCGCAGGAGAGAATCTTGCAGACCGTCATCTCCACCTTGGCAAACTCGTCGATGGCGATGGGGGGCGCCTTGGGGGCGGCCTCAGGCGCCTCCGCCTCGGGAGCGGCAGCACCGGGAGCGGCAGCAGCCGCTCGGGCGGCGGCCTGCGCCTCGTCCAGCTCCTTCAATTCCTTTTCCAAGTCGATGCGGGGGAACAGAGACTCCCCCTTGTGGACGGTGACGGTGGCGGGCAGCAGTCCGAACTGCGCCGCGCTGTCCCAGTCGGTGATGGCGGGAGCCGCGCCGATCTGGTCGAAAATCTTTTGGGCGGAATCGGGGATAAAGGGCAGCAGCAGGGTGCCGCAGACCCGGATGGTCTCCAACAGATTGTACAGCACGGTGGCAAGGCGGGGGAGCTTTGCCTCGTCCCGCGCCAGCACCCACGGCGCTGTCTCGTCGATATATTTGTTGGCACGGGAGATGACCTTAAAAATCTCTGCCAGCGCCGTCTGAAATGCGAATTTCTCCATCTGGGTCTCATAGGCCTCTCGCAGGCCGGCGACCAGAGACAGCAGTTCGCTGTCCATGTCCCCGGTCTCTCGCCCTTCGGGCAGGGTGCCGCCGAAGTATTTCTCCACCATGGCGGTGGTGCGGGACACCAGATTGCCCAAATCGTTGGCGAGATCCACATTGATGCGCCCGATGAGCAGCTCGTTGGAAAACGCACCGTCGGAGCCGAAGGGGAAGTCCCGCAGCAGGAAATAGCGGAGGGCATCCACGCCGTACCGCTGTACCAACACCACTGGATCGACCACGTTGCCCTTGGACTTGCTCATTTTTCCGCCCTCTAAGAGCAGCCAGCCGTGTCCATAGACGTGCTTTGGCAGGGGCATCTCCATGCTCATCAGCATGGCAGGCCAGATGATGGAGTGGAAGCGGACGATCTCCTTGCCCACAAAATGCACGTCCGCCGGCCAATATCTCTCATAGTCCTTGTCGCTGTATTCCTCGTTTAAAAAGCCCAGCGCAGAGGTGTAGTTAAACAGCGCGTCCACCCAGACATAGACCACATGACCGGGGTCGAAGTCCACGGGAATGCCCCAGGTGAAGGTGGTGCGGGACACGCACAAGTCCTCTAGTCCGGGATCGATGAAGTTCTTCACCATCTCGTTGACCCGGGCGGGGGGCTGGAGGAAATCGGTGTTCACCAGCAAATCCCGGACGCGATCCGCATATTTGGACAGGCGGAAGAAATAGGCCTCCTCCTCGGCGGGCTTCACCTCGCGACCGCAGTCGGGGCACTTGCCGTCCACCAATTGGGACTCTGTCCAAAAGCTCTCGCAGGGGGTGCAGTACAGACCCTTGTACGCGCCCTTATAGATGTCGCCCTTGTCATACATTTTGCGGAAAATCTTTTGCACCGACTCCTGGTGATATGGAGCCGTGGTGCGGAGGAATCTGTCGTTGCTGATATTCATCAGCTTCCACAAATCCAGAATGCCGCCCTGCCCCGTGACCACATGGTCCACAAACGCCTGGGGAGACACGCCGGCCTCCTTTGCCTTCTGCTCGATTTTCTGTCCGTGCTCGTCGGTGCCGGTCAAAAACAGCACGTCATAGCCCTGTAGCCGCTTGTACCGCGCCATTGCGTCGGTGGCGACGGTGCAGTAGGTGTGCCCGATATGCAGCTTGTCAGAGGGGTAGTAGATGGGGGTGGTGATATAGAATTTTTTCTTTTCCATGGGACAACTCTCCTTATTGCAGCACTCCGAATGGAAGAATGCCGATTTTTTCGTGGTTAATTTTGTATTTTACCACGCTTTGTGGAAAACTACAACCAAAGAGGCAAATTTTGCAAAAAGAAAAAGGACACCTCTCGGTGTCCTTTGGTTGGTTTCCTTAGCCAATCTGGTTGAGCTTGATGGTCAGCGCGCTCTTTTTGTGGGCGGCATTGTTCTTGTGCAGAACACCCTTTGCGGCAACCTGATCCAGTTTTTTCACAGCGACCTTATAAGCGCCATCGGCCTCGGTGCGATTGCCTTCTGCGGCAGCAGCCTCGAATTTCTTGATGGCGGTTCTCAGGGCGGAGCGATCGGCTCTGTTGCGGGCATTCTTCTTTTCAGAAACCAGAACACGCTTCTTAGCGGATTGAATATTTGGCAAACCAAACACCTCCTCAGGCGAAATGAATTCGGTAATGCAATCCATTACCGTGCAGAATGATATTTTAGCATCCCGGCGTGGAAAAAGCAAGTCTTTTTTCGCAATTTCCTCATTTATTTTGCATATCCCTTCGGTCTGGGGCAAAAACTATGCCGGATACCCACATGTAGTATGGTGGAAGGAAGGGAATCACAAGTCATGTTCATCAAAAGAACCGATCTGGCGCTGGAATCCCGGGAGCTGTGGCAGGAGAGCGCCGCGAAGACCACCAAGCTCCCCGGGGTCAAGGCGAAAAATTCCAAGCGAGAGGGCTATCCCACCACCCGGGTGGACATCTTGAACGCCGATGGCGCGGCGGCACTGGGCAAGCCCGTGGGCACCTATCTCACCCTGGACCTCACCGGCTTTTGGGCGCGGAAGCCCGGGTTTTTTGAGCGGGCTGTCCATGGGTTGGGGGCGGAATTGAAGGCCATGCTCCCCCGGGAGGGGGCGGCGCTCATCGTCGGTCTGGGCAATGCCGCCATGACACCGGACGCTGTGGGCCCCCAAGTGACCGAGCATCTTCTGGTGACCCGGCATCTGCTCCAATCCATGCCCAAGCAATTTGCGGGCTTTCGACCGGTCTCCGTCCTGCGCACCGGGGTTTTGGGCACCACGGGTCTGGAATCGGCAGAGCAGGTGGCGGCGGTGGTGGAGAAAATCCAGCCCGCCTTTGTCATCGTGGTGGACGCATTGGCGGCGCGGCGGCTGGCCCGGGTCTGCGCCACCATTCAGCTGTCCGACACCGGGCTCTGTCCCGGCTCCGGCGTGGGGAACCATCGGGCGGCTCTCGACGCCGAGACACTGGGGGTGCCGGTCTATGCCATCGGTGTGCCCACGGTGGTGGATGGCGGCACGCTGGCGGCAGATCTGTTGGAGGAGGCGGGGGTGTCCGGCTTTGACCCCGCCACCTTGGGGGATGGGGCACAGCTGATGGTCACCCCCAGCGCCATCGACGGGCAGGTGCGGGATCTCTCCAAGGTCATCGGCTATGCCATCAATTGGGCGTTGCAGGACCTCGACATCGAGGAGATCAACTCCCTGCTGTCCTGACTTTTTTGCGTTGGCGGGAAACCCCGCCGTGCTATTCCTGCGCCGGAACAGGCGGGTTTCACCGAATTTTTGCCTCAGGCAAAAACAAAATGCAATCCGTTTTTGACCGGATTCACAAGGTGAATTGCGCCAGTGGCGCAAGAGAAGGTGCCCTGGGGCACTTCGGCCAAAAACACGATGACTCGTCCGCCTTGGGCGGACACACCGCCGCAGCGGTGTTCCAACCAATTCCCGAAAGTCCCTCAGGACTTTCGGGAGGGTGTTCTACTCCGCGGCGGTGAGGAGCTGGCGGGTATAGGGGTGCTTCGGGTGATTGAACAGCTCGTCCACGGTGTTTTGCTCCACCAGAATGCCGTTTTGCAGCACCAGCACCCGGTCGCAGAGCTGATAGACCACGTTTAAATCGTGGGAGATAAACAGATAGGACAAATCCAGCTCCCGGCGGAGGCGGCGGAGCAAATCCAAAATCTGCCGGGCGATGGTCACATCCAGCGCCGACACCGGCTCGTCGGCAATCAGCAGGCGGGGACGCTGCACCAGCGCCACGGCGATGGACACCCGCTGTCTCTGTCCGCCGGACAGCTCGCTGGGGCGACTGGTGAGGCAGTCCTCGGGCAGCTCCACCAGCGCCAGAATTTCCCGCACCCGACGGAGCCGCTCCGGGTGGTCATATTTGCCGTAGATCCGCAGGGGCTCCTCCAAAATCCAGCCCACGGTCTTGGCGGGATTGAGGGAGCTGTACGGGTCCTGAAACACCATCTGGGGGCGGGGGGTGTGGTGGGTGACGGTGCCGCTATCCGGCTGCACCATGCCCAAAATCACCTTGGCGAGGGTGGATTTTCCGCTGCCGGACTCCCCCACCAGTCCCAAAATCTCGCCGCAGTGGAGATCAAAGCTCACATCCCGCAGGACAGCTTGGCTGGCGCCCCGTCCAAACAGACGGGGGCGGCGATAGCTGCTGGAGACGTGCTCCACTGAGAGAACCAGTTCGTTTGTCATGGCGATTCCTCCTATTCAGAAGCGCTCTCATTTCGATTCCGGGTGGGGATGGCGGCGATCAAGCGCCGGGTATAGTCCGCCTGTGGCGACAGGAAAATCTGCTCTGTGTCGCCCTCCTCCACCAGTCTGCCCCGTTGCATCACCGCCACCCGTCCGCAGAGCTTTTTCACCACCGACAGATTGTGGGAGATGAACAGCATGGCGATGCCCTGCTCTTGGTTCAGTTTGCGCAGCAGGGTCAAAATCTGTGCCTGAATGGTCACGTCCAGAGCGGTGGTGGGCTCGTCCAGCAGCAGCAGCCGGGGACGGGTGACAATCGCCGCCGCGATCATGGCGCGTTGTAGCATCCCGCCGGACAGCTCGTGGGGATACTTGTCATAGACCGTCTCCGGGTCTTGCAGCTCGGCATCCCCCAGCGCCGCGATGGCCTGCGCCCGCCGTTGGGGACGGGAGAGGGTGGTGTGCACCCGGAGTGCCTCCTCCACCTGCGCCCCCACCCGCAGCAGGGGATTCATGGCGGACATGGGCTCCTGAAAGACCACGCCGATGTCCTTGCCCCGGCGCTGTTCCAGCTCCACCTCCGGCAGGGTCAGCAAATCCACACCGTCCAGCAAAACCTGACCGGTGGCGGTCGCCTTGGCGCGGCTCAGCAGTCCCGACACCGCCATCGCCGTGACGGTCTTGCCGCTGCCGGACTCTCCCACCAGACCTAAAATCCCGCCGTCCTCGATGGAAAAGCTGACACCGTCCACAGCACAGCGCTCCCGCTTGTGAAATTTGACCCGCAGGTCTTTGACTTCTAACATGGCACTCTCCATCGTTTCGTTTCATCCGGAGTACAGGGTACGGGGTACGGGGTACGCAAGCTTTTTAAAAAAAGCTTGGCAAAAATTTTAAAAACTATCTTTGAGCGCCCACCGGGTTTCACCGAATTTCGCCGCCAGCGGCGAAACAAAATGCAATCCGTTTTTGCCCGGATTCACTCCGGTCAAAAACACCGATACCCGTCCGCCTTGGGCGGACACGCCGCCACAGCGGCGTCCCAACCAATTCGAAAAAGTCCCTCAGGACTTTTTCGAAGATCCTCAGGACATTTTGAACCTTCTCCCAGCAGTCCCGCGCCCAGAATCAGCAGGACGATGGTCAGGCCGGTGCAGAGGGCGTACCATGGGGCGGAGAACAGATAGCTCTGGGACTCTGCCAGCATATAGCCAAGGCTGGCGTTGGGCGGGGTGGTGCCAATGCCCAGATAGCTCATAGAGGCCTCTGCCAGCACGGCGTTGTTAAAGCCGATGGTCAGGGCGGGCAACAGGACAGGCATGGTGTTGGGCAGGATGTGCAGCAGGAGGATCCGCCCGTGTCCCGCCCCCATCAGCTGTGCCGAGCGGACATAATTGGCATCCCGACAGGCGGCAAACGCCCCCCGCGCCATCCGGGCATAGCTGGGGATGAACACAATGCCCAAGGCGAAAATCACATTTTTCTCCCCCGGCCCCAACACGCTGACAAAAACCAGCGCCAACAGCATACTGGGAAAGGCGGTCATGGCATCGTTAAACCGCATCAGCACCTCGTCCACGATGCCGCCGAAATAGCCGGTCAGCGCCCCCAAAATCGTACCCGCCGTCGCGCCGATGGCAACGGTGCCCAGTGCGATGGCAAGGGTCGTCCCCCCGCCCCGCAGTACCCGGGAGAAGATGTCCCGCCCAAAGTTGTCCGTGCCAAAGAGGTGTTGGAGCGAGGGCGCTAAAAATTTCTCGCTGCCGCTGATGGCGGTGGGGTCATAGGGTGTCCAAAAACAGCCCAACAGGAGAAGGAGCACCAGTGTGCCGGTGAGAATGCCCCCGGCGTACAGATAGAAGTTTCTTTTTTTCATCGATTGCCCCTCCTGCGCAGACGGGGGTCGATCCGCTGGTTGATCAGGTCGGCGGCGGTGTTCGCCAGCACCACCCACAGCGCCAGAATCACCACGATCGCCTGCACCACCGGATAGTCCCGGTTGCCGATGGAGGACAGCAGCAGCCGTCCCAGTCCCGGCAGGGAGAACACCTGCTCAATCAGGATGCCCCCCGCCACGATCTCCGCCGCCGTCTGGGCCAAAAAGGTGACCACCGGCGGCAGGGCGTTTTTCAGCACATGGCGATACAGCACCGCGGTCTCGGAGTTCCCCCGGGAGATGGCGGTGCGCACATAGTCCTGATGCAGCTCTGCCAAAATCGTACTGCGGAGCAGCCGCACGGACATGGCGATCCGGGGCAGCGCCAGCGACAGGGCAGGGAAGAACAGATAGCCAAAAAAGGCGGACGGGCTCTCTGCAAACGGCACAAAGGCACCGGGGGAAAACCAGTGGAGCACAATGCCAAACACCCACGTCAGCAAAATCCCGGTGAAAAACGGCGGTACCGCCATCACCACCTGATTCACCCCCGTGGTCACCCGATCCAATATCCCGCCGTGCCGCCGCGCCGCCGAAATCCCCAGGGGCACCGACACCACCACGATCAGAAAAAAGGACAGCACAGCCAAGCCCAGGGTGGTGGGCAGTTTTTCCCGCACCAACTGAGAGACCGGCAAGCTATATTGATAGGAGAGTCCCAACTCCCCGGTGAGGGCATCCCCCAACCAATTGCCGTATCGCACCAGAAAGGGGTCGTTTAAGCCCAGCTCCTCTTGGAGCGCCGCAACGCGCTCTGGGGTGGCTTGGGTGCCCAACATGTTGGTGGTGGGGTCGGCGGGAATCCGAGAAAACGCCGCAAAGGTCAAAAAGGAGACAATGACCATGGTAAAAAGCAGCGTCAAAATTTTCCGTACCGCGCGGATCATAGGCTCCTCCTTCCCAGAGAGCCTGTGGCAGGACGGCGGGCAGAACGCAAAAGGTTCCGCCCGCCGTCCACACAGGTACTCATTTTACATAGTGGACGGTGGAGAGATCCAGCACATAGATGGGATAGAACGCCAGACCGTCCAAATCCTTGGACAGTGCCACCAAGTCCGCCAAATCCTGAATGTAGACATTGGCGGCGGTATCGGTCAGGGTTTTTTCCATCTGCTTGTAAAGTTCGGTCTGGGCGTCGTCGTCATAGGTGGTGATCGCCTTGGCAAACAGCGCGTCATAGTCCGGGTTCTTATAGTTGATGAAATTGCGGTCATAAGTGGAGGTGAACCGCTCTAACAGGGCGCGGGCGGTCATATTGGCGGCATCCACGCCCACCACGGTGGACTGATAGTCCCGATTGGTATAGACCTGCTCCAGCCATGTATTCCACTCCACCAATTGAATGGTGGCGGAAATCCCCACGGCGCGAAGCTGCTCCACCAGCACCTGAGCGGTATCCACATGGGGCTGGTAGTTGGAGGGGACGGTGATGGTCATCTCGAACCCGTCGGGATAGCCCGCTTGGGCGAGCAGCTCCTTGGCCTTGGCGGGATCGCAGGAGTAGACATCGTTTAACTCCGGCATAAAATACTTGTCAAAGGCGGGATACATGCTGCTGCCGAGCTCCGCGCCGTGTCCGTCGGCAATCAGCTCCATGATCTGCCCGGGATCCACGGCATAGCACAGCGCCTGCCGCACCAGAGGATCGTCAAAGGGCTTGGCGGCGTTGTTTAAATACAGCGCCTGCACCAGATTCATGGTGCCCTCTAAAATCTGAAAGTTTTCCCCCAGCTGGGTGGCTTGGGCAGAGGTCAGATGGGCGCAGAGGTCGATGGAGCCGCCCTGCAACGCCAGAATCAGCGCGTCGGCATTCTCCATGATTTTAAAGGTCACCTTGTCCAGATAGGCGGGGGTGCCCCAATAGTCTTGGAATTTTTCCAGCACGATGGAGTCCTGCGCCGTGCGGGAGACAAAGCGGAAGGGTCCCGTGCCCACCGGCGCGGTATCCTGCTGGTCATAGCTCTCCGGCAAAATCGCCACGGTGAGATAGGACAGAAATTCCGGGTTGGGTGCGTCGATTTTGATCACCACGGTCTGGTCGTCCGTGGCCTCCACCGACTGGATCACCGACAGCGCGGGGACTAGGGGGGTCTCCCCATCCGCGCAACGGCGAACAGACGCGACTACGTCACCCGCTGTGACCGCCGCGCCATTGTGAAACAAAATTCCCTTTCGCAGGGTAAAGGTATACTGGGTCTTGTCCTCTGACAGGACATAGCTCTCCGCCACGGCGGGGATGAGATTTCCGTCGGAATCGGGCTTCACCAATCCCTCGAACACGTTGAACAGCACCTCTTTGGTGCCGGCCGCCACCGCCAGATGGGGGTCTAAACTGTCGTCTAAATCTTGGGCAATGCCCACTGTGATTTCCCCTCCGGGGACAAGTTCGCCGGTGGTCGCCGTCTCTGTTGCCGGTTTTTCCGCTGGGCTGCCGCCTCCGCATGCGCTGAGTGCAGTGCTCAGAAGGAAAGCCAGAACAAGACAGGCAAGTCTCTTTGCTTGCTTCATCTTGTGCGCTCCTTTCGCCGCCCGAAACCTCGGGTCGGTGTTTCCGCAATTCTCCCTCTGTGATCGCTTCTTTGTTATTTTTATAACAGAGAAAGTACCTGTATTCTACACGCCCTGCCGCAAAATTGCAAGGAAAAATTTCGGGCAGACCCCTCTTTTCTGTGGGTCTGCCCGAAAAAAATCTCAGACTTGCTCTCTTCCCTCGCCGGGGAGCCCCTCTGCCATCGCCGGCTCGTCCGCCGTATAGCAGGACTCCTCCACCGGGAGATTGCGCTTGCGCAGGCGATAGGCGGTGTAAAACTGGATGGCGGTATAGACGCAGGCAAAGGTGGGCACACCAAAGAACATGCCCGGCAATCCAAAAAAGCCGCCGCCCACCAAAATCGCCACAATCACCCAAAAGCTGGAGAGGCCGGTGGAATCCCCCAGAATCTTGGGGCCGATGACGTTGCCGTCCAGCTGTTGCAGCGCCAGAACGAACAGCAGGAAATACAGGCATTGGAGGGGACTGACCAGCAAAATCAGGAAGGCACTGGGGATCGCCCCCAGAAACGGCCCGAAAAAGGGGATGACATTGGTCACGCCCACGATCACGCTGACCAGCGGGGTATAGGGGAACTTGAGGATGGAACAGCAGATGAAGCAGAGAATGCCGATAATCAGGGAGTCCAGCAGCTTGCCCCGGACAAAGCCGCTGAAGATAAAGTCCACCCGGTGGACACCCCGGAGGGTGAAGCGCGCCCGGTCTTGGGGCAGGGCGGCATAGAGAAAGCGGCGACCGCTGGCGGCACAGCCCTCCTTGGAGGACAGGAGATAGACGGAGACGATCAGGCCGATGGCCAAATCCTTGGCAAAGAGGATGGTGCCCACCACGCCGCCGGTGACTGCGGTCAGCAGCTGTTGGGCATGGGGCATCACCGTTTGGGTCAGCCACGCCAGCAAATCCTTATAGGAGGCATCCAGCTGGGCGGTGACCCAGCGCTCCAGCTCTTGGTTGTTGTTCAGCAGATTGTTGACCCAAGTGTACATGGTGTTATAATAGGTCTCGGCATTGTTCACCAGCTGGACGATGCTCTTATACAGCTCGGGAATCAGGATGGACAGCAGGATATAAAACAGGACAAAGACCACAAAAAAGGTCAACAGCAGACTGACGGTGCGGGCACCCAGAGAGCGGAGCTTTCCCGCCGCCCGCGCCTTTTCTGTCTGCTTGACGAACAGCCTTTTTTCGAAATAATTGACCACCGGGGTCAGCAGATAGGCGATGAACACGCCATAGAGCACCGGCGCTAAAATGCCGAACAGCTTGACCATGCCGTGCTTCACCATGCCGCCGCCAAAGCAGGTGTCATAGACCAGCAGGATGGCACAGACGGTTAAAAATACCGTCAGCCCGCACTTGATATAGGCTTCGTTTTTCTTCATCTGTGGAGTACCGCCTTTTCGTATTTCAGCATTGCCCCCATGGGCGGCGTGTCCCTGTTCCCCCTTGGGGAGAACACGCTTTTCCTATCATATACGGTTTAAAACCCAATTGCAATACCACTTTCTGTGTGCTACAATTAAGGGACTGTAAAGGTTTCCGCCGGTTTACGTTGAAGGGAGGCAGGGGAATGGAAAAAAAGCTGCTATTGATCGTCAATCCACGGGCGGGGAAGGCCAAATCCCGTGCCCCGCTGTTCGACGCTGTGTCCATTTTTTCAGAGGCGGGGTATCTCCTCTCTGTGCGGAACACCGCCGCCCGGGGGGATGCCGCCCGCTTCGCCGCAGAGGCCTGCGGGGTCTATGATCTCGTCGTCTGCTGTGGGGGAGACGGCACCCTCAACGAGACGCTGTCCGGCCTGATGACCCGGGAAAACCGACCCCCGGTGGGCTATCTCCCCGCCGGCAGCACCAACGACTTTGCCGAGGGGCTGAAAATCTCCCGCAATCCCGTCCTCGCCGCCCGCGCCATTGTGGAGAGCCCCGGTCGCCTGCTGGACATCGGACAGTTGGGGGAGCGGTCGTTTGTCTATGTGGCCTCCTTTGGCGCGTTTACCCGCACGTCCTATAACGCCCCCCAAAACGCGAAGAACGCGCTGGGGCATTTCGCCTATATCTTAGAGGGGATGAAGGATCTGTCCACCCTGCGCCCCTATCGCGTCCGGGTCAATGCCGACGGGGAGACGCTGGATGGGGACTATCTCTTTGGCGCGGTGTGCAACTCCACCTCCATCGGCGGGCTGATGAAGCTGGATCCGGAAAAGGTGGTGCTGGACGACGGCAAGTTCGAGCTGCTGCTGGTGCCCGACCCCAAGACCCCCATCGGGCTGAACAATCTGCTGCTGGCACTGCTGTCCCAGCAATACGATCAGGGCGGGCTGGTCTTTCGCCACGCCGCCCATGTGCGGGTGGAGACCGACGAGGAGCTGCCCTGGTCGCTGGACGGCGAGTATGCCCCCGGCGCACCGTCGGTGGAGCTGGTCAATCTACCCCGCGCCATCCAAATGCTGCTGTAGGAGTACGCGGGGGCAGGATACGCGGCCTTTGAAAAGGCCTGGCGAAACTTTTCATATGAATTTAAAAAGGGATGCATCTTTTTTTAGATGCATCCCTTTTCATAAACTGTTCCATAAAGTTTTTGCTAGGCTTTTTTCAAAAAGCCGCGTACCCCGCGTACCCGTTTGCTATAGCCCGTTGACTACGCGGGCGGGGTGTTCACCGGCCAAGAGGGCGGCGGCATCCTGCCACATGTGGAGGTGTGCCCGACGGAACGAGGTGCGGGTGAAGCCCCCCACATGGGGCGACAGCACCATTCTATCCTGTAGGGCGGGTGGCACCGCCACCAGCGGATGGTCGGCAGGCACCGGCTCCGGGGACAGGGTGTCCAGTCCCGCACCGGCGATGGTGCCGTTCTCCAGCGCGCGGCGCAGGGCGAGATCGTCCACCACCTCGCCCCGGGCGGTATTGATCAGCAGGGCGGTGGGCTTCATCTGCCGCAAAAAGGCCTCGTCCACCAGATGGCGGGTTCCGGCGTTGGACGGGCAGTGGAGACTGACGATGTCGCATCGCGCCAGCAGCTGGTCTTGGGGCAGATACTGCGCCCCCGTCTCCGCCTCCTCCGCCCCACTGTGTCGATGGGTGGCGGTATAGAACAGGGGACAGCCAAAGGGGGCGAGATGCCGCGCCGTCGCCCTTGCGGTGTCTCCAAAGCCGATGAGCCCCACGGTGCAGTCCGCCAGCTCTGTCAGCGGATGCATAAAATAGTCCGCCTGCAACGTCCCCTGCCGCCCCTCTCGGATGGCGCGGTCATTGGGGAGGGCGCGGCGCAGCAGCATCAGCATCAGCAGGACGGCCTGCTCTGCCACGGCATCGCCGTTGCAGCCGGCGTTGTTGCAGACCATCACGCCCAACTCCCGGGCGGCGTCCGCGTCGATGTGCTCGAAGCCCACCCCCTCGGAGTGTATCATTTTCAGTTGGGGCAGTCGGGCGATCAGACCCCGCCCCACGGTGTGGGTGGCATCCACAAACAACACCTCTGCATCGGGACAGGCGGCGACCAGCACATCGTCCCCACTGCTCCGGGGGACATAGGTCAGCTCTGCCTGTGTCACAATGGGCAGATCCGGCAGCCACTGGGCATAGCGAACCGGGTCCGCCACAATTAAAATCTTCATGCGTCCTCCTCCTTGCCCCGGGCACGATAGACATCGTCCCCGGTGATCTCCATCAATTCCGCTCGGGTGACGGTCTCCTGCCCCGCCAGACGGTTCGCCTGCTGCACCAGCAGCTGCTCGAAAAGATTCCGCACCCCACGGGCATTGCCAAAGGCGGGGGTATTCTCCTCTACAATAAAGTCCCGCACCAGCTCCCGCACCTCGTGGGACAGGGTATAGCAGCCCTGCTTGCACCGTCCGTCGAAAATCGCCAGCAGCTCGTCGGCACTGTAATCCTCGAAGTGGAGAAAGCGGTTAAACCGGGATTCCAGCCCGGGATTGGAGTGGATAAAGTCCTGCATCAAGCCGTCATAGCCCGCCACGATGACCACCAGATCGTCCCGGTGATCCTCCATGGCTTTTAAAATCGTCTCGATGGCCTCCTGTCCGAAATCGTTCTCCGCCTTGCCGTTTAGGGCATAGGCCTCGTCGATGAACAGCACGCCCCCCAGCGCCGATTCGATGACCTTGGACGTTTTCAGGGCGGTCTGCCCCACATAGCCCGCCACCAGTCCGCTGCGATCCACCTCCACCAGCTGTCCCCCCGACAGGAGGCCAAGGGCGTGATAGATCCGCGCCATCAGCCGGGCGATGGTGGTCTTGCCGGTGCCGGGATTGCCGGAGAAGACCATGTGCAGGGACACGTCCGACACGGGCAGCTGGTTTTCCCGACGGAGCTTCTCCACCGAGGCCATGTTGATGAGGTTTTTCACCTCCCGCTTCACGGCGGACAGGCCGATATAGCCGTCCAGTTCAGCGGTCAGCGCCTCCATGGTCTCCGGGGCGGGGACAGGCTCGCTTGGCGGGGGGACGGTGTCGTCGTTCCCGGTGGAGGACGCGGCATCGCCGGGTGCTTTGCCGTCGCCCAGAGGAATCACCGGGGACGGTGCGCCCCAAAAATCTGTGCCCATGCGGTTTAGATTGTGCTCGGTCATGGTGCGGATGACCTCCAACTGCTGTAGGATGATGGCATCCTTTTTACTGGTGTCTCGCTCCATCGCGGCACCTCCTCTTTGGAAAATTCGGAAATTTTAAATGGCTGCCCCGGTCAGTGGAGCAGGGGGATGTGCTCTGTGGCGCGGAACAGCAGGGAGACGATGAACCCGGTTAGACCCCCGGTGAACAGGGACACCAGCAGCAGCACCGGCAGATAGCCCAGAGGGGTGACGGTGCCCAGAGTCAGGATCGCCGCCGCCACCTGTCCGCAGTTGTGCGCCGCCGCGCCGCCCATGGACAGCCCGAAAATCGACAGGCCGGGGCAGTGGGTCAGCAGAATTTCCACCAGCAGCGCCGTGACACCGCCCAGCAGGGAAAACAGCAGCGCCGAGGCATTGCCGGCAAAGAGCGCGCCCAGAAAGCAACGCGCCAGCAAAATCACCAGCGCCGGTGCCGCGCCCAGCTGGCAGAGGGCAAACACCGTCACAATATTCGCCAGACCCAGTTTGATGCCCGGCAGGGGAATCAGCAGGGGCAGGGGGAACAGCGCCTCCATATAGGACAGCGCCAAGGCCAGCGCAGTCAGCATGGCACACAGCGCCAGTTGTCGGGTGGTCAGCTTCACAGCGCCGCCGCCTTTCCTGAAAGATATACGAGGGATACGGGGGTACGCATTCTTTCTTTTGAAAAAGAAAGAAGCAAAGAAAACTTTACTGTTCTAATTTGATGGATTGCGCCATAAAGGGGAACAGAAAATATTGGATCACAAAAGTTTTTGGCAGGCTTTTTTCAAAAAGCCGCGTATCTGCCCCCGCGCGTATCTCAGCCCACCAGCACGTCGAAGTCCGCCGGTGCGCCGGACAGCTCCACGATCAGCCGATTGGGCAGGCAGACGATGCTCTGTCCCGCCCGGGTGATTTTGCCGGTGTGTACGCAGTCCCCAGTAGGACAGTCCGCCGCCGTGACCGCCACACCGTCCGAAAAGAAGACCAGTGTGATGGGATAGGGGCAGTCGGTGATGGTCTCCTCATGGGGGTCGGTCAGGGTGGCGAGCCGCACCCGCTCCACCTCCGTGCCGTCGATAGACACCACCGCCGTCAGCTCGCCGGTCTGGGGCTGTGTCCAAAACCAGCCGCCCAGCGCCAGTGCCAGCGCCAAAATCACCAGCACCACCAAGCCGTCGGCGAGGGTGGGCTTACAGTTCATGGATGGTTTCGCAGACATAGCTTGCCCCTTTTTCCAATGTAAATTGAGCGGCGATGCCGGGTGAGACCAGCACCCGCCCGTCGTCCGTCACCAGAATCATGTCAAAGGCATCGTCCTGCCCCTGCCGCTCCCGCCAGAAGTCGATGGCCTTGTCCGTGCCCATGACAAAGAGTGCCGTGGAAAACGCGTCCGCCCGTGCGCCGTTTCCCGTGAGGATGGTGACGGAGACCAGTCCGCTCTCCGCCGGATAGCCGGTTTTGGGATCGAGAATGTGGTGATAGCTTTTTCCGTTTTCCTCAAAGTGCCGCTGATAGCCGCCGGAGGTGACCGCAAATTCCTCGGTGACCTCCACCACGCCCACCTGCCCTGTGGGGTCGGCGGGATCCTGTACCGCCACCCGCCACGGACTGCCGTCCGGCTTGCTGCCCCGGGCATAGACGTTGCCGCCCAGAGAGATCACGCCGCTCTCCACGCCGTGCTCCTTGAAAATCCGCGCCACCTGATCGGAGGCATAGCCCTTGGCAATGCCCCCCAAATCCAAGGCGGTGCCGGGTTCTAAGGTGGCGAAAAAGCCGTCTGCCGTGCTTTGCAGGGTGACGTGTCCGCTGCCCACATGGGTCAGCAGGGCATCCAGCTCGGCCTGAGGCGGCACCCGGAAGGCGGCCTCTGTAAAGCCCCACGCCGAGGCGACGGGGGCGATGGTGCAGTCAAACGCGCCGCCGGTTTTGGCGGAATCCTCCAGCGCGGTTTCCAGCAGCACATACAGCTCGCCGCTGATGGGGACGGGTCTGCCGTCGCTGTGGTTGACGGCGGTGATCTCCGAGCTGTCCCGTGTGCGGGAGAGCAGTTCCTCTAAGCGCTGAATCTCCTTTTGCGCGGCGGCGATGGCCTCTGCCGCCCCATCTCCCGTGGCGGAGAGGGTCATCACCGTGTCCATGGCAAACAGCTCTGCCGTCACCGGCGGTGTCGTCCCGCCGCAACCGGCGAGGAGGGCGGCACAAAGGAGGGCGGCAAGGGCAGGTAAAATCCGTTTCATCCCAAAAAATCTCCTGTCAAACGTATACGAAATTGAAAAGTAGCCATATTATACACCGACACGCAAAATTTCACAACAGAGAAACCGCGCAAAAACCTTGCAAAAAATAAGTGGGTCTGCTATAATACTCCAATATATTGTTTTGGCGCATAACCGGGCAATATAAAATTGAAAGAGGCGAATCCTCTTGTGGAGGTCTGAATAGATGGCGAAAAACCCGGAAAATCGCAAGCAGAATGCTAACGTCAAAAAGAGCAACGAGAGCTTTACCACGGCAATGCAACTATTTCTGGCGGGCTGTGTGGCAGAGGCCTATCTGCTGCTGGTGCGCCGCTTCTTTGTAAACGGTCAGGTGGAACAGGTGCTGAAACTGGAACCCGTGCTGCGCTATCAAAGCTATATCGGGCTGGCGATTCTGGCACTGGGACTGGTGGTGACCGCCGCACTGCGGAAGGACAAGGGCAAGCGTGCCATGGGTCTGTGGATCAGCGGGCTGGGTCTGTTTTTGGGGGTCTCCGGCTGGATGTGCGGCAGATTCCTGCCGGGCGGGACAAATCTCCTGTTGATGGCGGTGCCGGTGCTGATGCTGGCGGTGCTGATCTTCTTCCTGTATCAGCGTGAATTCTTCTATAGCTTCGCCATTCTGGGTCTGGGCATCGCCGATGTCTGGGCGCTCCGTCGGGGCGTGGGCAACACCAACTGGAACGCTCTGGTGCTGGTGGGCACGGCGGTGCTGGTGCTTCTGCTTTTGGCGGTGGCACTGGGCTGTCACAAGTTGGAGCAGAACAAGGGCAAGTGGAAAGAGCGGCAGCTGCTCCCCGCCAAGGCGGACTATTTTGCCATCACCCTCTCCTGCGGACTGTCTGTCATCGCTATGGCAATCTCCGTGCTCAGCGCGGCGGTGGCCTATTACGCCATGTGGGCGCTGGCGGTCTGCCTGTTCGCGCTGGCGGTGTACTACACCGTGAAGCAGCTCTAAAAAACAATTGAATCAGACAGGGGGGACGGGCTTTTTGCCTGTCCCCCTTTTGCATCCGTTCCCCTGTCCCCCGGATCAAATAAAGCGGCGTCGTGGAGGTTTCCCCACGACGCCGCCATTTTAATCTTCTGTTTTCCCTCAGGCCTTGGCTCTCGATGGATTCCCGTCCCCCGCCCGACGGCGCAGCTGGGCAAGGGTCACGTCATAGGCCTGCTGCTCATAGGGATACTCCGGCAAATCGGCGGGCAGCGCCACGCCCCGCCGGGCATAGATGGCTGTGAGCACCGAAAGGGTCAGCCCCGGGTTTTTCACCAGCACCGGCCCGGTCAGATGGGTGCCCAGCACGTTGTGGAGATGCAAGCCCTCTGCCCCCAGAGGCGCGTCGTTGCCATAGCCCAGCGCCAGACGGGTGAGCAGCGGGGTC